>CAKPFG010000004.1 GCA_934153675.1 uncultured Bacilli bacterium
TCTGTAACATTATTAAAAAGAGAACCATTAACAGTAGCTGAAGTAAATAAATATGGCGGAGTAGGAACAGAAAATAATCATGTGAATAAAAATACCTCTGAATCAAAGGGAACTGCCTATGATAATAATGGATACGGAGGAATGGCATACTATTCAAGTTCAACATGTGTATATAATGGTTCTAATGATTTGATACGTGATGGATGTACGACAGATTATGCAAAGAGTGAAGTAAAATATGTAGTTGATGCCTGGGCATTAGATAAACTAAAGATAAGTGACTTAAAAGAGGATAAAACAGGCTATAGTGCAAGATTATTAAGTCATGATGATTTAATTACAAATTTAGGATATATAGATAGTCTAGATACGAATAAAACAACTCCATCAAGCAATGGAGAAACCCCAAGTTGGGTATATAATAGTAACTATAGTTATTGGACGATGAGTCAAATAGAAGATTCCACTCTTGAGGTGTGGTATGTGAGCATCAGTGGCAAAGTGTACTACCGCGAAGTGTATGGCTACGAAGGTACCGTGCGCCCCGTTATAACCATAAAAAAATCTGCTATCTAAACAAAAAGATAACAGAAATTAAAAAAGTAGAAAAGCTAAAAAGATACTGTAAATGATACTTAATAATTTATAATAATTTGTTCACAAATTATTGTGATAGATAGCTTTGCTGTTGAAAGCAATTTGCTATTAGTGAGTAAGCCTGGCCAATATTTAAAATACTTTCAATAAATTTATAAGTTATTGATGTGAACCCCATTTAGTAGACATCAAATAAAAATCTTGTGTAAAAAAATCAAGGGGCGGTGAGCGAAGTGAGTTCATCTAGCCCTTTGATTTTTTATTATATAATTATTATATTTATAGTGAGATAATATGATTTTAAAAAAAAATTCCTCTTTTTTTCTGAAATTTATACATTTTGTATAAGTTTTTTTTTTGATATGATATAATATTTATAATAGGTGGTAGAAAATGAAGAAAAGACGAACAAAATGGAAAATACCGAATTTATTGTTTTTTATATTTTTGTTTTTTATTTTAATTTTATATGCCCAGTATATATATTTATCTTTATCTAAAAGTGTATATGGTATAAATATGACTAGTTTTGCTGCCAATCGTAATACAGTAAAAAAAGTTCATGTTGCAGAGCGTGGTAAAATATTTGATGTAAATGGTGATACATTGGCACTTAATGTTACATCTTATACCTTAATAGCTTGCTTAGATAAAAAAAAGGTAGATAGTAATAAAAAGCCTATGTATGTGGTAGATAAGGAAAAAACGGCGCGTGAGTTATCATCTGTACTTGATGCTGATTATAATTATATTTTAGAAAGATTAAATTCTAAATTATATCAGGTTCAATTTGGTAGTTATGGTAGAAATATTACTGAGTTAAAGAAAAAGGAAATAGAAACTTTAAATTTACCTGGTATATCTTTTGAAAAAACTGTAAATAGATATTATCCATCTGGTAATTTTGCCTCATATATTATAGGTTATGCAAAAGCTGACGATTCTTCTAATATTACTGGTATGTTAGGTGTTGAGTCTAAATTTAATAAACAGTTAACTGGTGTTAATGGATATGAGAAGTATCAGCAGGATAAATTTGGATATAAAATACCAGATACGCCAGAGGAAAATGTAGAAGCTATTAATGGTGATGATATATATTTGACAATTGATTCTAGTATCCAAAGATTTGTAGAAAGTGCAATATATAAAGTTGATAGTGAATATAATCCAGAGTGGACTCTAATAGAAGTTATGGATGCTAAAACAGGGGCGATATTGGCTAGTAGTTCATCGACATCTTTTGATCCTAATAATATACCTAAAGATATGTCATATGAGAATCCTTTGGTTTCTTATACGTATGAACCAGGATCTACTATGAAGATATTTACTTATATGTGTGCAATGGAAAAAGGAATTTATAATGGTAGTGAAACATATAAATCCGGATCATTTCAAGTAGATGAAGATAATAAAATTAATGATTGGGATAAAAAGGGATGGGGAGAAATATCTTATGATACTGGTTTTGAATATTCTAGTAATGTTGCAATTGCTAATATTGTATCTAAGTATTTGTCTAAAGATGAATTAAAAGCTTGTTTTAAAAAATATGGTTTTTCTGCCACTACTGGAGTAGAATTATCTAATGAGATGACTGGATCTTTAAATTTTAAGTACCCAATAGAAGTTCTTGCTGCTGGATATGGACAAGGTATTTTGACAACACCAATTCAACATTTACAAGCTTTATCTATAATAGCAAATGATGGATATATGGTAAAGCCTCATGTGATATTTAAAATAGTGGATGGTAAAACAGGTAAAATAACTAAGACTAATACCAAAAGTACAAAAAGAATAGTTAGTGTTGAAACTGTAAATAAAATTAAAGATTTGATGGAAAAAGTTATTTCAGATTCTTGGGCTACTGGGCATAAATATTACATTGAGGGCTTTGATATTATTGGTAAAACCGGTACAGCTCAGATATATGAAAAGGGAAGATATTTAAAAGGTGCTACAGATTATATATCTTCTATATCTATGATGTATCCGAAAGATAATCCCCAAATTATTATATATGCTGCCACAAAAAAACCTAGTCATAATCAAAATTATGCTCTTTCTGATAGTATCAAAGATCTTACTAAGAATATTGCAAAATATTATAATATGTTTAGTGAAAATGATACAGTAGTGAAAACAAATATCATGGGGAATTATTTAAGTAAAAGTAAAAGTGTGGCTATAAATGATTTAAGTAATAAAAATGTTAATGTTGTTATAATTGGTGATGGTGATAAAATTATTAATCAGTATCCTAATAAGAATACTAAATTAGTTAGTAACAATAAAGTTTTCTTAGTAACTAATGGAAGTAATTATTTGATGCCAGATATTACTGGTTGGTCTAGAAATGATGTTGTTAGATTATGTAGTTTATTTTCTATATCTTACAAAATAAACGGTAATGGATATGTTAAATCACAAAATATAGCTCCTAATAAAAATATAGAAGGAATACTAGAAGTTAATTTAGAGAATAGGTAGTATTCCTCTTTTTTTTATGATATAATTTATTTTGTTTGAAGGAAGTGTATTTATGAAAGAAAAAATATATGTTTTTGGTCATCAGAAACCAGATACAGATAGTGTTACATCTGCTATTAGTGTTGCTTATTTGAAAAGACAATTAGGCTATAATACAGAAGCACGAATGTTAGGAGAACCAAATAAAGAAACAAAGTTTGTTCTTGATTATTTTAAAGTTGAAACTCCATTATATTTAGATAGTGTTAAATTACAAATTAAAGATGTTGATTATTATAAGGATTATCATGTTAAAGAGAATGATACTATATTAGAAACGTATTATTATTTTAAAGAAAATAAAATAACAGGTGCTCCTGTTGTAGATAAAGATAATAAAATAAAGGGCGTAGTTACATCTAAAGATATAACGCGTGAACTTATTGAAAATGATGAAGAATATATTGAAACATCTTATGATAATTTACTTAGAATATTAAAAGGTGATGAGATATTAAAATTTGATGATGAAATAAAAGGGGAAGTTCTTGTTGCAACTAGTAATAGTTCAAATATAGTAAATCAATATAATTTTTTAAATGATACTGTATTAATAGTGGGAAAAAGAGATAAAGTATTAACACACGCTATAAATAAGAAAGTAAAAACTATTATTATAGTGGATAATAATGATGTAGATGATTTTATAGAAATAGCTAAAATGAATAAAATAAACATTATAAAAACTAAATATAACTCTATTAAAACGACAAGAAAAGTTTTGCATAGTGAATATATTAAAGACTTAATGAGTTATAAGAGTTTTTATAAGTTTAATGAAGATTGTAATTTTTATGAATTTTTAAAGGAAGCTAATAAATTAGGACACAATAACTATCCTGTTGTTAATAAGGAAGATGAATGTTTAGGGCTTATTAGGGTAACTGATAAAAATGAAAAACATAATAAAAAAGTTATTTTAGTTGATCATAACGAATCTCAACAGAGCGTAGATGGCCTTGATGAGGCATATATAATGGAAGTCGTTGATCATCATAAAATAGGAGATTTATCAACAAGTGATCCAATTAACTTTAGAAATATGGCAGTCGGTAGTACTAATACAATTGTTTATCAGATGTATAAGGAACAAAATATTCCGGTTCCATATTCTATTGCAGGTATGATGCTATCTGGTATTTTGTCTGATACATTAGCGCTTACTAGTAGTACAACCACTCAATTAGATAAAATAACAGTGGAAAATCTTTCTAAATTAATGAATATAGATTATAATAACTTTTATAAAGAAATGTTAAAAGCTGGAACTAGTATAGAAGGATTAACAAAATTAGAAGTATTAACTCAAGATTATAAGAATTTTCAAATAGGAGATAAAAAATACGCTGTTGGGCAGACTATTACTCTTGATATAGATAACATTATGAAAGATAAAGATGAATATTTGAATCTAATGGAAACAAGAAAAAAAAGTAATGAACTAGAATTAATAATATTTATTATTACAGATGTTCTTAAAAATGGGTCATATTTATTATATACTAGTGGATGTGAAAATATGTTGAAGGAAGCATTTGGTATAAAAGATGTATATGAGGGTGTATTTGTAAGCAATATGACTTCGAGAAAGAAACAAGTTGTACCATATATAAATGAGTATTTAAAGTAACAAGTTTTTAAAACTTGTTTTTTAATGTTTATTTTGTATTATTATATTAGCTTTTTAATAGAGGTATATCTGCTATGCTTAGTGTTACAAAAATACATTAAAAATATTATATTATAAGAGTAATTTTTTGATGATGATTATATTATAGTAATAATATAATCATTACTATTAACAGATAGTGTACCAATAAAGGTAGTTAAATAATAATTGTGTTGGATGATATTTAATATAAAACTTTTTTTGATAAATTGTCGTTTGTTAGTTGCTCTTTTAAAAAATGATGTTTTTAAATATTTAATGATGTAATTTGTAGTTACTATTGATTGTTGACATTATAAATATTAAGAAATTAACAATTGGTTAAGAATAAATATTCTTAGTTTTTTTTTATGGATTTTTATATTTATTATTGGTATAATAATGAGGGAAGAGGGATAAAATGAATAATAAGATAAATAGAATAAATCATAGTTTTGTTGAAGAAGTAAGTTATGTAATAGAAAGGGAAGTAAAAAACCAAGATGTTAAGTTTGTAACTATTACGGCGGCTAAAGTTACTAATGATTTGAGTTATGCTAAAATATATTTTACTACTCTTGATGAAAGTAAAAAACAATCAACATTGAAAGCCCTAAATCAAGCCAGTGGTTTTATACGAATGAAATTATTTGATCGAATTGATATTAGACATATGCCTAAATTAGAATTTGTTTATGATGATTCTATTGAATATGGAAATGAGATAGAAAAGAAAATAAAAGAACTTCATGAAAGGTAGGTTAAATGAAAAAAATAACGATTTCAGTATTACTGATGTTGTTTTTTGTTTTGTGTTTAAAAAATGTTTTAATATTTAAATTAAATGGTAAAAAAAATATAAGTATTTCTGTTAATACAAATTATATAGATGATTGGTATCAAGCTAAATTTTTCAATATTAATCTTGATTCTTTTGTTAGTGTTAATGATAATCTTAATATTACAAAAATAGGAAAATATCAAATCATTTATACTTTAAATTTTTTATTTTTTAAAAAAACTTTGATTAGAAATATTGATGTTATAGATGATATTAAACCTAAAATTTTATTAAATGGTGATGATTTAGTTATAAAAAGAAATGATAGTTATTATGAATTAGGATTTAAAGCAATTGATAATTATGATTTTGATATTACAGATAAAGTAGTTGTTAATTCTAATTTAAATGTTAATAAAAATGGCATTTATTATATTACATATACTGTTAAAGATAGTAGTAATAATAAAACTACTTTGAGTAGAAAAGTTATAGTAACAGATATTTCTAATAATAAATTAAATTATATTAATAATATATTACTTGTTAATAAGAAAAATCCATTGCCAAAAGATTATAATCCTGGTATAAATAAAATAGCTATTTATTATTTACATCAGCTACAAATGGATGCTAAAGTAATAGGATTAGACCTTCCTATAATTTCAGCTTTTAGATCATATAAAACGCAGGAAGTACTTTTTAATAATTATTATTTAAAAGATGGGGTTTTAGCGGACACATACTCAGCTCGCCCAGGTTATTCGGAGCACCAAACTGGTCTTGCATTTGATGTTGGCTTAATAAAGGATGAATTTAAGAATACTTTAAGTGGTAAATGGTTATATAATAATTGTGCTAATTATGGATTTATTATTAGATATTTATTAGGCAAAGAATCTATTACAGGATATAAGTATGAGCCTTGGCATATTCGTTATATAGGTAATAATGCTATATTTATTATGAATAATAATTTAGTATTAGAAGAATATTTAGATACTTAAAAAAATTTGTAAAATAAAGTGAATCTATTTAGAAAATTTTAATAAAAAAATTTTAGTGTAAAGTAACACCTTATGAAAGTGAGGTATTATTTTTATCGTTTTAAAAGGTAAAATATTTAATATATTTATCTATATTAGGTTTATGAGATAGAAAAGTTGAGCAGGTTATTATCATTCAGATAGTGAGGGAATTTCAATATACATTTTTTGAATAAAAATCTATTTGTAAATCTAATGAGATTTTAATTTTTATGTTCAGAAAAAAATATCATATTTTAAAAAAATACTAAAAATTTATAGAAGATTGGATATTATTCTATAATTATCTAGATTAAAGTCAAAAAAATAGGAAGGCAAATTTGCCTTCCTTTTATATGGCTTCTTTATATATGTTTTGATTAAAATTATGTTGTTTTGAATCTTTTTTAAATAATTCATCAGTACTGATTAGGTAATAATCATATATTAAAACATCGGAATTATCACTAGTAACAGGATCATCCCAAGTAACATCTAAATTTAACCAATTATTGTTAATATTTACTAAATTCCAAACGTGTTCTTCTGTTGAAATACGATAATTAGGAATATTTAATTTATCTAAATATATGCTCATAGTATCAGTATATCCCCCACATATTGCCAAATGATTAATTAAAAGTCCGTATGCTGTATATGATGTTGAATTTAATCTATCATTACTGTTTTCAATTGCAGTATCAAATTTAGTATTATTGATTATATAGTCGTGAAATAATTTAATTTTATCATTAATGCTTAAATTGTCATTAATATTTTCTTTAATGAATTTTTCTATTTGATCATTTACAATTTTAATTTCATCATCATTATAAATATGACTAATATCTAATGTTATTTTGCCATAATTAGTAACACTTACTCTTATATTTTTGAATGAATTATAAGGATGGACAAAATTATTAATATTAGATAAAGTATCTTTATTATTAAAAAATTCTTTAATATCATTGTTACAATTTTTATATTTAGTGTCACAATAAAAGCTAAATGATTTAATGCCACTATCTAAAATAGTATAGAAGATATTTTTGATTTTATCCTTACTGGTAACTGACAAATTATTAGTTATTTGGACATATTCATAATTTTTCTTTTTAGAATATTCATTAAATTTTAATTCTTCTTGTACTTCTTGTTTAATAATATTATTAGTTATATAAGTAGTTATATCCTTGCGATAAATAAATACAATAAGAACAATGATAGCAAGTATAAAATAAGTTATTAATTTTTTCATATTATCACCTAATTAATTATAGCAAAAAATAAAAAAAAAATGAAGTATATTACTCCATTGCATTAACTTTCTTAGTTAATCTAGATTTGTTTCTAGCTGCAGTATTTTTCTTAGTAGCACCTTTTTGACTAGCTTTATCAATAGCTTTAACTGCAACCTTTAAAGCATCATTAGCTTCATTTTTATTTTTAGAATTAATAGCTCTTTCTACTTTCTTAATAGAAGATTTCATAGTAGCAGCAAACATATTGTTTTCTTCTTCTTTTTTCTTAATTACTAAAACTCTTTTTTTAGCATTCTTTAAATTTGGCATATATTCACCTCCGAATCACATATAATCATATTTTAGCAAAATTCTTTAAAAAAATCAAATAATTTGTGAAAAAATGTAAAAAATATTACTGGTGATTTTATGGAACATGCAATAAATTTAGAAAATTACAAAATTCATACTGATTTAGCAATAGATGTTATTGATAATACCAATAGTTTGAATGGGGTAAAACAGACAATAAAAAATATTGATAATACAGTAGTAACAACTGTTTTTTTAGATAAAAAAAATAGTTTAGAAAAAAAAGAAGGTAATTATATTACTATTGAATTTGATGATATTACAGATACTAGTAATTATAAAAAGGTAAAAAAAGTAATTAAAGCTTGTTTAAGTGATATGCTTATGAAAATGAAAATTAAAGATAGTGATAAGTGTTTATTTATTGGCCTTGGTAATGAAAAATCAACTCCCGATTCTTTAGGACCTAAGGTGTTTAGTGATATTATAGTAACTAGTCATATTTATGAAATGGGAAATTTAGATGATAATTATAGATCAGTAGCAGCAATAACACCAGGGGTTATGGGAACTACTGGTATTGATACTAGTGATATTATTGAAAGTATAGTAAAAAAGATAAAACCTGATTTTATAATTGTTGTAGATGCTTTAGCTAGTCAATCGGTCGATAGGGTAAATAAAACTGTTCAAATGACAGATACTGGAATACATCCTGGTAGTGGTATTGGTAATGAGAGAAAAGAAATAAGTAAGGAGTTATTAAATATACCTGTTCTTGCAATTGGTATTCCAACTGTAGTAGATGCAGTTGTTATTGTTTCAGATACTATTAATTATATGTATAAACATTATGTATTTAATAAAGAGTATAGTAAAGATCCTAAGAGTAAATTAACTTTTAATAATGTTAATTATTTGAATAAAGATATTAAAATTGATGAAATAGATAAAGAAAAATTATTTGGTCTTATTGGGACATTAAACGATATAGAAACTAAAAAGCTTGTCAGTGAGGTTTTAACTCCTATTGGATATAATCTAATGGTTACTCCGAAAGAAATTGATTTTGTAATAGAAAAGTTAGCGATGTTAATATCAAGTAGTATTAATGAAACAATTCATAATTTATCAAATTAAGTTTGGATATATATTTAATAATATTTTGTATTGCTATGAAAATATATAATAATATCTAAATTTTCTAACTTACAAGGAAGATTTTTATATTAATCTGTTTTAAATTTATATTTTATAATTAAAGATCAATTCTTTAATTTTTTTATTTAAAATACTTGCTAAAAGGGAATAAATATTATAAAATAATAATATAGTGTAGGAGGATATTTATGAAAGTTAATAAGAAAGGTTTTACTTTAATTGAACTAGTAGCAGTATTAGTAATACTTGCCATCATTGCTCTTATTGTAGTGCCTATTGTGATTAGAATTATTAGTGATGCAAAACGTTCTGCAAATGAAAGAAGTATTGATGCTTTTGGACGTAGTGTTGAATATACTATGGCACTTTATGCATTAAATAATAAAGGAGAATTTCCACAAAAGTGTGATACTAATGAGTGTTATACGGAAGTTTTTGATAGTAATATGAAGGTTGTAGATAGAATCGCTGAAAAGATTGAGTATACTGGTTCTAAAGTTACTGATTGTAAAATAGAATTACCAAGTGATGGTTGTATAAAGATATCTAATTGTAAGTTAAATGGTAAAAAGGTAGATTATAATTTTAATGCTTGCATTAAATAGTGGTCTTTCTTTTTTTTTTAATTTTTGATATAATTTGTCTGGTGATGTTTATGAAAAGACCTGTTGTTGCCTTAGTTGGTAGACCAAATGTGGGTAAAAGTACAATCTTTAATAAATTAATAGGAAAAAAATTATCAATAATAGAAGATAGTCCGGGGGTAACTCGTGATCGTGTTTATGGTGTTGTAAAAACAGATAATTATGAATTTCATTTAATAGATACTGGTGGTATTGAAAAAGATAACAATAACTTTAATTCTGAAATTAAGATTCAAGCATCTCTTGCTATTGATGAGGCAGATGTTGTATTATTTGTTGTTGATGGTAAGGAAGGACTTACATCGGATGATTATATAGTTCGTGATATGCTTATTAAAATAGCTAATAAAGTTATTGTAGTAATTAATAAATGTGATAGTAAAAAAATAAAAGAAAATGAGTATGAATTTTACTGTCTAGGATTTAACGATTATATTAAGGTTAGTGGAGAACAGGGAGATGGAATTTATGAACTTTTAGAAAGTATTTATACTCATATTCCAAGGTATGAATCAGTAATAGATAATTCTATAAAATTTTCTATAATAGGTAGACCAAATGTTGGCAAAAGTAGTTTAACAAATGCTATATTAAATCAAGAAAGATCTATAGTAAGTGATATATCAGGTACTACTCGTGATGCTATTGATACTAAATTTAAATATCATGGTGATGTTTTTACAGTTATAGATACAGCTGGAATGAGAAAAAAAGGTAGAGTGTATGAAAATGTTGAAAGATATAGTTTATTACGCAGTATGAAAGCTATTGATAGATCAGATGTGTGTGTGCTTGTAATAGATGCTAAAGAGGGAATTGTAGAACATGATAAACATATAGCAGGATATATTCTTGATGCCAAAAAGCCTATAATAATTGCGGTTAATAAGTGGGATACAGTTTCAGATAAAGATCAGCAAATGAAGAAATGGCAAAATGATATAAAGGCTAACTTTCAGTTTATGCCATATGCTAGGGTAGTATTTTTATCTGCTTTAACCAAAAGAAGAGTACAAACTATCATGCCTGAAATAATCAATGCTTATAATAATTCTAAAAGAGAAATTAAAACTAGTTTGTTAAATGATGTTATAACTGATGCTTATCAATTAAATATTCCCCCTTCATATAAGGGTAAAAGGTTAAAAATATATTTTGCATCACAAGTAAGAACACAACCTCCAACTTTTAATATTCAGGTAAATAATAAAGGACTTATTCATTTTTCATATGAAAGATATTTAGAAAATAAAATAAGAGAAGCATTTGATTTTACATCAACACCAATCGTACTTAATTTTAAAAATAAAGGAGAATAAATATTTGGATTTTTATAAATTAAATGTTGAAGATAAAGTTTATTTAAATCATCCAGATTCTAATATAATAAATTTCTTGAAGACAAAAAGAAATATTAGTGTTATATTTTTTTATGATGATTATAATAATATTTTTGATATAATTCATAAAACTGATATTGTGCCTTATATAAAAATAAATAGTAAAGAGTTATTTAATAAGTATTTATTTAATCATTTATCTTTAGTTAAAGATAATATAATAATTGTTAATAAAAATAATTTTATAAAAATAAATGAATATATCAAATATGAAAAAACTCTTTTTTTGATGATAAAAGAAGCAAGTAAACTATCCTGTTTAGAAAAATATTTGTATGCTTATAATATTGTTAAATCATTCAAAACATATAAAGAATCAAAAAACATAGATGATTGTAGGGATATTTACAAAATTCTTAATAATGATTATATTGTATGTGTTGGTTATATAAATTTACTAAGTGATCTTTTAAATAAATTGCAAATAGAAAATACAAGCTATATAGTAGATGTTGTAGGAGGAAAACATAATAGACTTATTGTCAACATTCGAGATTTAAAATATAACGTAGATGGAATTTATATATCTGATCCTACGTTTGATAGAAGTTTTGATTTTGATTATTATAATCATGCTTTAATAACGCCTTTAGATTCAACCTATTTAAAAAGGCACGCTTATTTATCTATATCTTTAAAGGAACTGTTTTTCTTAAGAGAAATAGATGATTATTATACTTATTTAAATAAGTATTTAAAATATATTGATAATGATAAAAATATTCTTTTTTATGAAATAATAAATGAAATAAGTCATATAGATATTAATTACTATAATTATTTAAAAAATAAATATAAATCAGTTAATTCTAATAATATTAATTTAGCAATATTGGATATATATAAGTATATAACAAGAAAAAATAATAATATGGTTGGCTGTAGTACATTTAAAAGTGTTATTAATTTTTTATATGATAAATTTTACGGATATAAAAATGTTTCTGATGAAGTTTCAAAAACATTAATACTGAATAACAAAAGACAAGATTGTAAATATTATATGAATAATCATCAATTCGATTTAACACAATATTAGTTATTTTTCATATACTAAATTAGGAGGGTTTTATGGGGTTTTCTAATAAATTTTTTGATAGGGTAGAGAAAAAGACTAATGTAGGCAAAGATACAATTTTGAGTTTAGCTAAAAAGTTACAAGAAACAGATTTAAAAAATGAAGGATCATTAAGGGAAGTAATTCAAACATTATCCCAAGTTACAGGCAAAAATGTTACGAAAGAACAAGAAGATAAAATTATAAATGCAGTCAAAAATGATAAGGTTCCTAAAAATATAGATAAAATGATTTAAGTATAGTCATTTTTCTTTTTTTATATTATAATACTGTTTGGTGTTATTTATGAAAAAAATTGAAATACTTGCTCCTGCAGGTAATATGGAATGTTTAAAAGCGGCTATTAGTGCTGGTGCAGATGCTGTTTATATTAGTGGTAAAAAATACGGGGCAAGAGCATTTGCTAATAATTTTGATGATGATGAGATAAAAGATGCTTTATATTATGCTCATTTAAGGGACGTTAAAATATATGTTACTGTTAATACATTAATTTATGAAAATGAAATGAAAGAATTTATATCTTATGTGTCTTTTCTTTATGAAAACGGAGTTGATGCTTTAATTATTCAAGATATTGGTGCTATGGATTTAATAAGACAAATTTATCCTAAGTTAGAATTACATGCATCGACGCAAATGAACATCCATTCTTTACAAAGTGTTAAATTGCTTGAGAAGTTAAATATAAAAAGAGCTGTTTTGGCCCGCGAAGTTTCAATAGATGAAATAGATTATATTAAAAAAAATTCTAATATGGAACTTGAAGTATTTGTTCAAGGTGCATTATGTATGTGTTATTCAGGTTGTTGCCTTATGAGTAGTTTAATAGGTAATAGAAGTGGTAATCGTGGTACTTGTACTCAATGCTGTCGAATGAAATATAGTTTAATAAAAAATAATAAACCTGTTGGGTTAGAAAGTTATATTTTAAGTACTAAGGATTTAATGACATTAGATAATATAGGTAAATTAATTGAAATTGGTGTTGATTCTATTAAAATAGAAGGAAGAATGAAAAGAAAAGAATATGTATATCTTGCGGTTAAGCTTTATCGTAAGGCTGTTGATTCTTATCTTCAAACAGGAACTGTAAATATTACCCCAAATGATATTAAAGAATTACAAAAGTTATTTAATAGAAAATTTACAAAGGGTTTTTTATTTAACGAGGATTATCATGACATAGTTAATAAATCTATGCCAAATCATATGGGTATTAAAGTAGGAAGTATTATATCAGTTAAAGAAAAATATTTTAAACTTAAACTTATAGATGATTTAAATATAAATGATGGTATTAGAATTGTTAATGATAATATTGGCTTTATAGTTACAAACATGTTTGTTAATGAAAAAAGATGTATAAGTGCTAAAAAAGGTGATATTGTAATGATAAAAAAGAAAATATATAATTTAGGTGATGTATATAAAACAACAGATTATAAACAACTTCAGGATATTGATAAAAGAATAAAAGAAGATATTAAATTACCATTAAATATTAAGTTAATAGCTAAGTTAAATGAAAAATTAAAATTAATTTTAATTTATAATGATAAAAAAATAGAAGCAGAAAGTGATTATATTGTTATGAAAGCTTTAAATAGTGCTACTTTAAAAAATGATATATATATAAAATTAGCCAAGTTGAACGATACTGTTTATTATTTGAATAATTTATCTTTAGATATAAGTGATAATATATTTATTCCATCAAGTGTTTTAAATAATTTAAGGAGAAAGGCAGTAGATTTACTTAATAAAAAGCGATTAAAAAAAACTTTTATCTTTAAATCTCAATATAAAAAGAATTTAAAAAATTATCCTATAGTACAAAAAAAATCTATTTTAATTGATAGTATATGTGAATTACAAGGTTATGATGAAATATATAATTTAAAAGATACTTTAAATACTACTTTAAAGTTAAGTAGAATAATTACTAATCACCGTGATATTAATAAAAGAGTTTTAGTATCTGATTTGGGAAGTATTAATAAATATAAAGATGTAGTAACTGACTTTGGTCTTAATGTCGTAAATAGTTATAGCATTGCCTTTTTACATTCTCTTGGCGTAGATAAAGTTACATTGTCTTATGAACTTGATTATAACAATGTAAAAGATATAATAGAAAATTATCATAAAAGATATCATAAACATCCTAATGTGGAAGTTATTGTAAGTGGTTATTGTGAGGCTATGGTTTGTAAATATAAATTAGATGGGGATTATATTACAGATAGATTTAAGAATAAATTTAAAATAAAAATAAGGGATAATTATATGTATATTTATGATTATAAAAAAAGAAATTTAAAAGATAATTATTATAATATAGGTGTTAATTGGATTAGATACAATGAAGAATATTAAAAAAATTTTACTCTTTTATTAATGGAGTAAAATTTTTAATTGCCTTAATTTATCATGTTTAATTACAAAACAAATTATAGAATTAGTAATTTTAGAAATTATTACATAATTATTTTTAACAATAGTAACGGTCATATTTTTAAAAAATTGCCATAAATCTATATCTTCTTTTATTTCATGGTATGAGACTTACTTATAAATGCTCCTTTTGAATGTCTTAGAACTGGATTAACTATTATAGTATGGTGTGTAATTGTATATTTTATATAAAGCAAATAGCTGAATTTTTGCGTAAAAAGTATTGACAATTATTAAATAAAATAGTAATATCTATTTAATATATTTTTGGGATGTGATTTTATGTTTAAGAATGTACAATCAATTAATATTAATTTTTAAAACACACTAAAATTTCTTTGTGTGTTTTTTAATATTTATATGGGGAGATTATATGACTTTAGAAAATTTATTGAATAATTTAAGAATGTATGATGAAAAAGAAATTGAACAAATAAAAAAAGCATATTATTATGCTGATTATTTACACAATGGTCAGTTTAGACAAAGTGGGGAAAAATATATTACCCATCCTTTAAATGTTGCATATATTTTATCTGAGTTAAATGCTGATAGTAATACTATATGTGCTGGGTTATTGCACGATACAATCGAAGATACTAAAATAACAAAAGATGATATTGCCAATGTCTTTAATAATGATATAGCTAAGCTAGTAGATGGTGTTACAAAACTTGCTAAGATGAATTTTTCATCGAAAGAGGATTTAAATAATGCTAATACCAGAAAAATTATTACAAGTATTACTACTGATGTTAGAATAATAATTATTAAACTTGCAGATAGATTACATAATATGCGTACACTTTCATTTAAATCAAGATTTAAACAAAAGGAAAATGCGATAGAAACTATGGAAATTTTTGTCCCATTATCCTATTGTATTGGGGCTTATCGTATTAAATCAGAACTTGAAGATTTGTCATTTCGATATTTAAAACCTGATATTTATAAAAAAACAATGGAAGAAAAAAGAAAAATAGAATATTTAAGTCGTAGCTGTTTGAATGAAATGTATGAAAAAATAACTTGTTTATTAAATACTAAAAATATTACTAATAAAATAAAAGTTAGAACTAAAAATATATATGGAATATATAAAAGGCTTAATGAAGGTAAAAGATTATCTGATATTCATGATTTATTAGCTTTGAAAGTAATAGTTGATGAAATTGATAATTGTTATATGACACTTGGTTTAATACATAGTTTATATCATCCTATAAATGATAGGTTTAAAGATTATATATGTAATCCCAAAACAAACATGTATAGGAGTTTACACACAACAGTATTTGGAGTAGATGAAAAGTTGGTACAAGCTCAAATTAGAACATTTGATATGGATAAAATAGCTTCTTTAGGTCTTACAGCTTATTGGACTATGCAAAAAAATGCTAGATACATAATGCAAAAAGATTTGCATGAAAAATTTCAATTTTTTAAGTCATTAACAGAAATTAATTCAATGTTTTTGAATAATCAAGATTTTGTTCATCAGGTAAAAAAGGAATTATTTTCTGATAAGGTTTATGTATATACACCAAAAGGAGATACAATTGAATTGCCTAAAGGATCAACGATTATTGACTTTGCTTATAAAATACATACAGAAATTGCAAATCATATGATAGGGGTATTAGTAAATGATAAAAATGTAGAATTTAACTATGTATTGCAAAATAAAGATAGAGTAAGAATTATTACAGATAGTAAATTTTTAGGTCCTGATTTGAATTGGTTTTCTATTGCCCATACTAGTTTAGCTAAAAAGAAAATAAAGGAATTTAAAAAATAGTTTTTTTATATAAATTTTGTATATTGATACTTTAGTGCTATAATTTATTTAGTTTATTAAAAAATAGGAGGGGAGATTTTTTTTAATAAATGAGCGCCTGAAGTTATATACTTGACGAGGATTAGTAGTTATCGAATTATCGGCGGATGCTACTACGGATTATATTCGTTAGATTATTTACAAAATACAAAATATGTCTTGTAACAAAAGAATAATCAAAAAGGAGGAATTTATATGTGTGGGATTACCGGGTTTGTAGGTAAAAAAGCTATTTTAAATACTATGAATGGTTTAAAAACATTAGAATATCGTGGTTATGATTCAGCTGGTATTGCTTATCGTGATGGTGATAGTATTGTTATAAAAAAAGAAGTAGGTAAAATTGAAAATTTAGATAAAATAATTAATTATGATTTGAATTCAACATTAGCTATTGCTCATACTAGATGGGCAACACATGGGGTTGCAAACAAAATAAATGCCCATCCTCATAAAAAAAATAAAATTACTCTTGTACATAATGGGATAATTGAAAATTATGAGGAATTAAAAAATAAACTTGATAAAGATTATAAATTTGAAAGTGATACAGATACAGAAGTCATTGCTGCATTGCTTGATAGTTTGTATAATAAATATAATGATATGAAAACATCCATATTAAAAATGGTAGAAATATTAAAAGGTTCGTATGCCTTATGTATTATAAATAGTGATATAAAAAATACACTTTATGCAATTAGAAAAGATAGTCCATTAATTGTTGGTAAAAAAGATACATCAACGATATTTGCTAGTGATATTCCAGCTATTGTTCATTTTACTAGTGAATATTATCTTTTGGATAATTATGATATTGTAGAGGCGAATGAAAATGGATTTAAAATTTTTGATAGAGATTTGAAAGAAATAAAGAAGAATAAAAATGTTTATGATATATTAGTAGATGATATAAGTAAAAATGGGTATGAACATTTTATGTTAAAAGAAATAAATGAAGAACCAGATGTATTTAAAAAAATATTAAATAAGTATATTAAAAATGATAAAATAGTTGATATATTTGATATTAGTAAATATGAGGAAATTGAAATTGTAGCATGTGGTTCTGCATATCATGCTGGATTAATTGGTAAGTATTATATTGAATCTATTGCTAATATAAAAACAACTGTAAGTTATGCCTCAGAATATAGATATAAGAAACATTTTTTTAATAAAAATAGTTTAGTAATAGTTATTTCACAATCTGGAGAAACAGCTGATACAAAGGAAGCTTTAAAAATAGCAAATGATGCTTTACTTGATACACTTGCTATTGTTAATGTATATAAATCAAGTATAGCAAGAGAAGCTAAATATGTTTTATATACTATTTCAGGTATTGAAATTTCTGTTGCTACAACTAAAGCATATATGGCTCAATGCTTAGTGTTATTGCTTCTTGCTTTAAATGTTAAGAACGATAAAAAATTAATTCAAGATTTATTTAAAATTCCTAATTTGCTTTCTAAGTATATAAATAGAGATTATAAAAAATATGCAAAAATTATTTCCAAATATGATGATATATTTTATTTGGGTCGTGGTGTTGATTATTATATTGCCCAAGAAGGTAGTTTGAAATTAAAAGAAATTTCTTATATTCATAGTGAGGCATATCCAGCAGGAGAATTAAAACATGGTACAATAGCATTAATGGATGAAAAAAAGTTAGTAATTGCTATTGTTATTGATGATAAAATAAAAGATAAAAC
Source organism: uncultured Bacilli bacterium (assembly GCA_934153675.1). Lineage (GTDB taxonomy): Bacteria > Bacillota_I > Bacilli_A > RF39 > UBA660 > RUG12438. Next base: position 18,438 of record CAKPFG010000004.1, read on the forward strand.
TATAAGTAATTTGAAAGAAGTAATGGCTAGAAATACTTCCATTTTGGCAATTACTAATGATAAAGGAAATTTTAGTAATTATAAAATAGAAATTGATGAAAGTGATTTTTTGGCTAGCTTTGTTGCTATAATACCAATTCAATTAATTGCTTATGAAGTTGCAAAATTAAGAAATTGTGATATAGATAAACCTAGAAATTTGGCTAAATCAGTAACAGTTGAATAAATGTGATTTTTTCACATTTTTTTCTTTATAAAAAAAGGATTTTTGTACTTTTTACTTTATCATATAGATGAGGAGGAAAAAGTGAAAAAATATCCATTTGTAAAACAAGAAGGTTATAAAGAATGTGGAATAGCTTCTATTTTAATGTTAATTAAATATTATAATGGCTACATTAGTTTAAATACATTGTCTTTGATGACAAAAACTAATAAGAGTGGGACAACTATGTATCATTTAGTATCAACATTAAATGATATAGGATTTTCTGCTGAAGGAGTTAGTTGTCCTTTTGAAGAATTATTAAAAAATAAAATACCAATGCCCTGTATTTGTAGTGTTGTTATAAATAAACTATATAATCATTTTATTGTTCTTTATGAGATAAATAAAAAACACGTTATAATTGCTGACCCCAGTGTTGGAATTAAAAAATTATCTTATATAGAATTTAATAAAATATATAATAATTCGTTAATTATAGCAATTCCAAATAAAACTATTCCCGTTTGTAATGAAAAAAAGTATTATACTATATTTAATATTATAAAAAAAAATATAAGAGTAATTAAATTAATAACAATATATTCTATTTTTATTACGATATTTTCAATAATAACTTCTTTTTATTTTGGTAAGTTAGTTGATAATATAAATTCATTAAAACAAAAATTAATAATAATATTCTTGTTCTTCTTTTCTATTTGTTTTATAAAACATATAATGGATTATATTAGAAAAAAACTCTGTTTATATTTAAATAAAAAAATTGATTTAAGTCTTACTAGTGATATTTTTAAAAAAATACTTTCTCTTCCTTATAAACATTATAAGAATCATCCAACAGGCGATATAATATCTAGAATTAATGATATTTATAATATAAAAAATTTAATAGGAAATATTATCGTTAGTCTATTTATAGATATACCAATTATAATTGTAGGTGGTATATTACTTTTTAAACTAAATATAGATTTATTTTTACTTAGTATGTTGATATTATCTTTAAATATTGTATTATTTATAATGTTTAAAAAAATATTATATTTGTTATTTTTGAAATTAAAAAATTTAAGGTCAATAGATGAAAGCAATATGATTGACTCTATTAATAGTTTTGAAACTGTTAAGGGAATTAGTATTAAAAAGTACGTATTAAAAAAAGTTTTAACAAATCATATTAATTATGTAAATCAAAACTATAAATTATCTAAAATAATAATAATTAGGCAAACTATAAAAGATATTATTAATAATATTGGAATAATAATAATTAATTACATAGGAATATTGTTTGTTTGTGATAACAAATTATTATTAGGATCATTAATTACTTTTAATTCTATTTTTGATTTTTTTAAAACTTCTATTAATAATTTAGTTGATTTTACTATAGATTACAATGATTATAAATTGTCATTTTCGAGGATTAACAATATAATGATTAATGATATTGATTCTGGTTTTATTAATTATTTTAGTAATGGAGATATCATTATTAAAAATTTAAATTATAGTTTTGATGATATATCATATGTTTTAAAGGATATTAATTTAAAGATTACTATTGGTGAAAAGCTTGTTGTTATTGGTAAAAGTGGAAGTGGTAAGTCTACATTGTTTAAATTATTGAAGAAATATTATTTAATTAATTTTGATAAGATTACAATAAAAGATATTGACATTAATAATTATAAAAATGATGTTATAAATAAAAATATATTATATATTAACCAAAATGAAATATTATTTAATGATACAATAATTAACAATATTAAATTAGACTGTTCAGATGATTTACTTATTATTAATATTTGTAAAATCTGTGAGATAAATTCTATAGTTTCTAAAAATTCTCTTGGCTTTAATTATATGATAGAGGAAAATGGATTTAATTTATCTGGTGGGGAAAGGCAAAGAATAATATTAGCAAGATCTTTACTTAGAAAATTTAATATTTTAATTATAGATGAGGCCTTAAATCAAGTAGATGTTTTAATGGAAAGAAGAATATTAAAAAATATTTTTAATTTTTATAGGGATAAAACAATTATTTTTATATCACATAGACTTAATAATTGTGATCTTTTTAATCATATTATTGAAATGAAAGAGGGAAAAATTATCAAGGATGAATCAATATAATTTATCGGTTTTATATAATTTAAATGAAAGAATAAATTATATTAAATATTATATATTTTTATATGTTGTGATATTTATATTATTGTTAATTTTATTTGTTCCTTATAATGTTAATTATCATTATAAACTATATATTAATAATAACTATACACTTATTGTAGATGATAATTATTTTCCTTTGAAGAAAACTTACTTATATATAGAAAACAAAAAATATTCTTATAATGTTTTAAATGTCAGCAAACATTTTGTAGATAATAAAATTTATTATGAAGTATTAATAGATATTAATTTGAAAGATTGTAATAAAAAAAATATTATTGATGTTACTATATTAAAAGAAAAAACTACAATATTTAGGAATTTGATTAATAAAATGAAAGGGTGGTAATTTGAATAAACTAACAAAAAAGCAAATGGTTAATATTACAGGCGGCGGGATTAGTATATCAACAATTTCGATAATTGCCGTTGGTATTACTTTTATTACAGGAATTCTTGATGGCATTTTAAGACCACTTGGGTGCCGTGAATGAAAATTTTAAAAAAGGAAGAAATGATAAAAATAAGTGGTGGCAATAGTTATTTAACTTCAACTTTTATAAGTGCTATAACAAGAGCAGGTAATTCTATTTTAGAAATAGGAAGGAGTCTTGGTAGTGCTATAAGAAGAATTTATGAAAAAAATAGTTGTTCTCTTTAAAGATTGTTTTTAATAACAGTCTTTTTTTCTAGACTAAAAATAATATTCATGTTATAATTTAATAGTAGAGGAGAGTATTATGATAATTAATTTTATTAGGGGATTTTTTATGGCCCTTGCAGACAGTGTTCCTGGTGTTAGTGGGGGTACAATAGCTTTTATTATGGGCTTTTATGATAAGTTTATAAATTCATTAGATGGAATAATTTTTGGTGATAAAAAAAAGAAAAGGGAAAGTTTACTATTTTTAATAAAACTTGGAATAGGCTGGATAGTAGGAATGATTTTATCTTCACTAATATTGGCTAATCTATTTGAAAAGAAAATATATATAATAAGTTCCTTATTTTTAGGTTTTATAATTTTTTCTATACCACTTATTATAAAAGAAGAAAAAAAATTGTTGAAAGGCAAATATTTGAATTTGATTTTTACTTTAATAGGAATTTTAGTAGTTGTTTTAATAACTTTGTTGAATCCTGTTTCATCAAGTAGTAAAATTGTTGATATAACTAATTTGAATTTTGGGTTAATTATATATATTATACTAGTTGGTATGTTTGCAATATCAGCTATGGTACTTCCTGGAATATCAGGCTCAACATTACTTTTGATTTTTGGTTTATATATACCTATTATGACTGGTATAAAGGAAGTTTTACATCTAAATTTTGCTTATCTGCCAGCTTTAATAGTATTTGGTGTTGGGGTAATACTTGGTGTTGTATTAGTTATTAAATCAATAAAAAAGGCTTTAGAAAAATGGCGAAGTCAAACTATATATTTAATACTTGGTCTTATGCTTGGTAGTATATATGCTATTATAATGGGACCTACTACCTTAAAAGATCAAATGGATCCCATGAGTTTAAAAACTTTTAGCATATTATTTTTTATAATAGGTGGTTTAATTATTTTTGGTTTAGATAAATTAAAAATGATATTGAGTAAAAAATAAAATGTTTATGAATAAAAAACAAGGACTGATTTTAAAATTTACTCTTTTAATTTTAAAATCAGTTTTGTTTTTTATTTATCTTTTAATTTATACGTGTTATAATTAAAATAGGGAGTGATTATATGAATTGTCCTTACTGTGGAACTAGTATTCAAGAAAATCAAATATTTTGTCCAAAATGTGGAAATCGAATTATTAATCATATTATAACTGAGAATTATGAATTAAGTGACACTAGAGAATTAGAATTATATATAGATAAAAATTATAAGAAAATATCTAACAAAGTATTTTCATTTCCAACTTTTTTTCTATCTGTTTTTTATTTTTTCTATAGAAAAATGTATTTACTTGCTTTCTTTTTTGCAATATTAAATATTAGTATATGTTTTTTTGCTATTATTAATTATAAAATAGCATTAATTTTATTAGTTGGCACATATCTTTTATCTTTTATAATAGCTATTAAATTTAATAGTATTTATATAAACTTTGCAAATCATAAGATAAATAAAATAAAGAAAAAACATTTTCAGTTATCTAATTATGAGATAGACGAAAAAATAAAAGATGCTGGTGGAACTAATTTATTATCTCCTGTTTTATTTTTAACTATTTTACTTTTTTTTAATTTTTTCTCAGTTAAATATTTTAAATTTAATCAAATTGACTTATTATCAAATAACGATTATTTAGTTTCATCAAATATTAATACAAATGCTTTGATGAAATTAAATTTAGATAAATCATTTATTTGGTACAAGGATAAAGATAATAAATCAGATAATTATTACGTTGGTACATATAATTTATATAATAATAAATTGGCTATTAAAAAATCTACTGAATTTAATATAAATACTAATAATATAAAAAATAATAAAAATTATTATATTATAGAATTTAATATAAATCGAACTGTATTAAATGGGGTATCTAATATATCAAATGATAAAATTATATATTATGGTATTTATGACACTACTAATGATTCCATTGATTTAAATAATGTGAATGGGCAAGATTATTTTCGTTTAATAAAAATAAAAGAATAGGAAAAACTATTCTTTTTAACATAATATTTTCAGATATTTATCTGGTATAGTTAATTGTTTAATATTTTTATAATGTTCAGAGATTCTCATTAATCCATCCTTTCCATGAGGATATACAATATTAAAATCATTAAGTATTTTTTCTAAATATATTTTGTATAATATTAACTGCTTTAATTTTTCTTTATTATTTAAACTATTAGGTATAGGTAAGTGGGCATCAATATCAAAACAATTATTGGTAGTAATAGCGTTAATAGCTTGATCAATTCTTATTTCAATTACAGGATAAGTGCTATTTTCATATGGACTAATATGTATTAATTTATTTTTAGGTAAATAATCTTTTCTTTTCAAAGCACCATAATTTCCAAAACCAATTTTATTGATAACAGAATTATTATTTAATTGATATTCTAAAATTTTTATTCCTTTTTTATTTTCATTATTCATAAGTATTTTAGCAATCTCAAATGCATCTTGAGGAAAATAAAAAAAATGCTTATATATTTTATTTTGATATACAAAAGTATTTAATTTATATAAGGAATTTTTATTTTGAATATTAAAAATTGGAATGTTATTGAAATAAATTTGTTTATTTATATAACATTCATATTCCCTTTTATCTTTTATAATTCTATATACTAACAAGATATCACCCAATAAAATATATTAAATATTATAGTTATTGATTCCATAAATATTTTTAGTAGTATCTAAAAATATGTAATTTTTTATAGGATTATATGTTAAAAAGCCAAATATTATATATGATATTATTATTAAAATAAAACTTAAATAATTTATATAGTTTATATTTTTCTTTCTTAAAATATAATAACTTATTATTTGTGTTATTATAATCACTATAATCATTAATGATATACTTATTAGTATATTTTCACCAATAATATTATATATTGGTAAAAATATTAATAAATATATGATAATACTTATAATTGATGTGATAAATATATTAAATACGAAATTATTTGTTTTTATCTTGTTTTTATATAAAATAATGTAATCAATAATTCCATAAAAACAAATACTTGAAAATAAAATTTTCATATGCTCCCATATAGATTCATTAACTGGGAAAAATATTGCAAACAATGGGTTTTTAAACCATTCATATAAAAAATGAAATAAAAAACATAAAGCAATAATAAAAATTGTACTGATAATTTTATCTTTTTTTAATGTCATAAATTTTCCTTTCTTATTCATAATAAAAATGGTGATAAAATGAAAATAAGATTAGGTTATGCTTGTATTTGAAAGACCCTTGATATTACATTATCAGGTATGCTTACATATACATATTTTCAGAAATTAGGAGATAGTGGTTATACTAAGTTAAATATAGTAATATTAAAAAATTTTAAAAATTTAGAGGAAATTTTAAAAGAATAGGTAAAATTATTAATGAAAATAATATGAGAGTAGATATGCATATAGATCCATATTATGTTTTGAATAGTGTGAATAGTGATGTTGTAAAATCTAGTATTAATATATGCAGAATTTATCAAAATATGTTTAATTTGATGAATATTAATTCAAATTTAATTTTTCATATTGGGGTAAGACAATTAGCAAGGAGGAGAAAATAAAAAGATTTATAAAAAATTTTAACTTATTAGATGATGATATCAAAAAAATAATTTTGATAGAAAATGATGATAAAATATATACGATTGAAGATTGTATATATCTAAAAGAACAAATGTTGGAATTTGTCTTGATTATCATCATTATAAATGCAATAATTTAGGAAAAATATTAGAACAAAATTTAGAATATATATTAACCTCGAAAAAGAATTTTAAGATGCACTTTTCGTCTTTTAAAAGTAAGAAAGAAAATAGGGTTCATCATGATTATATAGATGTAAAATCATTTATGAAATTTTTAGATATTATCAAAAAATATGATCAAGATATAGATATAATGATTGAGACCACGGCAAAAGATGATGCGGTTTTTAGGTTGTTAAGACAATTAAAATATTATGGTTATAAGGTAGATGCATCTATATATTTGTAAAAATCCATAAAATGTTGTATACTAATAGTATAGAATTTATGAAGAGATTTTTATTTATTTTTCTATTTTTTTTCTTTTTGTTATTAAGTGTTAAGGCTTATGAGAAATATTATATAGGTGATAGTAATATACAATGGTATATCTTTTTATGTAATTGAAGATGAGTAAAACAGATAATCATAATTTTTATATTTTGAAATTATACTATGTATGGGTAATAGTTAATCTTCGATTTTAAAATTTCGTTTAGATTGGTCGAATAAATTTAATGTTTGTCCTGGTATAACATTAAAAAATGTAAATTTTTAGATTATTAAGAGTGATATTGTTGTTGTTTCTAATATATTGCTACATAAAAAATTTTTAGCTAGGCATAATTATGATTACAGTAGTACTTATAGTTGTATCTACATTGTTTAAAAGACGAAAATTAATTAACAAATAGTAGGAGGATATATGAAAAAAATGGCAATATTTATATTTCTTTTTTTATCATTTATGGTATCAAATGTGAAAGCTTATGAATCATATAAAATAGGTGATTCTGTTACATATAAGAATATAGACTATTATGTGATAAAAGATAGTGATAAAAATAAGGATTATGTTACTTTATTAAAAAAAGAACCATTAAAAAAGGATGAAGTTGATTTATCATCAACGGAATTAAAAAATAAAATAAATTACGAAAAGGATTATCTGCAAATGGCTTATTATTCAAGTGGTAATTGTGTTTCAGCAGGTAATAAATCTGGATGTGTTGTTGATTATAAATTATCAGATGTAAAGCAGGTTATAGATACCTGGGTAAATAAAAATGGCATGTTAAGTGATTTAAAAAAAGACGAAACAGGATATAGTGCTAGACTTATAACAATAGATGAACTTATAAATGATTTGGGATATAGTGATAATGGTCAAGGAACGATTATGATGTCTGAAAATAAAACGCCAAGTTTTTTGATAAAAAATTATTATTATTGGACCATGAGCCCAAAGGGAGATTCAAAAATTGAGGCTTTTGAAATTGGATTTAATGAAGTTGTTAGTACTTGTGTTGGAACAAAGGGAACTTATGTTCGCCCTGTTATTAATTTAAAAAAGGCAAAAATAAAGAATATAAATGAAAAAGAATTTCAAACAGGTGATGTAGTTTATTATAATAATGTTAAATTTTTTGTTATAAAAAATAGTGATGCAAATAGTAAAAATGTTACCCTATTAAAAGCAGAACCATTAACAGTAGCTGAGGTAAATAAATATGGAAAAGGAATAATTAATAGATATACAAACTCAGATGGTGCTGTTTCAAAAGATGGGTATGGTGCTATTGCATATTATTCACGATCAGATTGTAAATATTTAAATGAAAAAGATATATCTGGATGTAGTACTAATTATGACATTTCTGATATTAAACGTGTTGTGGATAATTGGGGAAATGATTTTTTTTCATCAGAGTTATTATCTTTAGATGATTTAGGATACAGTTTAAGATTGTTAACAATAGATGATTTTATAAATAATTTTGGATATGTAGGAAAAAATGATTCAATAACAGCTGATAGCATATATGAACCTTCGAATAGTACTCCTAATTTTGTTTCAAAAATATTTTCTTGTTGGACAATGAGTAGTGATTCAGATAATGATACATCTGTATATTATAAAAATACCTCAAATTATTCATCTGAATATATTAAAAAGTATTATCCTTTCTTATTTGATGATCTTGGTTCAGCAGCAGTTTATTTACCTAACTTTTCCGTTTGTCCCGTTGTAACTATTAAAAAAATGGATGTAACTGATAATACTTTCCAAACTGTAAATGTTCCAGATACTTTTTTAAATTTTAAAGTATTGACTCTAATTGGTATATGTTTAATTTTAATAGTACCTTTAGTGGTTTTTGTAATAATTAAAACAAGAAAAAGCTGAAATGTACTCCATAGAGTAGATAGTATAAAAAAGCAAATATAAGTTAAATTATGGTAGAATACACTTCCGAAAGGAGGTGTTTTCTTCATCTTCAAAAGGACAAAAATTCAGAAGATTTTCAGATGAAGAACGAACTGAAATAGTAAATAAATATTTATCTGGTAAATATAGTTATCAAATTTTGATAAATGAATATGGCATTAGTGGTGTACAGTTCATACTATGGTTGTTAAATACAATAAAACTGGAACTACTATTTCAGAACAAAAAGGTCTTCCTAAAGAAAAGGATTTGACGCACGAAGATTACAAAAAAAGATACGAAATATTAAAAAAATACCGAGTCTTCCTCAAGGTACAACAGAAGAAAAAGTAAATGTTGTAAGAGAACTTCGGCTAACATATCCTTTAAGGATTCTTCTAAAAATATCAGGACTAGCTAAATCAGTATATTATTATACTTTATCTAAAACTGATAAAAATGATAAAAACAAAGAAATTATAGATAAAATAAAAGTGAAATTAAAAGGACTGTCACCTGTAAATTATAGGTGACAGTCCTCTAATTAATAAATATTATAAAGTGTCCAACTTTTTGGGTTAATATTAAAACTTACTTCGTTCGCCTTTGATTTTTCTATTTGCTTTTTTTAGATGTCTACCGATTTGGGTTCACATCCAATCAACGTTAATTTGCTTTTTTCGTATCTATCATAACTGGTGTAATTATTGGTCTTCTTCCTGTTACATTTGTAATATAACTTGATAATTCAGTTATGATATTAGATTTAATTTCATTAAAAGATACATATTTTTTAATATTATCTAATATTATTTTCTTGGATATGGATTCTAATTTATTTATTAAGTCGTAATTTTCTTGAACATATACAAATCCACGAGTTGTTATATTGACATCTCCAAGTAATTTTTTTTCTTTAGTATCTATATTAGCAATAACAACCACAATCCCATCATTGGACATTGTTTTTCTCTCACGCATAACGGCAGACGATACTTCACCAATTCTATTACCATCAACATATATATCTCCAGCTTGAACGTGGCCTTTTTTTTGTATTTTTCCTTTTCTTATTGATAATATTTCTCCATTTTCTAAAATGAAACAATTATCTTTAGGAATACCACATTCTATAGCAACATCGGCGTGACTTTTAAGCATTCTAAATTCACCATGAAAAGGCATGAAATATTTAGGCTTTATTAATCTTAACATCAGTTTTAGTTCTTCTTGATTACCATGTCCTGATGTATGAACGTCAGCTAGAGAAGAATTAGTACAAACTTTAACGTTTTGTAAATATAATTTATTAATTGTTTTAGAAATGCTTAAAGCATTTCCTGGTATAGCAGATGATGATAATATAACTAAATCATCTTTTTGTAATTTAATTTGTCTATGTGTGCCGTTAGCTATTCTAGATAAAGCAGCAAGTGGTTCGCCTTGAGAACCAGTGCATAAAAGACATACTTTACTTGGATCTAATTTATTTGCTTCGATTGGATCTATAAATATATCTTTATGTTTTATATAACCTTCTTTTAAGGAAATTTCAATATTGTTTTCCATACTTCTTCCAAAAATAGCAATTTTACGGTTATTTCTTTTACAAGTATCTACTATGTGTTTTAATCTGTATATATTAGATGCAAATGTAGCAATAATAATTCTACCACTATGTCTTAAAAATATCTCAGATAAGGTGGCATCTACTTTAGATTCACTAGTACTCATACCTTCATTTAGTGCATTAGTACTATCACTTAATAGTAAGCTAACACCTTTTTGCCCAATGGCAGCCATTTTATGAATATTAGCCATTGGTCCAATTGGCGTAAAATCAAATTTAAAATCTCCAGTTGTTACGATAGTTCCATTAGGTGTATTAATTACTATTCCGTGTGAATCAGGAATAGAGTGTGTTGTTCTAAAAAATTCTATATTAATATTTTTAAATTTAACTTTGGTTTTTTCTGTATATACATATAAATTTTTATATTTAATATTTTTATCTTCTAGTTTTTTTCTGATTAATCCAGCAGCCTGATTAGGAGCATAAATAGCTGGAATATTAATGTAACTAAGTAAAAAAGGAATTCCACCAATATGATCTTCGTGTCCATGTGTTATAAATAAGGCTTTAATTTTATATTCATTTTTCTTTAAGTAGTTAAAATCTGGAATAATATAATCAACACCAGGTAGTTCACTCGTTGGAAAAGTAATACCTACGTCTGTGATAATAATTTCATTTCCACATTCAACGCAATAACAATTCTTTCCAACTTCGCCAAGTCCACCTAGAGCATATACTAAAGTATCATTATTTTCGAAAAATTTCATTTTAACCTCCTTTCTTTTGCGACCTAATCATTATACTATTTATTTAGTAATTTGTAAAGTTAAGTATTATATGTTAAAATGTTTTTGGTGATGAATCTTGAAAAATAATAGTAATTTCGATGATGTATATAAACAAGAAGAAGGAAAGGACTTATATGAGACTTTTACCTGCTTTGTACAGTTAAATAAAAAGTTTGTTTATCTTGCAATGTTTGAAAGTATTCCTTTTACTTATAATAATAATTTTTATGATATTAAATTAGTTTTAGATAAAAATTTTTCCTTAACACCTATTGTTCATGCTAACATTTCAAAATATTATTTAAATGAAAAAAAAGAAAAAATCATTATGTCAAGTATGACATTTAGTTATGACTGTTATAAAAGGATAATATTAGAACCAACCATTGAAATAAATGTAAATAAAAATGAGGTAGGGGCAATGGATGATTTAATATCTTTACAACAAAGATAATTTTATAAAATTATTCATAATGTAGACAAAACCCTAGTTTTTTTCTACATGTTTTTTTGGTAAAGTTCTTTTTCTTCTTTTGAAAGTCTATTATTTCAAACTTACTTTTTTGGTATTATAAAAGTGTAATAATTAATTATAGAAATGTGATTGAATATTGCATTTTTTTTATTATGATTGAAGTGATTGGATAACGTAGCTCTTTTAGATATAAAGATCTCGTTATTAAAAGTGTTATCCAACTTTCACATAATATATTTGTTTAAACAAGATGAGATTTAAATAGTTTTTGTGTAAAGCGCCAAAATGATGATATGTAGAGGAGTTGAAAGCAATCATAGTATAAAGAATAGGAAGGAAAAAGGAAAATGAAGTATGGAATTGTGAAAAAGATATATAAAGAATTAAAAATGTGGTAATTATTATTTTTAGTATGTCAACAAAATTAGATAGCTTGCGTTAGCATGTTTGAAAATACAATATGAAAAAATTATCAAAAACTATTGATTTTTATTGGCAAGTTTTAATGGAAAAAAGCTTTAGTATTTACAAAAAATGTCATATATGTTAAAATTAGAGTGTATTCATAGGTAGGAGGTATGTATGGATCAGACAAAAACTTATAACTCTTTAGAGTTTCAAGAAGAACTAATAGCAGAAACTATTAAAGAAGTAGCTTTAATATTAGATGAGCGTGGATATAATTCAATTAATCAAATTGTAGGTTATTTAATGAGTGGAGATCCAGGTTACATTTCCAGTCACAAAGAGGCCAGAAATAAAATAACAAGGTTTGAAAGGGCCGAAATATTAGAGGTTCTTGTTAAAAAATATTTGAATAGATAATGAGATATTTAGGTCTTGATTTAGGAACCAAAACATTGGGAGTTGCTGTTAGTGATCTTACTAACACAATAGCAACATCTATTGGAATTATTAGATTTGATAATGAAAATTATAAAGAAACGTATAAACCGTTAAAAAAGATTATTGATGAAAATAAAATTACTACAATTGTTTTGGGTTTACCTAAAAATATGAATAATAGTATTGGTTTTCGTGGTGAGGCAACATTAGAATACAAAAGAATGCTAGAGTCATGGTTTTGTATTTCTGTTATTATGCAAGATGAAAGACTGACAACAGTTGAGGCAACTAATTATATGTTGGAGGCTAATTTATCTCGTAAAAAACGAAAGAAAAGTATTGATGCACTAGCTGCAAGTATTATTTTACAAACATATTTAGATATTAAAAGGAAGGATGAAAAATATGGAAAATGAGGAAATAATGACATTTAAAGTAATTAATGATGAAGGTAATGAAGTAGAATGTGAAGTATTATTTACGTTTGAATCAGAGGAAACTAAAAAAAATTATATAGTTTATACTGATAATACAATGGATGAAGAAGGTAATACTAAGGTTTTTGCGTCAATTTATAATCCAAATGAGGCTGAAACAAAATTATTACCAATAGAAACAGAAAAAGAGTGGAAAATTATTGAAACTATTTTAGAAGAAATTCAATCTGAAGCAAATAATGGAAATGCTAATTAATTAAATGGTATGAAAAGATTTCTTTTTATTATAACTAGTATAATAACTTTTATTGTATCTTTTTTGGGCGTATGGCTTGTTTATTATCACGTATCTTTAAGAGCAGTTACTAAAAGTAGTGGTGTTGTAAATTTTTCTGTTAAAGAAGGAAGTAATTACTATTCAATTGCACAAGATTTATTAAAAAATAAGTTAATTCGTTCAAAATTTAGTTATAAGATTTATGTAAAATTACATAAACCAAAAAGTATTAAGGCTGGTGTTTATCAGCTTAATCGAAATATGAGTGTTGATGAGGTTGTTTATACATTATCTGGTGATATTAAGCATGATTTAAATAGCGTTAAAATTACTTTTAAAGAAGGTAAGAATATGCGTTATATTATAAAACAGATTGTTGCTAATACTAATAATAAAGAAGAAGATGTATTAAAAACCTTGAATGATCAAAAGTATTTACAAAAATTAATAGATAAATATTGGTTCATAAATAGTGATATATTAAATAGCAATATTTATTATTCACTAGAAGGATATTTATTTCCAAATACATATAGCTTTAGAAAGAATATATCTGTTAAAGAGATATTTAATGTAATGTTAGATCAAATGGATAAAAATTTAAAAAAATATAAAATTGATATAGAAAAAAGTGGATATACTCCACATCAAATTTTGACTATTGCATCTATTGTTGAATTAGAAGGTATAAATAGTTCTGATAGGAAAGGAATTGCTGGTGTTTTTTATAATCGTTTAAAAAATAATTGGAGTTTGGGTAGCGATGTTACAGCTTATTATGGTGCTGGTGTTGATCTTAGTGAAAGAGATTTAACTACAGTCGAACTTAATGATAATAATGCATATAATACGCGATCAAGTTTAATGATAGGAAAATTACCGGTTGGACCTATTTGTAATCCTAGTATAGAAAGTATTTTAGCATCTATTTATCCAACAGTTCATGATTATTATTATTTTGTTTCTGATAAAACCGGGAAGACTTATTTTACTAAAACTGATAAAGAACATATAGCAAAGAAAAATGAATTGATTAAGGCGGGATTATGGTACACATACGAATAGAAGATTTAGAAAAATATGCTTTAGAAAATCATGTTCCTATTATGCTTAAGGATGGAATTGATTTTTTAACAGATTATATTAAAAAAAATGGTATAAAAAGTGTTTTAGAAATAGGAACTGCTATAGGTTATTCGTCAATAAAAATGGCTTTTTGTGGTGTTAGTGTAACAACTATTGAAAGAGATAAAAATATGTATGATAAAGCTTTAAATAATGTCAATTTGTTTAATATGAATGATAAAATACATTTAATATTTGCTGATGCTTTAGATGTTGATTTGAAGGGAAAATATGATTTAATATTTATTGATGCTGCTAAAAGTCAATATATTAAATTTTTTGAAAAATTTCAAAAAAATTTAAATACCAATGGTGTTATTATTACGGATAATTTATCATTTCATGGCTTGGTTAATGATTGTTCTAATTGTAGTCGTAATACAAAACAGTTAGTAAAAAAAATAAAAAAATATATTGAATTTCTAAAAACAAATGCTAATTTTGAAACTACTTTTTTAGAAATTGGAGATGGAATTAGTATATCAAAAAGAGTATAATATTACTCTTTGTTTTGTTATAAAAGTTAATATTGAAAGGAAATAAAATGAAAAAATTAAAATATTTAGTATTAATAATAACATTGTTTTTGGTAGTTAATAAAATAAGTGCAGAAGGATTACCAGCTGGTGAATATAAAGTTGGTGATTTAGTAACATTATTAAAGGAAAAACCATTAAATGCAACGATGTAGACCTTTCATCAATTGAAATACAAAATAAAATAATTATTTCTGATTATGATAGTAATAAATATATTAAAACTCCATTTTACTTAAGTGCTACTTGTTTATCAGTAGGAAATTTATCTGGGTGTACAATAGAATATAAATTATCTACTTTAAAACAAGTTATTGATATTTGGTCTAATAGTAAATAAAAAAAGATTTAAAGAAAGATTCTATAGGCTATAGTGTAAGGTTAATAATGTATGAAAAATTAATTAATAATTTAGGATATTCTATTAAAAATGGGGATACTTGTTATTTTTCACCAATAAATGTTACGTCTTTTTTTATATTTAAAAACTAATTTTCTTTTAAGTATTTTTTAACATTTATATAATCGTATGTTGTAACAAAAACAATATTAACCCCTGTTGCTATAATAAGTGACCAGATGCCTAGTTTATAACTTAATAAAAAAAGTAATATAGTTCTGATAATGGTTCCATATAATGTTCCTTTTAAGGAAATTTTTGCTTTGTTCATGGCTTGCAGGCTGGTTGAAATGGGTGCTTGTATATAATGCAGTAGACAGATTGGAGCTAAAAACTTTATATAATTAATTCCCTCGTTTGTATTATAAATCAGTTTTAATGGTAGTTCTGGTATGATAGTAAATAGAATTGATGCTGGAATACCTATTATTAGACAACAAACTATTGCTTGTTTAATTTTTCTTTTTACCAATTTATATTTTTTATTTGTATAGTTTTTACTAACGTTTGGTATCAATGCACTTGATATAGCAAGTGTAAAAAATGATGGTAATAATATTAACGGTAGTACATATCCATTAATAATTCCATATTCTTTAATAATATAATTGTTAGAAAATCCTATTTTATAAAGAACATAGGTAATTATAATTGGTTCTAAAAAATAACCGATGCTACCTATTATTTTGCTTCCAGTTGTAGGTAGGGCAATATTTAAAAGGGATTTTATGTCTTTTTTATTGGGCTTTATATCATTTTTTTTATATTTAAATTTTGGAATTAAAAAAATAAAACCGATAATTGATGTAAGTTCACTTAATATGTTAGTAAGAACTATAAATGCAATTGCAATATCTATTCCTTTTTTTAAAAATATTGGTAATAATAATATTATTGCTAAAAGTTTTACTATATCTTCTAATATATTAGTAATAACGTGTGGTAGCATTCTTTCCTTTGCAAAAAAATAACTTCTTAACATATTGGAAATACTAATAAAAGGTAGAATTAAACCTATGGCAATTAGTCCTAGATTAACTTTTTTTTCATGTAAAAGAGTAATACTTATATATTGAGATGAGAATAGAAGAATAAAAATAATGATAAAATCTATAGTAAGGGAAATTATTAATGCTGTTGTAATTAGTTTTTTAGCATTTTTTCCTTTTGCAATTAAAACATTCAGTGCAGTCGGTAGTCCTAGTTGTGAAATCGATATTAGAAGCATCATAGTAGGCATTATTAAAGCATATAAACCATATTTTTCACTTCCTATCATTCTTGTTATAACAATTTTTATAATCATGCCAAGTATTTTTGTTATAAATCCTCCAATAATTAGAATAATAGTTGATTTTATAAAAGTATTTTTCATAATAAATTTTATTCTTTATCTTTTGAAATATCACTTGTAAAATAAAGAATATTAATATATAATATGGATGTGTACTTAGAAGGAGAATGTATGGATATAGAGTTTTCAAGTGTTAAACAATTATATGATAGACTATTACCTGCTTTAAAAACTAAAGAATTGGATTTGAAAAGAAATAATATTAATTATATAAAAAAAGAAGATATTTGGAATTATTTAAAAATTACAAAATGGAGTGGTGCTAAAGATCTTTTGTTGCACCAAATGGTTGATGATATATTAAATGTGGATGACATATTATTAAGAAACTATGTAGAGGATAATTTGCGTAAGAATATTGTCGAACCAAATTTAAAAAGTGAGGGATTTATGAATGAATGATAAGAAAATGAATAAAAAGATAACATTTAAAAAAAGTATTTTTATTTTATTAGTTGTTTTAATTTTATCAACTTTTTTTCTTGTGCCGCTTATAAAAAATATTAAGTTTGGACTTGATTTAGCTGGTGGGTTTGAAATTTTATATAAAGTTGATAGTTTAGATGGAACTAAGGTTACAAATGATATGGTAAATAGTACATATAAAATAATTGAAAAACGTGTTAATTCTCTTGGAGTATCTGAGCCAGTTATTTCTGTTGAGGGTAATAATATTCGTGTTCAATTGGCTGGTATTAATAATGCTGATGAGGCAAGAAAAACCATTAGTAAGGTTGGATCGTTAACTTTTAGGGATACATCTGATAATTTGCTTATGACAAGCGATATTCTTGATAGTGGTAAAGCTAGTGTTAATGTGAATGATAAAACAGGGGCTTATGAAATATCTTTAAAAATAAAAGATAAAAAGACTTTTTATAAAGTAACAAAGAAAATAAGTGAACAAAGTGATAATTATATTACTATTTGGCTTGATTTTGAAGATGGTGTTGATAGTTATTATCATGATAACAACGGAACAAAAGTTAAAGAAAATTGTGGTGATTCATCTTCGCATTGTTTATCTGCAGCAACTGTTTCACAAGGTTTTGCATCAGATGTTGTAATTCAGGGTAATTTTACAAAAAAAGAAGCAGAACAAACTGTTGAACTTATTAATAGTGGTAGCATGCCAACTAAATTAACTGAAGTATCAAGCCATAGTGTAAGTGCTTCATTTGGCGCTGATTCACTAGATAAAACTCTTATTGCAAGTATTGTTGGTATTTCTTTTATTATCTTAGTTATGCTCTTACTTTACAAATTTAGTGGTTTTGTTGCTAGTGTTGGAATTATTTCATATACTGCTATTACGCTTTTAATTTTCAATTTGGTTGGTGGTAGATTGACATTACAAGGACTTGCCGCTCTTGTAATTGGTATTGGTATGGCCGTTGATTCAACCGTTATTAGTTTCTCTAGAATAAAGGAAGAATTAAGAAATGGTGCTGGAGTAAAAACGGCATTTAAATCGGGTACTAAACAATCTATTATGTCTATTATAGATGCTAATACGACAACACTTTTGGTTGCAATTATACTATTTATTTTTGGCGAAAGTAGTGTTAAGGGCTTTGCTACAATGCTTATTATAAGTGTTATAGTTACATTTATAGTAATGGTTGGTTTAACAAGATATTTAATTAGTTTATTTGTAAGATGCGAAAAATTTAAGAATCATAAATATTTGTTTATTGGTTATAAAGATAAAAAGAAGAAAGAATTTAAAATAAATTATGTTAAATATTACAAAATAATTTTTAGTTTAGTTGTTTTAATATTTACTTTAGGTGGTGTATTTATTTATAATAATGGGCTAAAATTAGGTGTTGATTTTAAGGGTGGAAGTTCTATTACTGTAACTAGTGATAATATTAATCAAAAAAATATAGAAAGAACACTTCAGAACTTAGATTACAACATAAACTCTATTGAAAAAATTAATAATGATACGGTTTATGTAACGGTTAGTAATGTTTTAACTAATGAACAAGCAGATGATGTAGAAAATCAATTTAAAGAAAAATATAATGCCACAACTAGTGTTGGTTCAATTTCTAATATTGTCAAAAAACAATTGACACTTAATGCAGTAAAGGCACTTATCATAGCACTTTGCTTTACTATTGTTTATATTTCAATTAGATTTAAATTCAGTTATGCTATTTCTTCTATTATTGCACTTTTGCATGACAGTTATATGGTAGTTATATTATTTGCTTTTTTGAATCTTGAGGTTAGTAGTATATTTATTGCAGCTATTTTAGCTATTATAGGTTATTCAATTAATAATACTATTGTTGTATTTGATAGAATCAGGGAAAATAAGAAGAAATTATATAATAATAATATTAAGAAACAAGAGGATCTTGAAAACATTATTAACACAAGTTTAAATCAAACATCTATTAGATGTATTATTACAACTTTGACTACACTTCTTCCAGTAGTAGCACTTATAATTTTTGGTTCGTATGAGGTATTGAACTTTAACTTAGCATTATTATTTGGTCTTATTGTAGGAACTTTCTCATCATTATTTTTAGCTCCAGAAATATGGTATTTGCTTGAAAAAAGAAAAATAGGAAAGCAGAAAAAGAAAAAATGGTATGATGATGATAATAAAAAAACAGAACCTGAAGAATTAAAAGTTAAAGGAATTAATTGTTAAATTTAGAAAAAATATTTTTTCTAAATTTTTTTTTGATAAAAAAAGGATTTTTCCATTTACTTATAGAATGATATAAGTAGGAGGGAAAAAATGAAAAAAATTTTAATTGTTTTATTCGTTAGCCTTTGTTTTATAACTAAAATAAATGCTTCATCTTCTACTTTTTATTATGATGAAAAGGTAGATGGTATGTATATTACAAAGGTAAAAAAGGATAATGTAAAAAATGGTGCACCATTTTTACTTCATAAAAGTAATGGTGATATAGTTTATTGTATAGAGCCGTTTTTATATTTGGATAATGGAGTTTATGAGGAGTATGATGGATTTAATGATTTATTTAAGCTTAGTGAAGAAGTAATTGATAAGATGAATTTAATTGCACATTATGGTTATTTATATAATAATCATAATGATTTAAAGTGGTATGGTGTTACACAATATTTAATATGGGGGTTACTTAATTTAGATGATTTATATTTTACTGATTCTTATTATGGTAAACGTGTTGATTTATATCAAGATGAAATAAAAGAAATTAATGATCTAGTTAGTAATCATTATGTTTTGCCAAGTTTTAATGATATTAATGTGGAAAGTGATAAAAATTTTGTTTTTAACGATGAAAATAATGTGCTTAATAATTATGAAATTATAACTGATAACAAAAATATAACAAAGGATGGAAATAAATTAATTTTAAATTCTTTAAAAGAAGGATCTTATAAGGTTAGCTTTGTGAAGAAGGAAAATAAAAAAAATTATATGTTATATCATAATGAAAAAGGGCAAGACTTATTACTGCCTGGGAAAATAAAAGATGTAGAAAAAAGCATTATTATTACTGTAAAAAAAGGTAATTTAAAAGTTATAAAGAATACTAAAAAAAATTATGGATTAAGTTTAAATGCTTTATATGGTATATATGATGTTTCAGATAATTTGATAGATAAAATATATTTAGATAACGATGGAATAGGACAAATAAATCTGGATTTTGGTAAGTATTATTTAAAAGAATTAAATCCTCCAAGTGGATATTTAATTGATATGGAAAAACACTATTTTGAAATAAATTTTGATAATAATAATGTTGTTTTAAATGTATATGATGATATCATAAGCAAAAAAATTAATTTAATAAAACTATTTGGGAATAAAGAAAGTAAAATATATTCATATGAAAGTGGTGCTGTTTTTGAAGTATATGATGAAAATAATAATTTAGTTGGGACTTATACAACTCTTGCTGATGGTTCTATTAGTTTTGAACTTGTTTATGGCAAATATAGAATTCATCAAATAAAAGGTATGGAAGGTTACGATGTTGTTTCTGATTTTGAAATAGAAGTTTTAGATAGTGAAGATTTAACACTTACTCTTTATGATAATATGAAACCTTTGGATGTTCCTGATACTTATAAAAATGATGTTAATTATCCAGCTGCTTTTTTTGTTTTATTTACTCTTTTTATGTTTAATTTTGGTGTTTATGTATATAAGAAAAATATTGATAATTAGTATAATAATAATTGTTCTTTCAATTTTTTATCTTTCTTTTGATGTATATGAATCTTATCGGGTAAGTATAAATAATTATGATGATATTAATAATTATGTAAATAACAAAGATAAAACTAAATTAGAAGGTGTTTTAGAAATTCCTACTATAAATTTAAAGGCTGGAATTGTAAGAAATGTAGATGATGGTATAATTTTTGTTAATGAAAAATTAATAGCAGGTCATAGTGGTAATTGTAAAGTATGTTATTTTGATAATCTAGATAATCTTACTGTTGGAGATAATGTTTATTTATACCTTGATTCAGTAGTTGAGTATAAGGTTGAAAGCATAAAAGAAATGGATAAAAATCATGTCTACATAAATAGTGATCTTTCTTTAATAACTTGTAAAAAAAGTGATAAGAACAGGAGATTGTTAATAGGTTTAAGAAAAATTAGATAACAAGAAAACAAAAAGTAGTTTTCTTGTTATTTTTGTGATAAAATATTTGTAGTTGGTGATTTATGAGAAGTATTTATAGTGTTACTATGGATTCATTGAAAAAATTTTTTACAAGCCATGGTTATAAAGAATTTAAAGCCAAGCAGGTTTATGATTGGCTTTATAAAAAAAAAGTTCATAGTTTTGATGATATGTATAATATAAGTAAAAAGGTAATAGAACTTTTAAAAGAAAATTTTTATTTTGATACAATAAAATTAATTACGAAAACATCTGCTATTGATGTTTCTAAGTTCTTATTTCAGGTATCTAATGATATGGTTGAGGCAGTTTGTATGTATCATGATTATGGTATTAGTCTTTGCATTTCTACTCAAGTAGGGTGTAATATGGGGTGTTCATTTTGTGAAAGTGGTAGGTTAAAAAAGGTAAGAAATCTTGAAATTTCTGAAATGGTTTTGCAAATTTTAAAAGTAGAAGATGAAATAAAAAATCGTATATCTCGTGTTGTACTTATGGGAATTGGAGAGCCATTTGACAATTATGATAATGTCATATCTTTTATTGATATTATAAATGATGCTAATGGTATTGCACTAGGTAGTAGACATATTACCATTTCAACTTGTGGCATTGTACCTAAGATAAAGAAATTTATGGAATATGATAAACAAGTTAATTTGGCTATTAGTCTGCATGCTCCAAATGATGAAATTAGAAATAAAATTATGAATATTAATAAGGTTTATAATATTGATCTTTTAATTAAGACATTAAAAGAATATATCAAAAAAACGAATAGACGTGTTACTTTTGAATATATAATGTTAAAAGATGTTAATGATACTAAAAAGTGTGCCTTGCTTCTTTCTAATTTATTAAAGCAAATAAATTGTTATGTTAATTTGATACCATATAATGAAACTAGTCATATTGAGTATAAAAAAAGCCCACAAAAAAATATTTTAGCTTTTTATGATATATTGAAAAAAAATAATATAAATGTTACAATAAGAAGAGAATTTGGTAGTAAAGTTAATGCTGCTTGTGGGCAACTTAGGGCTAATTATGAGGAGGATTTATGAAATATTCTTATATAACTGATCCTGGTAAGGTACGTGAGAGAAATGAGGATAGTGTTAATATTGTTAAAAATGCTAATGGTGAGATTTTACTAGCAGTTGCTGATGGTATGGGTGGACATAAGGATGGTGAAGTTGCAAGTAGTATAGCTCTTAATCATATTGCCACTAGATTTAAAGAAATCAGTAGTGTTGGAAATCGAGAAGATGCTATAAATTGGATTGAAGAAAATGTAAAAGAAGCTAACGCACTTATTTATAAGTATGTTTCTATGCATAAAGAAAGTTCTGGTATGGGTACTACTATGGTTTTAGCTATTTTATCAAAAACATTTTTACTTATTGGTAATATTGGTGATTCATCAGGTTTTGTTATTAAAAATAAAAAATTACACAAGGTAACTGTTGACCATACCCTTGTTAATTTACTTGTTAAGTCTGGAGAATTAAGTGAGGAAGAGGCAAAAAACCATCCTAAAAAGAATGTTTTGATGAAAGCTCTCGGTGCATCGACAGATGTTTCTATGGATATATTTAATGTTGAGCTTGGGGTTGATGGTATATTTTTATGTAGTGATGGCCTTACTAATATGCTTGATAATGAATCGATTGAAAAAATATTAAATAGTGATCTTTCTATTGATGAAAAGTTAGAAAAGTTAATATTTAAGGCGAATAATAGAGGGGGTAGCGACAATATATCGATTGCTTATTTAAATAAGGAGGATAATTATGATAATTAAGGGACAATTAATCGATGATCGCTATAAGATAATTAAATCAATTGGCGAAGGTGGAATGGCTAATGTATATTTAGCTTATGATACTATTTTAGAAAGAGAGGTTGCTGTTAAGGTATTAAGAGGGGACCTTGCAGAGGATGAAAAATTTGTACGTAGATTTCAAAGGGAAGCTAATAGTGCGAGTTCACTTAAACATCCTAATATAGTCGAGGTATATGATGTTGGTGAGGACGATGGAAAATATTTTATTGTAATGGAATATATTAATGGCAAAACTTTAAAAAGTTTAATAAAAAAACGTGGTGCTTTGACTTTAGAAGAGGTTATTGACATAATGTTACAATTAACATCAGCAATTTCTTGTGCACATGATAGTTATATAATACATAGAGATATTAAGCCTCAAAATGTTATGATTTTAGAAGATGGTAGGGTTAAGATTACTGATTTTGGTATTGCAATGGCACTTAATAATAATGAACTTACACAAACTAATTCGGTTATGGGATCTGTTCATTATCTTCCTCCAGAACAGGCAAATGGAAGTGGATCAACTACAAAAAGTGATATTTATTCACTTGGTATATTAATGTTTGAATTATTAACAGGAAAACTTCCTTTTAAAGGAGAAAATGCAGTTGAAATTGCTATAAAACAAATGAGAGAACCAATTCCATCTGTTTGTAAGATATCACCAGATATTCCTCAAAGTGTTGAAAATGTAATATTAAAAGCTTGTGCTAAAAATCCTAAGAATAGATATGCATCAGCATCCAGTATGTATGAAGATATAAAAACTTGTTTAGATCCTGCTAGAAGAGATGAGAAAAGAGTTGTATATACGTATCCAGAAAATGATTTGGAAGAAACTAAAGTTATGCCTGATTTGAGTAAATTAAATGGTATTGAAGATAATGATATTTCTGAAAAAGAAAATAAGAGTTTTAAGAAAATATTAATTATATTAGGTATAATTGCTTCCGTTTTAATAATTTCTATTTTAATCTTTGTCACAGTTTTTAAAAATACTGGGAAACAGATAACTATACCTAATGGGTTAGTAGGGGACGATAAGAATGAAGTTGTTGATGTATTAAAGGATTTAGGATTTAATGTAAAAGTGAAAAAAGAATATAGTGATAAGAAGAAAAATATAGTTATTAAAATTGATCCAAAGGAAAAATCTAAAGCTAAAAAAGGTAGTACGATTACTATTATTATTTCTAAGGGAACTAGAGAAATTACTGTAGAGGATTATACTGGAATGAATATTGATACTGTAAAGAAAAAATTAGAAAAGGCAGAAATTAGTGTTGTTGTAACAGCTAAGAAAGTTGATAAAAATAGTAATTATAAGGAAAATACTATTTTAGATCAAAGCATTAAGGCCGGTGAAAAATTAACTAAAGGGGACGCTATTGAACTTATTTATGCGACTTTGATTACTGTATATCCTGATTTTACAAATGGTAAATATACAAAAGATAGTATTCAGTCTTTCTGTAATGAAAATAAAGTTACTTGTACTTTTGTAGAAGAAGAATCAACAAAGGATCCTGGTAGTATACTTAGTCAAAGCAAAGAAGCAACAACAGAAGTTCAAAATGGCGATAATTTGAAGATTGCTATAGCTAAAGCTAAAAATTTTATTGTTTCTTTTAATGTAAATGGTGGTGTTGGAACATTCAATAATCAAATTGTTGAATATTCAAAAACGGCTATTGAACCACGTAATAATCCTACAAAAACAAATTGTGAATTTGAATATTGGACTTTTAATGGCAATAGATTTTATTTTGATACAAAAATTACTAGTGATATTGTACTGACTGCTAAATGGGATTGCAGTCAACAAGCAGGGAATGTTTCTTAATATGCTAAAAGGAAAAATAATAAAGCAAATTAGTAATGATTATACTGTTAAAGTTTTAGATAAAAAGTATATATGTAAAGCTAGAGGAAAGTTTCGTAAGTTAGGCATTACACCACTTGTTGGTGATAATGCTTTAATTGACGAAGTTAATAATTATATATTGGAACTTGATGAAAGAAAAAATGAACTTGTTAGACCATCTATATGTAATTTAGATCAAGCTTGTATTGTTATGAGTAATAAAATACCTGTTTTTTCTTTAGAATTGCTTGATAAATTATTAAATGTTATTGAATATAATAATATAAAGCCTATTATATATGTATCTAAAATGGATTTATTATCTAAACAAGAAAAGAATAATTTAAATAGTATTTTATCTTATTATAAAAAAATCGGTTACTCTGTTTATACTGATTTAAAGATAAAAGAAGTATTTAAAAATAATGTTACTGTTTTTGTTGGACAAAGTGGTGCTGGTAAATCTACTTTACTTAATAAACTTGATAGTAATTTAAATCTTTTAACGGGGGAATGTTCTAAAGCTTTAGGACGTGGAAAACATACAACTAGGCACGTTGAATTAATAGAAACAATGTCTGGTTTAATTGCTGATACACCGGGCTTTTCTAAAATAGCTTTTATTAATATGTCTAAAGAGGATATAAGGGATAATTTTATAGAGTTTAATAACTATAAAGAAAAATGTGAATATAGAAATTGTATGCATATAAAAGAGGATAATTGTGAGATAAAAAAACAAGTTAATAGTGGGAATATATTAGAATCACGCTATTTGAATTACTTAAAATTTGTAAAAGGGGAGATTAAATGATATCAACATCAATATTATCAATTAAAGATAATTTGGAAAGTAACATTAAAAAATTAGACCAAACTAAAACTGATTTTTTGCATGTAGATATAATGGATGGTGTGTTTGTTAAAAATAATACTTGTAATTATGATGTATATGAGGGTTTGCTTAGTAATTTGAATACACCTCTTGATATACATTTAATGGTGAAGGATGTAAAATATTATGTTGATTTATATTCTAAATTAAACCCACTGTTAATTACGTTTCATTATGAAGCTTTATCTAATCATTTAGAAATTATTGATTATATAAAATCATATGGAATAAAGGTTGGCATGGCAATTAATCCAGATACAAAAATAGAAAAAATAACTAGTTTACTACCATATATTGATTTGATACTTGTTATGAGTGTTGAACCTGGTTATGGTGGACAAGAATTTATTTATGATAGTTATGTAAAAATTAATGAGCTTGATAAAATAAGATTAACAAAAAATTATGCATATTTGATTGAAGTAGATGGTGGAATTAATGATGTTACATCAAAATTATGTAAAAATGCTGACATCTTGGTTGTTGGAAGTTTTATAACAGAAAGTTTAGACTATCAAGGTCAAATAGAAAAAATAAATAAAATGCTTGATTAAATAAGGTATTTATTATATACTATATAAATGTTGGAGGTTAATTATGAAAAATAAGAATTTTAAAGAAATATCTATAAAAATAGAAGGAAAAGAATGGACTGATGCTTTAGATAAGGCATTTGTTAAAATAAATGCTAAAAGAACAATAGATGGTTTTAGAAAGGGAAAAGCTCCTAAAAATGTTTTTATAAAAAAATATGGTATAGAATCATTATTTTTAGAAGCTTCAAATCTTTGTGTAGATAATGCTTATAAAAAGATGATTGAAGAAAATTCTAAATTAGAAATAGCTGCACAACCAGTTCTTGATATTAAAAGTATTGATGACAAGCATATCGAATATGTATTTACTTTAACATTAAAACCAGAAGTTAAACTTGGTGAATATAAAAATTTACCAGTGAAAAAAGAAACGGTTAAGGTTAGTAAAAAAGAAATAGAAGAAGCTATTGATAATATGCGTGAAGAATATAAAGAAAATATTGTCAAAAATGGAAAAATAGAAAAAAATGATATTGCTGTTATAGATTTTGAAGGCTTTAAAGATGGTGTTGCTTTTGAAGGTGGTAAAGGAGAAAATTACTCACTTACTATTGGATCAAATACCTTTATTCCTGGATTTGAAGAACAATTAATTGGTCTTTCAGCTGGTGATAAAAAGGATATCGAATTATCATTTCCAGATGATTATCACGTAGAGGATTTAAAAGGTCAACCTGTTGTATTTAAAGTAAATATAAATGAGGTAAAACAAGTAAAATTACCAGAGCTTGATAAAGATTTCTTTGATGATTTAGGAATGGAAGGAATTGATTCAAAGGAAAGTCTAGAAAAACAAGTAAAAGAAAACATTAAAGCAAGAAAAGAGAGCGAAGCTGAAGAAAAATATACTGATTTATTATTATCTACTATTTCTGAAAAAACAGAAATTGATGTTCCTGAGACTATGATTAATGAAGAAGTTGATCATATGATAGAACATTTTAAACAACATATTTCTATGCAAGGAATTACAATAGAACAATTTTATCAATTAACTAATTCTAATGAAGAAAAATTAAAAGAACAATATAAAGACGAAGCTTTAAAGCGAATCAGATATCGTTTAATTCTTGAAGAAATTATTAAGAAGGAAAAAATTGAAGTATCTGATGAGGAAGTTGAGGCTAAAATTGACGAATTAGCTAAAAAGTATAATATGACGAAGGATGAAGTAAAAAAGGAATATAATAATAATTTAGAATATATTGCTTATGATTTAAAAGTGAAACGTGCATTTGAAATTATAAAGGGTGAGTAGTCACTCTTTTTTTTTAAAATTATACATAAAAAAAGATATATTAATTTCTATATCTTAAAGATTCATTTGATATGTTAAATATGATTCCCATCATAATCATATAACTCATTAAACTAGAACCACCATAACTTATAAATGGGAGGGTAATGCCTGTTATAGGCATTATACCAAGTGTCATTCCAATGTTTTGAAATTGTTGATATAAAAGCATTCCTATAATGCCACCAATTATATATTTGTTAATATTTTTTTGACTATTAATGGCAGTTAAAATTAGTTTAATATCAAAATAAACGATTATAATAAGTAGTAACATAGAACCGAAAAGTCCAAAATTACTTGCAAATACTGCGAATATGAAATCGGTTTGAGGTTCAGGAAAATAAATTGGCGTATGATTAAATCCATTACCAAATAATCCACCTGATGAAATAGCAGTCATTCCGTTTTCTAACTGATATCCAGAACCACTAGACCAGTCTAAAAGTCTATCAATACGTAGGAAAAAGGATGTTCCAAATATATTAATAAATAAGTCTTTATTAAAAAAATAAATAGATAAAAGAAGTGAAATAGCTATTGCTATTATTCCAATAATAATTAAAAACCAGCGATATCTAAAACCAGAAATAAAAAGCATTACAAATGTGATTAATAAATATATTAATACAACTCCAGTATCTGGTTCTAAAAATGTTAAAAACGAAGGTATAGCTACTATAATTAATACTTTTATCAAAAATTTGATTTCTTCCATTGCAGTAGGATTATTATTTTCTTGATGAAACTTATCAATCATTTTTGCTAGCATAATAATTAAAATTATTTTCATAAATTCACTAGGTTGAAAATTACCAATTCCAGGAAGAACAAACCAACATTTAGCTTCATTAATGGTGGCTCCAAATATTAATACTAAAAATAATAATATAATACCAATAATATATAAAATATTAATTTTTTTGAGTATTGCATTGTTACCTATAAACATAATTAAATAGGCTATTATAAAACCAATTCCATACCATAATATTTGTTTGATATATAAATTTTGCATATCACTTTTAAGTAGATTTTGAGCACTATATATAGTAATTACACTTATTATTGCAAATACAATTAAGCTTACAATTAAACCTCTATCTACTTTGTATTTAGAAATTTTCATTTAATCACCATTAATATAATACATCATTAAATTAATTTATTCAACTATATAACTTTAATTTTACTTTTTTTTTAATTTATAGTATAATTTTATAGGTGATTGAAATGGAATATTTAAAATATATAATAATTGCTGTTATTTTAGTAGTAATTGCTATTGCTATTATTCGTTCAAAGAAAAAAGATTTTACCCTTGATGCTAATAAATTAATTCAAAATTTAGGTGGTAAGGATAATGTTATTAATTATGAGGTAAATAAATCGAGATTTATAGTAACTTTAAAAGATATAAAAAAAGCAGATAAACTAGCTATTCAAAAAATGGGAGCAAGAGGAATACTAGAGGTAGATAATCAGTTAAAAATAGTTTTGGGCTCTGGTGCAAATAAAATTGTAAAATGTATTAATGATTTAAAATGAAACAATAAATATTTGTTTTATTTTTTTATAATTTGTCAAAATTCGACAAAATTTGACAAACAAATATAATATAATAATTTTGGTGATTTGATGAATATGTTTAGTACTTTGTTGTTTGATTTAATTTTTATATTATTTCCATTTTTAATATATATATTATTTTTAGCATCTAATAATAGTATTTCTAATAAAACAAAAAAATTTCTATTTGATGTGTTGTTAATGTCTGCTTTATATATAGTATATAAGTATAGTTTAGACGATTATATAATTTTAAATTTTTTAATTCTTAATAGTTTGATATTAATTGCTTATTTAAAAAACAGAGTATTGTGTGCTAATTTAATTGCAGTTTTGTTAATAATATGTTATAAAACCAATTTTAATTATATTATTTTTATGTTAATTCCATATGTGTTTTTATATCTTTTTTATAAATTATATCAAAATAATAAGGTAAGTGATTTTTTATTTATTGATTTATTTTTATTTACACAATATTTATTTTTAATTTTATGGCTTATTTTCTTTAATGAAAAATTATATTTTGATTTAACATTTATTAATACTATACTTATTATGGTATTTAATTATATAATTATTCATATTATATACCTAATTTATAATTTGGGAGAAAATATTATTAAATGTAACGTTAATTATAATGCGCTAAAGCATGATTGCCATATAAAAATGTCTTTATTCAAAATAACACATGAAATTAAAAATCCAATTGCTGTTATTAAAGCTTATTTAGATATGATGGATGTAAAAAATAGTAAACAAGTTGAAAAATATATACCCATTATACAAGGGGAGATTAATAGATTGTTGAATTTATTACAAGATTTTTTACTGGTTAATAAATCAAATATTACTTTTGATCTTATGGATATGAATATGCTTCTTGAGGATGTTGTAAAAAAACAACTGCCTCTTTTAAAAAGTAAAAATATTAAATTTGAAAATGATTTAATAGATGATGAAATATACATAAATGGAGATTATAATAGACTTAGTCAGGTAATAATTAATATTGTAAAAAATAGTATAGAGGCTATAGATAAAAATAAAAAAGGAGTAATAAAAATTAAGAATAGTATAAAAAATAATGTTTTGAATATTATTATAGAGGATAATGGAACCGGCATTAGTAAAAAAAATCTTTTGAAAATAAAAGAACCATTTTATACTACAAAAATAAAAGGTACTGGACTTGGTGTTTCATTATCAGATGAAATAATAAAAGCACATAAGGGATTATTAAAATATGAATCGACTGAAGGTGTTGGTACTAAAGTTATTATTAAATTACCATTATATGGAAAGGAAGATTTATGTTAAAAACTAAGTGTATTCCGTTTTATGCGGATAATAATAGTAGTAATTTACCCTTTTATTTGTTACAGGATGCAAGAGGAAATGATGTAATTTATATAAATGATAAAAATATGATATATACAAATTCCAAAAATATTACTTTATATGAACAAATGGATATGTATACTAAATGTTTAAATCAGGGAATATGTTATTTTTATAGAATAGATAAAAATATAAGGGTTTTGAAAAAACATATAAATAAAGATATTTATTGGTATTTATTAAACGGTAATGATCAATTAGGCATATATAAAACTAAATTTGATAATTTAGAAAATGTTAATATTTATTTTAATGATAAGTATTTTTGCCTTACTAGCATGGAATATGGTGAGTATGTACCTGAAGTAGTTGCAGGATATGATATAAAAAATAAAAAACTTTTTGATTGTGAAGATTATCAAACAGGGAATTATCTTTATAAATCTCTAGTTGAGGTTAGAAGATGTAGATATGATTGTATATGTTCAATATTAAAAAAAGAAATTTTAATTGATGACGAGGAAAGATTATTTAGTTTTTTAAGTTTTATATTAAATAAGAAAATAACTAAAGAAAATTATATGGATAATATTGATAAGGCACGTTTTTATGTGTTAAAAAAATATCCAAAATTAATTAATTTAAAAATAGAAAAAGATAAGTTAAAAGAGCAAAATAAGTTATTTGGAATTAATCATTTTTACTTTAATAGATTAGAAAACGATATACCTGAATTAAAATATAAACAAAATAAGACATATGTAAAAGCATAAGTTTTGTTTTTTTTTGCTTATTAATAGTCTTGCTAAAAAATAGTAAATATGATATTATCTTTTAGGAAAGAGACGTGGTTTTTATGATGCCTAGTTTAAAGGAAGCAAAAAAAAGAACAAGAAATGCAGTTAACAATTATAGATATATAAAAGATAGTATTTATTCTTCAATTGGGAAAAATAAAAAATATTATATAAAAACATATGGTTGTCAAATGAATGAGCATGATAGTGAAAATATTAAAGCTTTGCTTGAGGAAATGGGTTTTAGTGAAACTCTTGATATGGAAAACGCTGATTTAATTTTATTAAATACGTGTGCTATAAGGGAAAATGCTCATAATAAAGTATTTGGCTTTTTGGGTCGTGTTAAACATTTAAAAGAAACTAAAAAGGATATTATTACTGGTATTTGTGGTTGTATGGCTCAGGAAGAAAATGTTGTGAATGAAATTAAAAATAAGTATAAATGGGTAGATATTGTATTTGGAACGCATAATATTTCTAATTTACCGGAGATATTAAAAAATAGTATTGAAAATCATAGACAAAATATATGTGTTTTATCTGTTGAAGGTGATATAGTTGAAGATATACCGGTAAAAAGGAACTCAAAGTATAAGGCTTTTGTTAATATTATGTATGGGTGTGATAAATTTTGTACTTATTGTATTGTTCCTTATACTAGGGGTAAACAACGTAGTCGTAATCCAAGGGATATAATTAAAGAGGTAGAAAATCTTGTTCATGATGGATATAAAGAGGTTACTCTTTTAGGTCAAAATGTTAATGCTTATGGTAAAGATCTTAATCTTAATTATTATTTAGGTGATTTACTTAAGGATGTTGCTTTAACCTCTATACCTAGAGTTCGTTTTTTAACAAGTCATCCTTGGGATTTTACTGATGAGATGATTGATGTTATCAAAAAATATGATAACATAATGCCTTATATTCATCTTCCTTTACAAAGTGGATCTGATAGAATATTAAAACTTATGGGTAGACGTTATACGAAGGATTCTTATCTACAATTATATAAAAAAATAAAAGGAATACCTAATGTTGCAATTACGACTGATATCATAGTAGGATTCCCGAATGAAACAGAAGATGATTTTAATGAAACATTATCGGTTGTAGATATTTGTAAATATGATTCGGCTTTTACTTTTATTTTTTCACCCAGAGAAGGAACACCAGCTGCTTTGATGGAGGATAATGTTGGTTTTGATGTAAAAAGTTCAAGATTACATAAATTAAATGAGAAAATAAATTATTATGCTAATTTGAATAATCAAAAGTATTTAAACAAGGTAGTTAAAGTTTTAATAGAAGGTAATTCTAATAAAGAAGGTTATTTAATGGGATATACAGATACTATGAAACTTGTTAATGTAAAAAATGTAAGAAATTGTATTGGGGAGATTGTTAATGTTAAAATAACAGATGTTAAAACTTGGAGTATGACAGGAAAGATGATAGATTAAGTTCTATTTTCTTTTTTTTTACATAGGTTTAATTAGGTGATTTGATGCATACAATTGGTTTTCCTAAAATAGCAAGTTACGATATTCCAGCTTTATATTTATTTAAATCTATCACTAATTATAAAGTAATAAAACCAGTGATCAATTTAGAAACAATGGAAGAGGGAAGTAAGAATAGTCCTGATTTTGTTTGTGCGCCTTTTAAGTATACTTTAGGTAGTTTAATTAATGCTTTAAAAAATGGAGCAGATATTTTAATTCAGTTTGGTGGTGGATGTAGATACGGTTATTATGCATCCTTGCAAGAAGAAATATTAAAATCATTAGGATATAATTTTAAGATGTATAATTTAATAATAGCAGGTAATAGTGATTTTAAAAGAATTTATAAAATAATGAAGGATATAGATCCAAAAATAAAATTATCTAGGGTAATAAAATATGGAATTATAGCTTTACGCATGGTGTGTTATATGGATAAAATAGATGATTATATTAGACAAAATATTGGTTTTGAAGTAAAAAAAGGTTCTTTTATTAAATTAAAAAATTGTATGTTGAATGATTTTTATCATACAAAAGGTTTTTTACATTTGAATAAATTGTATAGAAGATATAAAAAATTATTTAAAAAAATAAAAGTCAATAAACCTAAAAATCATCTTAAAGTAGGTATTATTGGGGAATTATATACATTAATGGAAGAAAATGCTAATTATGAAATTGAATATGAACTTGCTAAAAATAATATAGCTATAAAAAGATTCACTAATGTAACTTATCTTTTGTTAAAAAAACGTAAATTGGTAAAAAAATATTTGAAACGTCTTTATAATATTAAGTATAAAATGGGTGCGGATGCCGTTGATAATATTTATCATACTAAATATTTTTGTAAAAAGAAATATGATGGTATTATTCACATTAAATCAAGTTTTTGTACGCCAGAAATTGGTGCAATGCCAATTATAAATAAAATAGCTAAAGAAAATAATGTGCCAGTAATATTTTTTAGTTTTGATACTAATACATCTAAAGTTGGTATGAAAACTAGAATTGAAGCATTTGTAGATATGTTAGAAATGAGGAAATATAATGAATGAATGTTATTTAGGTGTTGATATTGGTTCTATTTCTACAAAAGGTGTTGTTATAGATAATGATAATAATATTATTGCTAAAGAATATATTTGGACAGAAGGAAATCCTGTTAAAGCTGTAAAAAAATTGGTATCTGTATTAAAAAAACAAGTTGGTAATAAATACATATTAAAAGGAATAGGTACAACTGGTAGTGCAAGAAAACTAATAGGACTTATGTTAGATGCTTCCGTTGTTAAAAATGAAATAACTGCCCATGCAATAGGTACTATGTCAAAATATAAAGATGTTAAAACCATACTAGAAATAGGTGGCCAAGATTCTAAAATTATTTTAATTAATAACGGTATTATTACAGATTATGCCATGAATACTTTATGTGCTGCTGGAACAGGGGCTTTTTTATCTAGTCAAGCCAAAAGACTTGGTATTGATATAAATGACTTTGGACTTCTTGCTCTTAGTAGTAATAATCCTGTTAAAATTGCAGCAAGATGTACTGTTTTTGCTGAATCTGATTTAATCCATAAAGCACAATCAGGTTATGAATTAAAAGATATAGTAGCAGGGTTATGTAGAAGCATTGTTTTAAATTATTTAAATAATGTAGGAAAGGGCAAAAAAATAAAAGGTCCTATTATTTTTCAAGGAGGAGTTAGTAAAAATCAGGGGGTAGTAAAGTACTTTAAAGAAATATTAAAAGAAGATGTTATAGTAGATGAAAATAGTCATCTAATGGGTGCAATTGGCATTGCAATATTAGCCAAAAGAAATAAAAATGATAAAGTATATACATTTGATATAAACGATATAAAATTTATTACTAAAGGTATGGAGTGTTCGAGATGTAGTAATAATTGTGAAATATTAAAAATATATAAAAATGATAAATTAATAGATGCCTGGGGTAATAGATGCCCTAAAGGTGTAGCATAAAAACATTCAAAGGAATGTTTAAGATTATTTACAAATGATAATGTTAAAAGCCTTTTTTGTAAAAATATTTATTAACGTAAAAATTTAGAAAACAAGTTTTATAAACTTTCCTTTGGTAAATAATTAATTTTTTAGAATTATTAGGATTAAAGAAAGAATATAATTTAAAAATTAGTTTTTCAATTACATTGGGATATACAAATATAAATGAAATTAAGAAAATAATTGATAGTGAAGAGTTTAAACAATACTCTGAATTATTTACCTTAGTAACATCAACTTGTGCTAAATTAGAAGATATAAAAAATTATTAACAGTATTAATAGTAGCTAAAAGTAAATCGATGATAAAAAAAATTTCAATTTTAATTACAATGGCAGGAAACTATAAAATAGAAAATTATATTAATACTTCGTTTTTGTTAATGTCAAGGTAAGTATAATAGTAACTATTGTTATTGATAAATGGGTCAATATTAAGTTTTTTTATACGTGGTATGTTTAGTATTTGAAAAGATATCTGCGTAAATTTTGACATTGAGTATGGTTTTTCGTTATTTTATTAAAACGAATTTTCAAATAAAAATTCACGGTTTAATTAATTAAAAGTTATTTACAATATAACTTTTTTTTTATATAATTAAATAGAGGTAATTTTATGAAACGTAGTAAAAAGATATTTATTTTAATATCATCATTTTTTCTTCCTATATTAATTGTAGGTGGTGTTGTTGGATATTTAGAGATAATAAATCATGGGAAGTTTTTTAATAATGGAGAAAATTTTTTACTTGCTGATATGGCTAGTCAATATAATTCTTTATATAATTATATTCATGATGTATTGGTAGGAAATGAATCTATTTTTTATTCTTTTAGTAAGGGACTTGGGGGTAATATGGCTAGTACAGTTGGTTATTATTTATCTAGTCCATTTAATTTACTTTATATGTTTGTAAGTAAGGCGAATACTCCTTTGATGACTTTTTTTATTTTGCTTATAAAATTAGGTTTATGCAGTTTATTTATGAATTTATTTTTAAATTATAAATATAAGCCTAGATTTAGTCATTTAATATTTTCTTTAAGTTATGCTTTAATGGGGTTTACAACTGTATATTATTTTAATAATATGTGGCTTGATGTTATTTATATGACCCCTCTTGTTATGATTGGAATAAATAAGCTTATAGATGGTAATAGTACTTATTATATTATTACCTTAGCACTTGCTATTTTATTTAATTTTTATATTGCTTATATGCTTTGCATTTTTTGTGTTATTTATTTTTTATATGAATTATTTTGTAAGTATCGTTTTAAAGATTTTAAAATATACAAAAATATTTTGTTATCTTTTCTTTTATCTAGTGTGTTAGCGGCATTGATATCAAGTTTTCTTTTAATACCGGCTGTTTTAAATTTAAGTCATATAATGCGTTTTGATCTAGATCATAGTCTTCTTGATTTGCATTTGGAACATATAGGAAAAACATTTTTAAACACTGTATTTTCAAAAACATATATAGGTACACATAATACGACTTCAGTATTGGGAAGAAATAGACCTGTTTTATATGTATGTTTATTTACTTTTTCTTTAATGTTTTTATATTTCTTTAACAAAAAAATTAAAAGAAAAGATAAAGTGCTTAGTCTGCTTGTGATTTTCTTTTTTCTACTTAGTTTTTTAATTCCACATTTACAATTATTTTGGCAAGCATTTTCTTTCCCTAATGGTTATATAGCTCGTTTTTCATTTTTCTATTCTTTTTTTGTTATATATTTGGCTAGTAAATGTTTTTATAATTGTGATAAGATTAGAATTATATATTTTATATTATTAATTGTTTTATATAGTATTATTAGTTATTTTGTTAGTAAGATATATTTAGTTTTTTTATCAAGTGGAGATATAATAATAAGTGTTATTTTTGTTTTAATTTATTTAGTGCTATTCTTTTTATATACTAGATTATCTAAAAAGAAAATTATAAATATTTTAATTTTACTTGCTGTTATTATTGAACTTACATTTAACTATGCAGATACATTGGTAACTATTAAATCTATGAAGGTTGTAAGTAGTTATAAAACTTTTTATAATCAAACGTGTGCTAATTTAAATAATATTGAATCTAATTTTTATAGAATTGATGGTAATTATTATTTTAGTTATTTAGATAGTCATACTTGTTCAACTAATGGTATTACAACGGCACTTTCTACTAATGATGGAGATTTATATCGCTTTTTTCATAAAAACGGTGGTTCTTTAACTTATACAACAATTATGTATGATTTTAATAAACTTCCAGTGTTTGATTCTTTATTTGGTGTTAAGTATATATATAGTAAAGACAAATTAGATGAAACATTATATAAAGAAAAAGGTAAATTTAAAATAAAAAAATATAATTCTTTTAAGAAAATATATGAAGATAAATACGTCTATATTTATGAAAATCCTTATGTATTAAATCTTGGTTATATAGTAAGTGATGATTATAAAAATTATAATACTAAAGGGCATGATAGTTTAGATAATATGAATAATTTTATTAAAAGTTTAAGTGGCATTAAAGATGACGTAATTAAACCTTTGAAAAAGAAATATTTAGGTAATAATGAATATAGTTTTGAAGTTACTTCATCTGATTATTTGTATTTAACAGTTACTTATGATATTGCTATTAACTGGACTGTTTATGATACTATATATATAAATGATAATTATATAACATCTCTTGATAGTGAAAATATCGGTATTGTAAAAATAAAAAATGATTATAAAAATAGTACTATAACATTAAGAATGGATAATGCTATTGAGAAGGCTAAGGATAAGGCTAACTTATATTATATAGATATGGATAATTTTAAGGCGGCTATTAATAAATTGAAACAAAATCAATTAAAAAATATAAATGTTAATGGTAATAAAGTATCTGGTGATATTTCCTTAAAAAAGGATGGAACATTATTTTTATCTATTCCATATGATAAGGGATTTAATGTTTTTGTAGATGGTAAGAAAGTAAATTATAAAAAAATTGCTGGTGATTTTATTGGTATTGATTTAAAAAAGGGTAATCACAAAATAACTTTAAAGTATTATTCTTATGGATTTTCTCTAGGCGTTGTTATAAGCAGTATATCTATATTGATATTAATTTTATACATATATAAAAAGAAAACTTATAAAAATTAGGTTTTCTTTTTTTAATTAACTAAAATATTGCTTTTGCATCAAAAATATTATATAATTTTCTTAGATTAAGAGAGGATGATTTAAATGGGTTTAATAAAAGCCGCTATTAGTGCTGCTTCTAGCACGTTAAAAGATCAATGGTTAGATTATATTTATTGTGATCGCATGGATGATAATGTTTTAATGCGTAAAGGTGAGGTTAAAAAAGGAGGCTCTAATACTAAGGGTACTGAAAATATTATTACTAATGGTAGTAAAATAGTTGTAAGTGAAGATCAGTGTTTATTAGTAGTAGTTGATGGTAAAATAGTTGATTTCACTACTGAAGCAGGTAGTTATACCTTTGATAAGGGAACAGAACCTTCAATGTTTTATGGAGGATTTGGAAAAGGATTAATTGATAGTTTTAAAACTTTTGGTAAGCGCTTTGTTTATGGAGGCGTAGTACCAGCAGATGGTCGAGCATATTTTATTAACACACGTTATATAAAGGGAAATAAATTTGGAACATCAACTCCTATTCCTTTTAGAGATAGTGAATTTGGGTTTACTGTGGATATTAGATGTTACGGTGAATATGTATTTCAAGTAACTGATCCAATTAAGTTTTTTCATACTTATGGTGGAAATATTGAAGGTGATTATGTTATAGATCAACAATTCCAAGATACTTTTTTAGCCGATTTTCTTCAAGCTTTACAGCCTGCTTTAGCTAAAGTAGCAATGCAAAAGATATCATATGATATGTTACCAGGGGCTGTTAGTGAAATATCAAAAGCAGTGAGTGAAGAGTTAGATTCAACTTGGAAAGATCAAGGTATTAACGTTGTTCGTGTATCTATCGCTAGTGCATCGCCAACAGATGAAAGTGCAACAGTAATAAAAAGTGCACAGGGTGATAGATTGTATGCTATGAATCCTGCTATGCAGGCATCTCGTGCTAATGCAGCTGCAAGTGAAGCTATAAAAGATGCAGCAAATAATGCAAATGGTGCTATTAATGGTTTTATGGGCGTTGGAATGATTAATCAGGGAGGTGCTATGTTTGGTGCTAATATATCTAATCAAGCCCAGGCTATGAATTCTATGAGTAGTATGAATACACCAGGATCAGTTACAAATAATCAAGTAAATACTAATAAATGTCCAAATTGTGGTAGTGAGGTAACTGGTAAGTTTTGTTCTGAATGTGGTAGTAAGATTGATGTTAAAAAATATTGTCCAAATTGTGGTAAAGAAGTAGCTAGTGATTCAAAGTTTTGTATGGAATGTGGAAATAAATTAGTATAACAATAAAAAATGTTATCATACTTTTGATAACTTTTTTATTTCATATTTGTTGTTTAAAATTATAAAAAATTATGTAATAATTATTTTAATAGTAGGAATGTGTATTACGAAAATTTACATTTATTTAATAAATATGCAAAAATAATGCATATTTTTTTATCTTTTGGTAAAATAAAAAAGGATTTTTTGAATTTTTGTCGTATATTAATATTAGGGAGTGGTATTTATGGATAATGTTATCAATGAGATACGTAAAAATGTAAATATTGTTGATATTATATCTGGTTATTTGCCACTTACTAGAAGAGGAAAAAATTATTTTGGAGTTTGCCCTTTTCATGATGATCATTCACCTAGTATGAGTGTATCTGAGGAAAAGCAAATATATACTTGTTTTTCATGTGGCGCTACTGGGAATGTTTTTAAGTTTATATCTGATTATGAAAATATTAGCTTTTTAGAGGCTGTTAAGAAATGTTCTTTGTTATGTGGTATTGATTTTAATTATGGTAAGAAACCTGCAAAGCGTAATAAATTGTATGATATATATA
Organism: uncultured Bacilli bacterium; assembly: GCA_934153675.1. GTDB lineage: Bacteria > Bacillota_I > Bacilli_A > RF39 > UBA660 > RUG12438. Next base: position 58,758 of record CAKPFG010000004.1, read on the forward strand.
GTTTTGCTTCGTTAGTATATCAAAATAATTTATATAGCTTAAAAGGACAAGAGGCAAGAAATTATCTGGCATCACGTAAACTTTCTAATGATATTATTAAGGAATTTGAGATTGGTCTTTCTTTAAATGAGCCTGATTTATTAACGAAGGCTTTATTAAATAAGTATGATGATAAGATTCTTCTTAAAAGTGGTCTTGTGAATGAGGGCGAGTATAATTTATATGATATATATAGAAATAGAATTATGTTTCCTTTATATGATTTATCCGGTAATATAGTGGGATATAATGGTCGAATTTATAATTCAAAAAGTGATAGTAAATATATAAATTCTAAAGAAACTGATATTTTTAAAAAGGGAGAATTACTTTTTAATTATCATCGTGCAAAGTTAAATACAAGAGATTATGGCTTTGTTATTATTGTTGAGGGTCAAATTGATTGTATGAGAGTATATCAATCTGGGTATAAGAACGTTGTTGCTTCTTTGGGGACGGCTATTACTAAGACACATGCTATGTTATTAAGAAAATTATCTAGTAATATTATTTTATGTTTTGATGGTGATAAGGCTGGAGAGAAAGCAACTGATTCTGCTATTAATGAGTTAGAAAAACTTGGCCTTTCGCCTAATGTAGTTAGACTTGAGGATAATTTAGACCCTGATGAGTATATTTTAAGGTATGGTAAGGATCAATTTAAAAGTAAAATTGAAAATTCTTATTCATTACTTGATTATAAAGAGATGCTCTTAAAAAAAGATGTTGATCTAAAAGATCCTGTTAAACTTTCTAATTATGTTAATCTTATGATTGCTGAAATTAGTAAAATAGAAGATGATGTATTAAAAGAAATTAGTGTCAATAAATTGGCACAAGAAACAAGTCTTTCGCCTAGCTTTATTAAATCAAAATTGGACAAGCCTAAAAATAAAATAAAAATAGTGAAACCGGTTAAAATAAAGTATAGCAAGTATGAAAAATCGGAGCAAGCTTTACTTTTTTATATGTTAAGAAGTAAAGATGTGATTTTAATGTATGAAAAAAAAATTACTCACATGCCTACTTTTAAATATCGTAAACTTGCTTTTAAGATTGATTGTTTTTATAAGGAAAATAATTATATAGATATAGCAGATTTTTTAACGTTTATTGCAGATGATAATGAAGATGTGAATACTGTTGGGGAAATTTTAAGTTTAAATTTAAGAGATGATTATGAAAATGATCAAATTTTAGATTATTTAAATAATATTAAAAGTTATAATGATAGGAGTTTATCTAATAAGTATAAAAAAGAGCTACAAAATGAAAAAAGTTTAGAAAAACAAATAGAATTAGCTAAAAGAGCTTTAGCTTATAAGATTGGGAGTGAAGAAGATGAATGAAATTAAAACGTTTAATGAGAGAAAAGAAGAATTAGTTAAAAAAGGTAAAGAAATAGGTTTTATTACTTATGAACAATTAGCGGATGCTTTAAAGGGACTTGATCTTGATGTTGATAGTTTAGATGATTTATATAATGTACTTACTCAAAATGGTATTGATATAGTTTCGGAAAATGAAGATGATGATGCAAATGAAAGTGATAAATTACTTCTTTCGGATAATGAACTTACTAAGGATTTAAATATTAATGATCCTGTTAGAATGTATTTGAAAGAAATTGGTCAAATAAAATTGTTATCACTTGATGAGGAACTTGATCTTGCTGATCGTATTGAACAGGGTGATACAGAGGCTAAAAATATTTTAGCTGAAGCTAATCTTCGTTTAGTTGTTAGTATTGCTAAAAGATATGTGGGAAGAGGTATGTTATTTCTTGATTTGATACAAGAGGGAAATATTGGTCTTATGAAGGCAGTGGATAAGTTTGATGTATCTAAGGGTTATAAATTTTCAACTTATGCCACTTGGTGGATTAGACAAGCTATAACACGTGCAATAGCTGATCAGGCTCGTACTATTCGTGTGCCAGTTCATATGGTTGAAACAATTAATAAGTTAGCTAGGATTCAAAGACAATTGACTCTTGAATTGAATCGTGAACCTAGTGAAGATGAAATTGCTAAAAAAATGGGTACTAGTGTTGAGAAGGTTCGTGAAATATATAAAATTAGTCAGGATCCAGTTAGCTTAGAAACACCAATTGGTGAGGAAGATGATTCACATCTTGGAGATTTTATTAAGGATGAACATAATATGTCTCCAGAAGAATTTGCCACTAACGAAATGCTTAAAGATGAAATTAGTGAAGTATTACTTACATTAACTGAAAGAGAAGAAAAAGTAATTAGGCTTCGTTTTGGTCTTGAGGATGGTAAACCTAGAACTTTGGAAGAAGTAGGTCAAATGTTTGGTGTTACTCGTGAACGTATAAGACAAATAGAGGCTAAAGCCTTACGTAAACTTCGTCATCCTTCCCGTAGCCGCAAATTACGAGATTATATGGAGGAGTAATGTTAAAAAAACGCCTTTTAACTATTGCATCTTTGGTTAGTACCAAAAGTGTTGTTGATGTTGGTTGCGATCATGGGTATCTTGATATATATTTAACAAAGAAAAATATTCATTGTACTGCTACTGACATAAGTGAAAAATCGCTAAAAAAAGCTATAGATAATTTTAAAAAATATAATTTAAAAATAGATACAATACTTACTGATGGTCTTAATAATGTTTCGATAAAAAAAGAAGATACAATAATAATATCTGGTATGGGCTGTGATACTATTATTAAAATATTAAATAAAAAAATGAATAATGATCTTATTATTTCTTCTAATAACAATACTGAAAAATTAAGAAGATATATAGTGAATTTAGGATATATTATTGCAGTTGAAAAGTTTGTTTTAGAAAATAATAAGGGATATGTTATTATTAAATTTGTTAAGGGGAATAAAAAATATACTGATTTAGATTATATAATAGGTCCAGTTATTGATGATAAGGTTTATTTTAATTATTTACTTTCTAAATATGAAAAAATTTTTAAAAAAATACCTAATTTTTATTTAAATAAAAGAAATTATTATAAAATGCTAATTAAAGAATTAAAAAAGAGAATCTAACGATTCTTTTTTAAATGAAAAATGTTGGTCCTATATTATCGTAGTTATTTACTGATTCTTTTAAATTAGTATTATTATTTTCGCTATTTGTATTAATGGCTGTATTTACTTTATTGTTTGTATTATTGTTTACAAATCTATGTTTTTTGGGTTTATTATCGCTTTTTTTGAATTCATTCATTATTTTAAACATTGTTTTAGCATTATTCATCATTGGTTGTACCTGTTTTACAAGGGGTATTGCCTGATTAGCAACTCCCAAAACTTTTTGTGTACCGGATAAAATAGAAGAAAATGATAATCCACTTCCTTTAAAAATTCTAGATAATAAACCTATTTTAGGTGTATTTACTGTTGGCATGGTATAAAAATAAGGATTATAGTAATTCATAAAACCCTCCTATACTTCTAAAATATTATATGTTTTTAAGTGAAAAAAGTTTAACAAATTATTAAATTATGATATAATTTATGTTATAGGGTAGGTGTTTTTATGAATAATAAAAAAAATAACACTAAAAATAGTTTAATAACGAAAATTTTTAAGGTTTTAAATATGCCAATAGGAAAGAACAATAAGAAGAAAAATGATATCGTTCTTAATGATTATGAAAAAGTTGTTTTGAATGGTGATGAAACTGTAGATGATTTAAAACAGTATCAGAATAAAAAGGTGGCCTTTAAGTATGTCGCAAAAACAAAAAAAGGTAAAAAGGTAACTGGTTATTTTTATTCTTATACTAAAAATGATGTTATTTATTTTTTAGAAAGTGAAGATTTAGAAGTTGTTAGTGTAAAAACAAATAAAGTTATTCAATTTTTAAATAAGAACATAAAAAAGAGTAAGAAAATCAAAACAAGGGTTTTAGTTTTTATGTTAACTGAGATGTCTACATATTTAAAAAGTGGTATTCCTCTTTCTGAGACTATTGGTATTATGATTAAAGAGGCTAAGAATAAAACCTATAAAAATATTCTAAGAGAAATGCGTTATGATTTGAATAGTGGCGATAGTTTAAGTATGGCTATGTTAAAAAGGGGTAATGCTTTTCCACCTATTTTAATAAATATGATTAAAACTGCAGAAATGACAGGTGGTATAACTGAATCATTAGATGATATGGCATTGTATTTTGGGGAAATAGATGAAACTAAAAGACAAATGGTAAGTATTTTAACATATCCTACAATAGTTTTTGCATTTACTATTGCTGTTGTTATGTTTATTATGATTTATGTAATTCCTAAGTTTGTTGAAATATATTCAACAATGGATGCTACTAAAATACCAGACTTTACTAAATTTGTCATAGGAGTAAGTAAATTTTTACAAAACAATTTACTATATATTTTATTTGTAATAATTGTCATATTATCATTATTTTTAATTTTATATAGAAAAGTAAAGTGGTTTAGAAATGCTTTTCAAAAATTAGGAATGCGTCTTCCTTTTATTGGTGATATTATGATATATAATGAAGTTACAATTTTTTCAAAGACATTTTCAACTTTATTAAGACATGATGTATATATAACGGAATCTATGAAAATATTAAATCAATTAACTAACAATGAGATATATCATGATATGATTAATCAAACAATCGAAAATATAAAAAGAGGGGAAAAAATTTCCCTTGCCTTTAAAGATCATTGGGCATTTCCGATACCTGCTTATGAAATGATTGTTACAGGAGAAAAAACTGGTAAGTTAGCTGATATGATGGAACAGGTAAGCAATTATTATCAAAGTTTACATAAAAGTTCTATAATGCGTTTAAAATCATTAATTGAACCTTTTGTTATAATATTACTAGCTTTTCTTGTAGGTTCTATTATATTAGCTGTTGTAATACCTATGTTTAGTATGTATGAATCAGTTCAAAATTTAGGGTGATAGTATGGAAGTTTATTATGGTATTATAATATTTATTTTTGGGATAGTATTAGGATCTTTTTATACGGTAGTGGGAGAGAGAATGCCCGATGGTAAGTCTATATTATTCCCTCCTTCAAATTGCCCAAAGTGTGGGCATTTACTTAAATTTTATGAACTTATTCCTATTTTTTCTTACATATTTCTAAAAGGAAGATGTATTAAATGTAAAAGTAAAATTCCATTGCTTTCTACTATTATAGAGTTTATGACAGGTATTTTATTTTTTCTTGCTTATTTAAAATTTGGTATTAGTATAAAATTTTTTATTGCCCTTATATTTATATCTATGTTAATGATTGTAATAGTTAGTGATATTAGATATATGGTAATAATAGATGAAGTATTAATAATTGGTAATATTTTAATATTTATATTATTACTTTTTGATCTTGGTATAAAGGGCTCTTTATTATCTCTTTTTTATGGCATAATTAGTTTTTCAGTGATGTTACTTATAAAAATACTTGGAGATATTATTTTTAAAAAAGAGTCAATGGGGGGTGGAGATATTAAACTAATGTTTACATTTGGTCTTGTTATGGGAATTGTATCTTCTATAGCATCCATTTTTGTAGCGTCTTTTATTGGTTTACCTATTTCTCTTTTAATGGTAAAAAATAACTCTAGTCATGAAATACCCTTTGGACCATATTTATCAATAGCAGCTTTAATTCTTTTTTTTAGTGGCATTAATGTAATAGATTTGTTAGTTAGGGTATAAAATTAGAAAAATATATTGATGAATTATTTATTTTGTGTTATAATTTAAATGCTGAAAGATGAGATAATCCTTTATGAAAAACCTACTAATCGAAATATAAGGGAATCTAATTTATATTTGGTGTAGAATACTTGAATTTATTTAAGGATCCTAAAAAGTATAATGTGATGCCCACCTGGGAGACTAGGTTTTATTCGATCAGGATATCTGTTTTTCGGCTTTTTTGTTTGTTGGAGGTTTTATATGTTAATAAGTGATACATACGTAGTGTTTGATTTAGAAACGACTGGTCTTAAGGCTAGTGAAGGCGACTCTATTATAGAAATAGGTGCGGTTAAAATGAAAGATGGAAAAATAATTTCTACATTTGATGAACTTATTGATCCAGAAAAAGAATTAGATGAAGAAATCATTAAAATAACTGGTATTACAAATGAAATGGTAAAAGGGAAAGCCAAAGAAGAAGACGTTGTTAAAAGATTTATTAATTGGATAGGCGATTTACCAGTAGTTGCTCATAACGCAAAATTTGATATGTCATTTATTAATATGGCTTTTTTAAAGTATGATTTTGGAAGATTTAAAAATACGGTTATAGATACACTTGGATTATCAAGATATTTAGAATCTAATGAAAGATATCATAATTTAGCTGCTTTAGTAATACGTTATAACATACCTTGGGATGAGGATAAGCATCATCGTGCTAATTATGATGCAGAAGGAACAGCTTTAATTTTTTATAAAATGTTAGAAAAGTTAAAGCTTAATAATATCAATACTATGGATGATTTAAAAAACTATAGAACTATTGTTTTAAAATATAATTATCAAAAGAAAATATAAAGCGACAAAAATTATCGCTTTTTTTATTATAATTAGATTGGTGATATTTTGAAATTATATTTAGATCTTATTATGTTTATTAATTTCTTCTTAGACTTTTTACTTTTACTCGGAGTATCTATTTTACTTAAGAGAAATGCAGATTTAAAAAGAATAATAATGGCAAGTTTTGTAGGAGGAATTAGTATTTTGATATTATTTATTCCCTTATCTAATTTATTACTTTTTTTCTTTAAATTTTTAATTAGTGTTGCCATGATTTTGATTGCTTTTAATTATTCATCAATAAAATACACTTTAATAAATATTTTATATCTTTATGTTTTAAGCATTTTTTTAGGAGGTTTTTTATATTTTTTAAATGATCAATTTTGTATTCAAAGAAAGGGTTTTATATTTATTAATAATAAATTTAGCATTACCCTTTTATTAATTATTATATTAAGTCCAATAATTATATATTTGTATATAAGACAAAGTAGAATACTAAAAAATAATTATAATAATTATTACGATGTAGTAATATATTATAATGATAATTTTATTAAAGCAAAAGGTTTTTTAGATAGTGGGAATTGTTTATCATATTTATCTAATAATGTAATATTATTAGATAAAAGAAAAATGATTTTTGATATAAAAACATACTTATTTATTCCTTATGAAACGATATCATCAAAAGATATATTAAAAGGTTTTAAACCAGATAAAGTTATCATAAATGGAAAAGTCATTAAAAAAGTATTAGTAGGTATTAGTAATATTAATAAAGATGGTATTGATATTTTACTTAATAATAATATAAAGGAGCTTATATGATAAAGAAAATAATAAAATTTTTTGAAAAAATTTTTAAATTACGTCAAGTTTATTTTATTGGTAGTACAGATAAATTACCTGAACCATTAAGTAAAGAAGATGAGGTTAATTATGTTATTCAAAGTATGGATGGTAATAAAGAAGCTAGGAGTAAACTTATAGAACATAATTTAAGATTGGTTGTTTTTTTAGCTAAAAAGTATGAAAATACTAATGTAGATTTAGAAGATTTAGTAAGTATTGGAACTATTGGTCTTATTAAGGGTGTTAATACTTACAAGCTTGATAAAAATATTAAACTTGCAACATATGCATCACGATGTATAGATAATGAAATACTTATGTTTTTAAGAAAAAATAAACGAAGAAAGGGAGAGGTTAGTTTTGAAGATAGTCTAAGTTATGATGCAGAGGGAAATGAATTACATTTAGAAGATATACTTGGAACCGATTTTGATATTGTAACACGGGGATTAGAGGAGGAAGTTGAAAAAAAATTACTTTATTCAGAGGTGAAAAATTTAAAAGAACGTGATAAAAAAATTATGATTATGCGTTATGGATTATATGGTACTCGTGAGTATACGCAAAAAGAAGTAGCCTCTATTATGAATATAAGTCAATCATATATATCACGAATAGAAAAAAAGATTATAGGCAAACTCAAAGTAAAACATGGTTAGTTTTAATAGTAATCACTTTTAATTTGTGCTATAATTATAAAGAGGTGGAGTATGGATAAATATTTAGAACTTAGTAGTAAATATGATACATTTATTTATGATTCTTATAGGATATATGAAGAAGATAATAAGTTAAAAATTAGTTATCACTATATTATTCAAAATTTAGAGGATTTTAATACTACTTTAGAAATAGATAAAAAAGATATTAAAAATAAGCATATTGATAATAATTTACTTTCTTATTTAGCTTTTCATATTGGTATGGTAGAATTACTTAGTTATTATAAAGCTGTTTGTAGTAAAAATATTATTGTTAATTGTGGTTATTTATCAAAAGCACAAATAGATTGGTTTAAAAAGTTATATTATAATGGATTAGGAGAATTTTTCTATGTTAATAATATTAAAGTAGATTCTCGTTTTGTTAATATTAAAACATCAAAGAAAAAATTAACTTTTAGTAATAACTATAATGGATTTGGTAATTTAATTACTATTGGTGGAGGTAAAGATTCTATTGTTGCTTGTGAAATTTTAAGAAGTTTATATGAAGAAAATACGTGTTTTTCACTAAATCCAAAAAGTGCACATATGGCTTCAATAAAATCTTTAGGTTATGAGGAGAAAAAAATAATAGTTCATAAAACTTATATCGATAAAAAGTTAATTGAACTTAATAAAAAAGGTTTTTTAAATGGTCATACACCATTTTCTAGTTTACTTGCTTTTATTAGTTATTTAACAGCTTATTTAACAGGAAGAAAATATATAGTTTTGTCAAATGAAGCAAGTGCAAATGAATCTACAGTTCTTGGTACCAATATAAATCATCAATATTCAAAAACATACGAATTTGAGTGTGATTTTAATTCATATACTAAAAAATATTTTAATATTGATATAAAATATTTTAGTTTACTTAGATGTTTAACAGAGTTACAAATTGCTTTTTTATTCTCTAAGTATAAAAAATATCATTTGGTATTTAAAAGTTGTAATGTAGGAAGTAAAAGTGTACCTTGGACTTGGTGTTGCAAGTGTGCTAAATGTTTATTTGTATATATAATATTAAGTCCCTTTTTATATAAAGATGATTTAGTTAAGATTTTTAAAACAGACTTATATGAAGATAAAAGTTTATTAAATACATTTATTGAATTAATTGGTTATAGTGATAAAAAACCTTTTGAATGTGTTGGAACATATAATGAAGCAAGATATGCAATAAGTCTTACTATTCGTTCATTAAATGGGAAATTGCCTTTTTTATTAGAATATTATAAGAATCATTATCCACTTTATTTTAATAATCATATAATTGATGATATAAATGAGAAAAACAACATTGATGATAAATTTATGAAGATTGTAAAAGAGGAATTGGAAAATGCAAGAAGAAATATTTAATCGAATAAAAGGGAAAAAAATTGCTATACTTGGTTTTGGTATGGAAGGTAGAAGTACATATAAATTTATTAGAAAATTCTCTAATATGCCTTTATATGTATTAGATCAAAAGGATTATAGTTTAGATCCATTATTAAAAAATGATCATAACGTAATTTTAAAAAGCAATGATTATTTAGAAAATTTAGATAACTATGATTTAATAATTAAAGCACCTGGAGTAGTATTAAAAGATATTAACATTGATAACATAAAAGATAAAATAACTTCTCAATTAGAGCTATTATTAGAAATTAACAGTAAGAATATTGTTGGTATAACAGGTACCAAGGGTAAAAGTACAACTACCACACTTATTTATGAAATATTTAAAAATGAGGGCTATGATGCTTATTTATTAGGAAATATAGGCAGACCAATATTTGATGATATTGCATCTTTTAAAGAAGATTCTATTTTAGTAATTGAAATGTCTGCATTACAACTAGAATTTGTAAAACACTCTCCACATGTTGCTATTATTTTAAATTTATTTGAAGAACATTTAGATCATGCTGGAAGTATAAAACATTATCATGAAAATAAACTTAATATATTTAAATATCAAAAAAAAGATGATATAGGTATTTATGCTGCAGATAATTTTTATTTAAATAAGTATGTAAATAGTAATAATTATAAACAGGAAATGATTAGTGTTAGCACTAATAGTAATACTAATATGCATATTTCTTCTAATTATATTTATTATAAAAATAAGAAATTATATGATATTAATTCTAAGCGCAATTTAATAGGAAAATGTAATTTAGAAAATATAATGTTTGCTCTTGCTGTTGTAGAAATATATTATTTAAAATTAGATATTGCACTTAATACAATTAATAATTTTACCCCATTATCACATAGATTAGAAAAAGTAGGAACATATAAAAATATTACATATTATGATGATGCTATCGCTACTATACCAGAAGCAACAATAGAAGCTATAAATGCTTTAAAAAATGTTGATACATTAATATTTGGCGGACTTGATAGGGGAATTAATTATCAAAGTTTAATAGATTATCTTAGAGGATCTACATTATCAAATTTGATATGTATGCCAGAAACAGGAACAAAAATTGGAAATAGCTTAATGACTAGTAATAAAAAAATATATATGTGCTCAACTTTAGAAGAGGCTGTTAAAACAGCTAAAGTAGTTACTAGCCCAAATAAAATTTGTCTTTTGTCACCAGCTGCTGCCAGCTATAATCAATTTAAAAATTTTATGGAAAAGGGAGATAAATTTCAGGAATTGGTTCGCAAATAATTTTAGGTTTTGAAAATTATTTTAGACTATTGACAAATGATAATGTTGGTTTTAGAATTTCTAGTGAGATAATATGAAAAATATTATCTTTTTTTCATGTATAATAAAACGCTAAGATGGGAGGTAAAAAAAGATAATGATATTAGATGAATTAGATAAAAAAATATTAAAGGAAAATTTTTCAAGGGAAACAATTAAACAAATAGATTATATTAATATTAGTAAAATTTTTGCTTATTTGAACAAAAATGGTGTTTACTATTGTAAAAATTTATTTTTGTCATCTTTAGAATTGTTTTTATTACCATATAATTAGTTTGTAAAAAAATTTGAAAAATTAAAGAAAATTTTAGGGGAAAGATTATGTTACCAAGTTATAAAGCCATCTTTTTAAACTGTGCTAAAGAAAAAATTTTTAAAATTCTAAATAATATATTACAAAATTCTATAATGTAATATTTTTTTAATTATATTTTTAAATAATATAATTTAATAGCAAAAATTTGCAATTTTTTTTTAAATTGTTATAATATCTAACGTTGGTGGTTTTATGATAAATTTTAATAATAGTGATAAGATGAAAGCTTTTATGAGAAAAGAAGCATTAAGACTTAATATAAGTATTAATAATGCTTATAGTACATATATTTCTAGAACTATATTGGAACGGATTAGTAAATATAATAATCAAAAAATACTTATAAAAGGTAGTTCAGCCGAAATAGCCTATTTAGGAAGACTTGTTCGTGCAATTACTGATTTGGATATAGCTACATTAATGAATGTTGATGATATCTGCGAAACTTTAATGTTATGTTTGAAAGAAAAAAGAATTGGTAATTTTAATTTTAATTTTTCAAAGCCAGTACAAAAAACAAAAACTGGTATTTATAAAATGTCGCTTGATGCTAAATTTGATAAAATAAAAAGTCATATAGGAATTGATTTTGAAGACAATTATTCTAGATTAATAGAACCAGAATTAAGAATAATGCCTAAAATATTTAAAGGAGATGAACTTTTTTATGTATATGTTCCATCTTTTGAAGAATATTTAGCAGAAAAATTATGTATTATTGTAGAAAATAATAAATATGATGTTTTGAATACTCGTATTAAAGATTTTTATGATATATATCAATTACACGGTGGTAATTATGATTCTAATAAATTAACTAGATATTTTAATAAAATGTTACATCTTCGTGGTAAAGTTGATATTAATGATATAGAAACATTGAGATTTAATAGACAATTTATAAAACAACATAAATTCTTGTGGGATAAAATGAAGAACAGATATGATTTTTTAGATAATGAGATTGATCTTTCTGGGGCTGTTTATTACTCAAGAGCTGTAGTACGTGAAAATTTACAAAAATTGGGTCAAGAGATGGATGATAATATAAATCGTCGATTAACGAAAAAATAATTATTATCATTTAATCGTGTGAAAATTAAAAAATTTAATTATTAAATTTTTATTGACTAATAATTTATAAAATTGTAAAATTATTATAGAGAGGAGGTATATGTATGTATTGTGGTGAATGTGGTACAAAAAATAATTTAGATGATTTATATTGTAAGGAATGTGGTTCGAAACTTGAGAGTAATTTAAAATCAAAAAAGGTTAAAGAAAAAAAACCAATAAGTAAATCCACTAAAGTTTTAATCGGCGTAATTGCTATTATAATTGCTTTAATAGTAGGATTTATGATAACATTTAGTATTTTAACAAGTCCTAAAAAGATTGCTAATGATTATATAAAAGCATATGTAAGTCAGGATGCTAATAAATTATATAATTATTTGAAACTTGATGGTGATAAAACTTTTGTTTCTAAGAAAATATTTACTGATATTATGAAAGATCAAAAAGATTCTAATATAGATAATTATACTATTACTGGTGTCGAATATTCATCTAGCAAATTAAAAGCAACAGTTAATTTTAAATATACATTAAAAGACAGTCATACTGAAAAGTCTGGTTATATAGTTTTAACAAAACAAAAAAGTAAGAAATTTTTATTTTTTGATAATTGGCAAATTGATGAAAATTTATCTGTTACGGTTGTAAATAACTATACAATTAAAGTTTTAAAAGATGCTAAAATATCTTTTGGTGGCGTTAAATTAACTGAGAAATATTTAGATAAGAAAGAATCTAGTAGTAAATATGATGTTTATGTGTTACCGCAAGTTTTTGCCTTTAAAACAGTTATAAAAGCAACACTTAAAAATGGTTTTGAAATAGAAGATGCAGTAACACCATCTTCATATTATTCTATTTATACTGTTAATATAGATGAGAATTCACTTTCATCTAAAGAAAAGAAAAAAATTGTTACATTAGCTAAAAGTTCTTTAAATAATATTTATTCAAGTGCAATAGCTAATAAACCTTTTTCTGAAATAAAGTCTTCATTTGAAAATAAAAATGTAGATATCACTAGTTTAGAGAAAGATTATAATGATTTTTTACAAAAACTTTCTAATTCATTTAGTACACTTACTAGTTTTTCTATAGATGATATATCTATTTATGATATTGATATGGAAGATGAAAATATGCAAGTAGAATTGAAAGTAAATTATGATTATGAAATAAAGTATAAAGATTTTTCTGATCAAGAAAAAACTAAAAAAAATTCAGATTATGATTATATGACTATTACATTAACTTATGATAATGGGAATTTTTATTTAGTAGGTTTAGATGATTTAGAAACTTATTTTTCGAGATATTAAGGAGGAAGAAAAATGACAAAATTTTGTACAAAATGTGGTAAAAAGTTAGAAGATGGTCAGGTATGTGATTGTAATACTAAAATTGAAAATACTAGTAGTACTTTTGATATTAAGGAATGTGCCAATGATTATTTAGAGATAATAAAAGGTATATTTATCCATCCGGCAACTACTATTAAAAAATATTCACAAGAAAATAAATGTATACTTGGAATAATTGCTCTTATTATTAATTGTTTAGTCAGTGGTTTCTTGTTTTATTTTCTATGTGATAAGGCCTTAAATGGTATTATGTCACTATTTATGGGTGGATATAGTTCTTTATTATCAAGTTCATATTCTATACCATTTTTTAGATGCTTTTTAATGGGACTTTTGTTTATGGTATTTTGGTTTTTGGTATGTGCATTTGTTATTTTATTATTTGCAAATCCAATTTTTAAATCTAAAATAAATATTAAAAATGTATTTGCTTTGTTAGGTTCTTGTTCAGTATTTACAACATTAACTTCAATATTTGCAATTATTTGTTCATTTATATCAGTACCATTTACAATTGCTGTATTATTTATTAGTGCTGGATTTTATTTAACTCATTTATATCAAGGACTTAGTGATATTACAAATTTAAATAAAAATAAATTAGTTTATGTATTTATGCCAGCTATTACAGCAGCAACATTTGTTATGGTTTATATTGTACCTAAATTTTTCAAATAAAAAAGATAATTTTAGAAGTGATTTGAAGAAAATCTACATGAAATAAAAAGCGTGTAGATTTTTTGTATGTTAAAGTTAATATAAAGAGGATTAAATTATGATAAGAGAATATAAAAATTTTACGCGAAAAGAAAAAAATAATAAAAATAGATATGAGTTGAATTTTGAATCATTAAAATCATTGATACAAAATACTACGATATATCAAAAGGAATAACTGGATATAAACAAATTAAAAAACAATTACAAGAAGTAATTTCAAGTTATATGTCTTTTCTAATTAAATGTTGTTTAATAAAGTTGCCTAAAGTTAGAAATTGTAAAATAAAGGTAAATATATTGTTATGATAAAAGCTGATGAAAAAAATGATATATCAAAATATTACAGAAAATATTGATATAGATGATATTTATAAATTAATATCAATAGATATAAAAGAAGTCAAATTAGAAGAAAATAAGTGTATTAGTGTAAGAAGCAAAGTAGTGAATATTTTTAATCTTTTTTCTCTTTATTTTTGTACTTTTTGGAAACTTTTATCATATATTAAAATGAGGAGTGATTAGTATGTCATTATATAAAGAGATAGTTACTAAAGCAATCGTTGGTAAAGGTAAAAAGTATTTTAAGGATAATTATAGTTTAGAAGTTACTAATAGTCCTACTACTATATTAGGTTGTTGGGTTATTAATCATAAATTTAAAGGTTATAAAACAGGGGATAAAATAGGAGTTAATGGCAGTTTTGATGTAAATATTTGGTATTCTTATGATAATGATTCTAAGACTATGGTGGCAACAAAGAAAATAGATTATACTGATTCATTTAATGTAAGGGTAAGAGAAAATACAGATTTAAATGATGAAACAGATATAATCGTAAAACCACTAAAACAGCCAACATGTTCATCAGTTAATATTTCAGCGAATAAAATAACTTTTGATATAGAAAAAGAATTGGGAGTTGAAATAGTTGGTGAAACAAAAGTTAAAATAGCTGTTGAAGAAGATGAGGAACCATGGGATGATTTGGTTGATGAGGCAGATGAAAAAGTAATGGATGATATTGATAAAAATGTTAATGAAGAGTATATAAAATAATATACTTTTTTTCTTGTAATTTTGCTATAACTATGGTACTATAATAATAGAAATTTGTAGAATTGAGGTTAGTATGAAGGATATTAATTTAGTAGATTTTAGAGAAATTATATTGTCTTTGGATATGAAATATCTTCGTTTTGTAGAAAAAAAGTCTAATAAAATGTATTTAATTGAGGATTATATAAAATTACCATTAGAAGAAAAAATAGAAAAATTAAAAAGCTTTAATACTATGGAAGAAGTTGAAAATTATTTTATTGGTATTGATAAGAATACTAATATTTTTAGTTTTATATATGCACAAGATATTAAGTATCATTTGAATACTATTACTTCTATGAATGTTATAGACAAAAAAAAACTAACGGCTATTATTAAGGAAGTTAAAAATTTAAATATAAAGTATATAAATTTTACTTATTTTTTTGTAGAAACAGGTGATGGAAGGCTTTATTTTTCTACATTGAATAAAAATACCAATGAAGCTTGTTTAAAGAACCTAAAGATAGAAAAAATAATTAAACCAGCTGATATTTCAGTAATAATGCGTGATATTAAAGCATATGGTGCTTTTAAGTATCATGACTTGACAATAAAGTATAGCGATATAAAAAAGTATATAGAAAATCCTTTGCTAAGTATAGATAATGATATTGCATATATTGTTAAAAAAATTAGAGATGAGGAATCAAAAAATAGGGTAAATCAAATAGTAAAAAAACCCCCTATAGTAAAGGAGGATAAAGACAGACAAGCTATATTAAAAAAAGTTCCACCAAAAGAAAAAGATGATACAATAAAAAAAACTATTCCAAAAGAAAAAGATGATATGATAAAACAAGTTTTGCCAAAAGAAAAGAAAAATTTTAAAGATTCGTTTTTAATGTATTGTTTAATTGGGTTTTCAGCTGGTGTAGTACTTGCTGCTATTACAATAGTAATAGGAAGTTTTGTATAATTTCACAAAAATAACACTTTATAATCATTATATTAACACATTTAATAATTATAATGTAGTTGTTAGTTGAATTACTAACGAACACTCCTTACTCGAAAGCCCAAGTGGCTTTTTTCGTTTATTAAATAATAGGATTTTCTAAATCTACTAGTGTTTCTTCTGTTGATTTGTAAACAACGTATAATGATATCAATGCCGCAATAATAGTTAATATAGATGTTACTATTTGTAATTGATATCTTTTTAAATTTTTCTTTTTTTCTTTAGCATTTTTATAGGAACTATAATTAACATATAAAAAAGTAATAGCAATAAATAGTATTAAAATTCTATTAAACAATGTTATATTATAATTTTTTTTATTATCAATTAAAGGCTTATTTCCCTCTGTTTGTAATTTATCATTATATGTTAAAAAAATTGAGATGATAATGCTAAGAAGAGAAAAAAATAAAGTATAAAATTGTATGTTGACATTTTTAATTTCTTCTTGTAACATTATATCACCTATATAATAATTATATGAAAAAGATTAATAATAAACATAATTTTGTGTTATAATAGTTTTGTTGGTGATGATAATGAAACAAGAAAACATTAGAAATTTTTCTATTATTGCTCATATTGATCATGGAAAAAGCACAATTGCAGATAGGATTTTAGAATTAACTAATGCAGTTAGTAAAAGAGAAATTAAAAATCAAATGTTAGATAATATGGATATAGAACGTGAACGTGGAATTACTATAAAATTAAACGCTGTTCAACTTAAGTATAAATATAACAATTCTGAATATATTTTAAATTTGATAGATACACCAGGACACGTTGATTTTTCATATGAAGTTTCAAGAAGTCTTGCAGCTTGTGAAGGTGCTTTGCTTGTTGTAGATGCTGCACAAGGTATAGAAGCCCAGACACTTGCTAATCTGTATTTAGCTATGGAGAATAATTTAAAAATTATACCAGTGATAAATAAGATTGATTTACCTAATGCTGATATAAAAAAGGTAAAATCAGAACTTATAAATAATTTAGACTTTAAAGATGAGGAAATAATTTTATGTAGTGCTAAAAATGGGGTTGGTATTAAAGAGTTAGTTGAAGCTATTATTGAAAAAATTCCTGCTCCTACAAAGGCAAATGATGATCTTCAGGCTTTAATTTTTGATTCATATTATGACTCATATAGAGGTATTGTAATATTAGTAAGAGTGGTTAATGGTACTATAAAAAAAGGAGATAGAATAAAAATGCTCGCAACAGGTTCTTTGTATGATGTTGTAAGTGTAGGTATTCATAATCCTAAAGAAGTAGAAAAAGATAAATTAATAAGTGGTGAAGTAGGCTTTATCACTGCAAGTATTAAAAGTATCAGTGATATTAAAGTAGGTGATACTATTACTAGTAGCATATCCTCAGCTTTACCACTTCCTGGTTATAAGCCAATGAGACCTATGGTTTTTTGTGGCATTTATCCAATTGAATCTAATAAATTTCCAGCATTAAAAGAAGCACTTTTAAAATTAAAATTGAATGATGCATCTTTAGAGTTTGAACCAGAAACATCTGAAGCTTTAGGTTTTGGATTTAGATGTGGTTTTTTGGGATTATTACATATGGAAATTATAGAAGAAAGAATAGAAAGAGAATTTGGAATTGCTTTAATTGCTACTAGTCCTAGTGTTATATATAAAATTATGCTTACTGATTCTAGTGTTATTTATATAGATTCTCCATCAAAAATGCCTGAAAGACAAAAAATCAAAAGTATATATGAACCATATATTAAAACTAATATATTTGTTCCTCGTGAATATATTGGTGCTATTATGAAACTATGTCAGGATAAAAGGGGACATTATGTATCTTTAGAATATATTGATTCTACAAGAGTCAATATTCATTATGAAATTCCTTTATCAGAAATTGTTTATGATTTTTATGATAAATTGAAATCTACAACTAAAGGATATGCTTCATTTGATTATGATCTTATAGGCTATAAGGAAAGCAAATTAGTAAAAATGGATATACTTTTAAATGGTAAAACAGTAGATGCTCTTAGTTTGATAATACATGCTGATTTTGCTTATAGCAGAGGTAAAAAAATAGTTGAAGCACTGAGAAAATTAATACCACGTCAACAATTTGAAATACCAATTCAATCGGCTGTAGGAAGCAAAGTAATTGCAAGAACAGATATTAAAGCAGTGAGAAAAAATGTTCTTGCTAAGTGTTATGGTGGAGATATTTCTAGAAAAAGAAAATTGTTAGAAGCACAAAAAGAAGGTAAGAAAAAAATGAAGATGGTTGGAAATGTCGAAGTTCCACAAGAAGCTTTCTTAGCTGTGCTTAGTATGGAGGATAATGATGGCAAGTAATTTAAAATCGGATGAAGAGAGAATTAGAAGAATCAAGATGGTTGGTGATTATGCTATAAAAACTAATGCATCAACGAGGGAAATTGCTAAATATTTTAGTGAAAATTATTTTAAAATTAGTAATTCAACTGTTGCAGATTATTTTCAAAGATATAAAGAAATGTATAAAACAACAGCATCAAAATTACAGGATGTTATTGATAAAAATAAGGAAAAAACTATAGCAGATGATGAAACTAGAAGTAGAGTTTTAATTGTTTATAAATTACTCAAAGAAAATTACTCAATAGAGGAAATAGCAACTTTTTTAAAAAGTACATATTTTACTATTTATAGAGATGCTACTATAAGATTAAAACAATTAGATATAGATAAATATAATGAAATAATAGAAATACTTAATCAAAGAAAACAAGATAATTTAAAGAAGAATAATAAATAGGATAATTTATGGAAAATAAATATGAAGGTAGAAAGAGAAAAATAAGAAAATATTATGATAGTTTTATCAAAAAACAAATAATATTTTTGTTACAAGATGAGTTCAAGGAATTTGCCTCAGAAAGTAGTGCTTACAGTTTGTTGAGGAAATTTTAAATGATTATAGAAAAGAATTGTCAAGGTAAGATAGGACAAAATAGGAATGTTAATATAAAATTGCAAAAAGTTAAACAAAAAAATTAGATTCTAACGTAACATTAATAGATGAAAAAAAGTCTAAAAAATAATACATGTAAAGCAGTTTATATTCATATTCCTTTTTGTAGCACTATATGTTCATATTGTGATTTCTGTAAAATGTACTATAACTCTAATATTGCTTTTAAATATTTATCTATACTTTTTTCTGAAATAAAATCTAATTATAATAATGAAATAATAAATTCTATTTATATAGGTGGTGGAACGCCTAGCGTGTTATCTAATGTTCAATTAGAAAAATTATTAGCAATTACGAAAATTTTTAATACAAAAAATTTAGAATTTACTGTTGAGGTAAATATAGAAAATATAGATGTTGCTAAACTTAATTTATTAAAAAAGTATGGAGTTAATAGAATTAGTGTTGGAATACAAACTGTAAATAGTAAACACATAAAATTTTTAAATAGAAAGCATAATAAAGAAATGGTTCTTGAAAAAATAAAATTAATTCAAACTTTTTTTGAAAATATTAATGTTGACTTGATGTATGCTCTTTATTCCGAAACTATAGAAGAATTAAAGGATGATTTAAAGTTTTATTTGAGTTTAGGAGTTAAACACATATCAGCATATTCGTTAATTATAGAACCTCATACTAAATTGTATAATATGAAAACAAAATATATAGATGAGGATCTTGATTTTTTAATGTATGATACTATTTGTAAAACATTAAAAAAAAGTGGATATAAGCATTATGAAGTTAGTAATTTTTCACAGGATGGTTATTTTTCTTTACACAATTTAACATATTGGAATAATTCTGAATACTATGGCTTTGGTCTTGGTGCATGTGGTTATGTAAATGGTATTAGATATGAAAATACAAGGAATTTAACTAAATATTTAAATGGTAATTATGTAAAAGAAAGTCATAAATTAAGTATTAATGAAACAATAGAAAATGAATTTATTTTGGGTTTAAGAAAAATAAACGGTATTAGTATTTTGAAATTTTTAGAAAAATATAATTTTAATCCATTAGATATTGATATTGTAAAAGAATTGTTAAAAGAAAAATTTTTAGTTATTAAAAATAACTATATTAAAATAAATAAGCAATATATATATCAGCAAAATAATATTCTTTATCGTTTTTTGTCTGTAGATTATAGTAAGTATTGTAAATTGTAAAAAAAATAAATTAGTGTTATAATTAAAAAGTGGTGAATTATGAAAGAAAAGTGTAGGAAATTAAAAAAATATTTTTTGAAATTATATAAAAATTTTAAACAACGCTTAAAAAAATTTTTTAAAAATTTAATTAGTTATCTAAAAACGAATTTAATTTTTGAAATATTTTTGATTGTAAATATAATAAATGGTATTTTATTAAGATATTTTACGGTAAAAAATCCATTTGACATAAAACCTATTTTAGGTGATTTAACAATATTACTTATAGTAGGAGCCTTTTGTTATTTCTTTAAACCTAAAAAACAAATTAAATATTTATTTATTTGTTCTTTAATTTTTAGTGTTACGTGCTTTATAAATTGCACATATTATAGTAATTTTATCTCTTTTGCATCATTTTCAATGTTAGCAACTGCAACAGAACTTGCGGGTTATACGGATGCTGTTACACAAAATATTTTAGAATTTAAAGATTTTGTCTTTTTTATACAGCCTTTTATATTACTATTTTTTCATTTCCAATTAAGAAAAAAAGAGTATTATAAAAAAGTAGAAAAAGTAGAAAATAGTAAAAAAAGATTCTTTAATACTCTTGCTTTAACAATAATATCATTAGGTTTCTTTGTAACACAGCTTACATCAACGGATTTAAGTAGATTAAATAAGCAGTGGAATAGGTCTTCTATTGTAATGGAATTTGGTATATATATTTATCAAGCAAATGATTTAGCAAGTTGTATTAAAACTAAGGTTAATACAATGTTTGGCTATGATGAGGCAGCTAAAACTTTTAGAGAATATTATTCTTCTTTAGAAAAAAGTAAAAGTAATAAATATACAAATATTTTTCAGGGAAAGAATGTACTTGTTATTCATGCTGAATCATTTCAAGGCTTTACTATGAATCTTAAATTTAATGATCAAGAGTTAACGCCTAATATGAATAGATTATCTGAAGAAGGAATTTATTTTAATAATTTTTATGCAGAGGAAAGTACTGGAACGAGTAGTGATTCTGAATTTACGTTTTCTTCTGGTTTGATGCCAGCATCAAATGGCACGGTATTTATGAATTACTTTGATAGAAATTATGTTACTATTCAAAAATTGGCTCAGGAAAAAGGTTATTATACATTTAGTATGCATGGGAACAATGGTAGTGCATGGAATCGTGATATTATGTATAAATATATGGGATATGATAAATTTTATAGCAAAAAGGATTATACTATAGATGAAGAAATTGGTTTGGGTTTATCTGATAAATCTTTCTTTAGACAGTCGGTTGAAAAATTAGAAAAAATTAATAGTGAACATAAAAATTGGTATGGTACTTTAATTATGTTAACAAATCATACACCGTTTAATGATATTAATGATCATTCTACTTATTCTGTTGATATTAATAATTCTGATGGAACAGTAACATCATATTTAGGTGGAAGTAAAATAGGAAATTATTTAAAGTCTGTACATTATGCAGATGAGGCTATTGGTCAGTTAATGTCGTCTTTAGATGAAAAAGGTTTACTTGATAATACTATTGTTGTTATATATGGTGATCATGATGCAAAATTAAAAACTAGTGAGTTTGAAAAACTTTATTATAATGATAATATAGATAACATATTAATAGATAAGAGTAAAAAAATTGATAAAGTTGATGATTATACGTACGAATTGAATAGAAAAGTGCCATTTATAATTTGGTCAAAAGATAAGGTTGGTACTGAATATGCTAAAACATATAGTAAGATAATGGGTATGATAGATGTATCACCAACGCTTGAAAATATGTTAGGATTATATAATCCTTATGCTTTAGGACATGATATATTTAGTGTAGATGATAATGTAGTTGTTTTTCCAAGTGGTAATTGGATAACTGATAAATTATATTATAATAGTAGTAAAAGGGAATATAGACAGTTAGATCAAAATGCTGCAATTAGTATCGATTACATTAATAAATATAGTGCTTATGCAGAAGATATTATAAATTTATCTAATGGAATTATTGATTATAATTTAATAGAAAAGGTAAATAATGGTGATGAACAATTAAGTACAGTTAAAAAGTAAGAAAAATCTTACTTTTTTTCATATTTATGAATATTTTTCATAATTTTAATTGAGGGGATGCAAATGAAAATTATTATGCCTTTTAAAAAAGAGGTTGTATTTAAAGATAATATTCAGGAAATTACATCAATTTCATTGGAACATCAGTTATCTTTAGAAGATTGTTTAATAAAAGGAAATTTTATTATAACGGGAGAATATCGTGTTTCTTCCAACACTAATACAGTGCTACCATTTAGTCTTGATTTGCCTGTTGGATTATCACTTGAAGATAGATATGACACGGTAGATGCAACTGTTGATATTGATGATTTTTATTATGAAATAATAAATGATCAAAAACTTTCTATATCTATAGATATTTGTATAGATAAATTAAAGGAAAAGGAGTTGATTGATATAAAAAAAATGATAAATGAAATAGATGATAGGTGTATAGACGTAGAAGAGGAAAAAGAAGAAATAACGGAAGATAAAAGAAAAATGGAAAAGGAAAGAGAAGTAGAAAATACAAAGATAGATAAAGATGTTTTATCTAACGTGCCAAAGATGGTTGATAAAGAATTAGAAAATAGAAAATTAAATAATAATATTAATTCTTTATTTAATAATATAGAAGATGATTCAGATTATATTTCTTATAATATATATATAGTAAGGGATGGCGATACTGTAGATAGTATTTTATCTAAATATGGTGTTGATTTAGAAATATTAACTAGTTATAATGATATTTCTGATTTGAAAATAGGGGATAAGATTATAATTCCTAACAAATGAGAGAAATAAAAGAAATATTAAAAAAAAATAACATTAAGGTACGAAGTTATCAAAAAATGGGAAGTAGTATATTAGTAGAAGATGAAAGTGAAAAATATGTAGTAAGAAAACATGATTATAACAAGGATATATTTAATTATTTAAATAGTAGAAATTTTAATTATTATCCTAAAATATATGATTCAAATGATATTTATGATATTGTTGAATATATACCAGAGGAACATATACCTAAAGAACAAAAAATGAATGATTTAATAAAATTAATTTCTCTTTTGCATAGTAAAACAACGTATTATAAGGAAGTTGATGAAGCTGAATATAAAAAATTATTTGAAGATATAAAAAATAATTGTGAATATTTATATGAATATTATACTGATTTAATTACAATAATTGAATCCAAAGTATTTATGAGCCCATCTGAGTATTTACTTGCTTCAAATATTACACTAATATTTGATAGTATTGCTTATTGTCAAAATAAAATAGAGAAGTGGTATAATTTAGTAGTAGAAAAATCTAATAAAATGCGTGTATGCGTTATTCATAATAATTTAACATTAGACCATTATTTAAAAAATAAAAATGATTATTTAATTAGTTGGGGTAAATCAAAAATAGATATTCCTATTTTTGATTTGTATAAATTATATGTAAAAAATACTTTGGATTTTGACTTTATTGACATATTTAATTTATATGAAAAAGAATATCCTTTAAAAAATGATGAATTACTTTTATTTTATGTATTAATAAGTATGCCTCCTAAACTTGAAAATAAAATAAGTATTTATGATAGTTGTGTATATATTAAAAAAGAAATTGATAAGTTAATTAAAACTAGTAATTTCATTAACAATTATCGTAAGTTACCATAAGCATTTGAAAAAGGAAAAAAAACAAATTGCCATAAAAAAGAGAATTAGGAATATATTAAATCTGGTTAGTATAAAAAATGTTAATATAATTTGATAAAAAAGTAAAAGTGCAAATATAAATGACATAATCCACCATAAAAAATGATTATTTCTCAACGTGATCACCTATTATATTATAATATATTATAAAAAATTAAGTAGTTAATTTGTCATAATAAAAATAATATATCATATATTTAACTAGGTGATATTATGATGGTTGGTGAATATGTTACACGAAAGTCTTACAATAATGATATTATTTTTAAAATAATTAGTATAGATCAAGATGTTTGTTATTTGAAGGGTGTTAGTGTCAGATTATATGCTGATAGCTTGAAAGATGACCTTTTAAAATGTGATGTAAAAAAAGATATAGATGATAATCGAGAATTTTTAAGTAAAATTAAAGAATGTAAACTTGAAAGAAGTGATTATTTTTATTTACCAGGTAAAATTTTGCACTTAGATGGTGATGAAGAATATTTAAATCGATGTTTAAAATATTATAAAGATATTAATATTATGGCTATGGGGGTTCTCGTTAGTGAGAATAAAATGTCCTTTGAGATTACTAGGTTATTAAAAGAATATAATCCTAATATATTAGTAATAACAGGTCATGATGCATATTATAAAAAAAAGGGGAGTATTGATGATATAGCATCTTATAAAAATAGTAAAAATTTTGTAAATGCAGTAAAGGAAGCAAGAAAATTTGAAAGCAGCCATCAAAAGCTTATTATAATTGCAGGTGCTTGTCAATCTGATTATGAAGAGTTAATTAAGGCAGGTGCTAATTTTGCTTCAAGTCCTAAAAGAATTAACATTCATGCACTAGATCCTGCAATTATAGCTTCTCGTATGAGTTTATCAGACAGTAATTTAGATATAGATCTAAAAGATATTATAGAAAATACAAAATATGGAAAAGAAGGGATTGGTGGTATTATTACAAAAGGGACTATGTATAGGGGATATCCTAGATGACAATTTATGAAATTAAAAAAAATTTAGGAAAAAATATAGGCAAAGAGGTATATATTAAGTATAATTTGGGTAGAAATAAATATGAAGATTATAAAGCAGTTATAAAAGAGTTGTATGATTATATATTTATTGTTGAAAATAAAAATGGAGTAAAATCATTTAGTTATAGTGATATTATGACTCATACTATTCATATTGACTATTAAACATATAAATGCTATAATTTCTTTATGGGGTCGTCTAGTTTCGACAGGTATATATGAGTATAAATAAGCAAGTCGTAGGTATACGTTAAATACATAAAAAATAATCGGAAACAAAATTAAAAACGCATTTGCTAAATTATTTACAAGAAATAGTGTAGCATTCGCCTAATTAATTAAGGCATGCACTTTCTATTCTTTTTTCCTAAGAAAGATTAGAAGGTTCGAATATTTAGGATAATCATTATGACGCTTATAATTAATGGTGAATATCAATAAGCTTGAAATAAATTAATTTGTTAATTTTTATAATTTATTTGACTTTTAAAATTAACTAAACTTGTAGAAATTTATATGTTTATATATTTGGACAGGAGTGCAATTCTCCTCGACTCCACCATTGGCGAATCTGTTCGAACTATTCGAACTTTGATATATAGAATCAATCAGAAATGATTGATTTTTTCTTTTTATGAAAAAGTCAACCTAAAAGAAAGGTTGGTGT
>CAKPFG010000005.1 GCA_934153675.1 uncultured Bacilli bacterium
CTAGTATTTTTATCTTTAACATCACTACTTCCTACTTTGCATTCTGATAAGTATACACTTGAATCTTCATTTAATAAGGAAATATTACATATAACCTCTTTACCTGAGTATTCAATTTTTAAATCACTTATGTTTGTTGGAAATTCCCCTTTATCTAGTAAGTAATTAGCTACGGCAAGTTCTATACTTTTTCCGTATGCATCAACACTTCTTTTATTGGCTGATTCCTTAGCGTGTTTTACGATATTTAATACAATTGGTGTTACTATTAGTGCTAATATAGCTAGTATTACTAATACGGCTATTAATTCTATTAATGTAAACGCTTTTTTATTTTTCATATATCCTCCTACTTTACATATTCATAATAGCATAATTAATTAAAAAAAGCTACCACTTCAAAATAAATAAAATAAAAAATTGCAGGAATAATTATACCAGTCTTCGATTTCTCTACCAAAAAATATCTTCTATGTAAATAATAATATCAAAATATAAACATAAAATATATTGGAAGTGATTTATGATTAATTTTTTTAAATATTTTTTTAAAGATTTATATATTTTCTCTGCAGCTTATTCAAATAATGTCTTTAAAGATCCACTTAGTAAAGAAGATGAAGAAAAATGTATTAAATTACTAAAAGAAGGAAATATTGAAGCTAGAAATAAACTAATTGAACATAATCTAAGATTAGTTGCCCATATAGTAAAAAAATATGATAATAAAAAAGATAATGATGATTTAATTTCTATAGGTACTATTGGGCTTATAAAAGGCATTGATTCCTACTCTAATTCGCATAACACAAAAATTACAACTTATATAGCTAGATGTATTGAAAATGAAATATTAATGTATTATAGAAATAATAAAAAACATAATAAAAATATTTCTATAAATGAATCAATTGGTTTTGATAAAGAGGGAAATGAAATAACAATCCTAGATATTTTAAAAACAGATAATCCTGATTTTATTGAAGATATTCATAAAAAAAATAATATTAATCTTCTAAAAAATTATTTCAATATTTTAACAGAAAGGGAAAAAGATATATTAATTAAAAGATATGGGCTTAATAATGAAAACGAAGTAACACAAAAAGATATTGCCAAAAAACTTGGAATATCTAGAAGTTATGTATCTAGAATTGAAAAAAGAGCACTAACAAAAATACTAAGAGAGTTTATGAAAAATAAAAAATAAGCAAGTTGCTTATTTTTTAATTATTAATCTCTATATCTATATATGTTTTATGTCCATTTAAATCATACTCTTTTAAAACATTTTTCTTTATTAATTCAATAGCTAACGTTTCATTTTTAATAAATTCTTTATATTCATCTATGCTTTTATCGATATCAACATCTCCACTATAAAAAATATTAATACGATCAGTTATATCATAATTTTTTTCTTTACGTATATTTTGTACTTTTGACACAAATTCACGTGCTATACCTTCTAGAATTAGATTTTCATTTAATTCTGTATTTAAAATAATAAAATTATTATCTAAAATAGCTACATCGAAACCTTCTTTAGAGATAGAATTAATTATTACCATGTTATCATTTACTTCAAAATCTTCATCATTTAATTTAATAGTAATGGTTTTATTATTTCTTAATTTATTAATATCTTCTATTGATAATTCTTGTAATTTCATTTGAAATTCTTTTATTTTAGAACCCATTATACGTCCTACTTCTTTAAAATTAGGTTTTACTGTAAAATTCATATAAGAAGATATATCATCTATAAATAAAACTTCTTTAACATTTAATTCTTCTTTTATAAGTGGTATTAAATCTAATATCATTTCTTTATTTTTTAAATCAATCAAAGCCTCACTAATTGGTTGTCTTACTTTAATTTTAACTTCTTCTCTTATATTTCTACCAAGACTTATAATTTGTCTTACTAAATCCATTCTTTTTTCTATATATTCATCAATATACTCATCATTAAAAATAGGATAATCCTCTAAATGAACTGATTTTTTATTTGTTAAATGTGTATATATTTCCTCTGATAGGAAAGGAACTATAGGAGCGACAAGAAGACAAATTCCTTTTAAAACTTCATATGTAGTATTATATACAGCTTTTTTATCATCATCCATAATACTAGACCAAAATCTTCTTCTATTTCTTCTTATATACCAATTAGACAAATCTTCTAAAACAAAGTTTTGAATCATTCTAGTAGTTGTTGTTAAATCATAATTATCCATACACTTAGTAACATCACGTACTAATTTATTATATTTTGAAAGCAACCACTTATCTATTTCAGCTCTTTTTTCATATGGAATTTGAAATGTATTTGGATTAATATTATCTGCATTAGCATACAAACAAAAGAAATTATAAGTATTTTTTAATGTTGATATAAATTTTGAATTAACCTCTTTTAATCCATCATAATCAAACTTCATTGGAGTCCAAACAGGAGAAGTTTCTAACATATAAAATCTAATTGGATCTGCTCCATATTCTTCCATAATTTTAATAGGATCAATAATATTACCTGTTGATTTACTCATTTTTTTACCTTCTGAGTCTAACATCATATCATTTACAAGAACATTTTTAAAACTTGCTTTTCCACTAATCAAAGTAGATAATACCAATAGAACATAAAACCATCCTCGAGTTTGATCTACTCCTTCAGCAATAAAGTCAGCTGGAAATTGACTTTCAAATAATTTTTTATTTTCAAATGGATAATGAAATTGTGCATAAGGCATTACACCTGAGTCAAACCATACATCAAGTACATCTTTAACTCTAGATACACTCTTACCACATTTTTCGCATTTTATTTTTATATTATCAACATAAGGTCTATGTAATTCTATATTAGATAAATCCAGATTTTCAATTGACTTTTCTCTTAATTCCTCAATTGAACCAATTGTTTGAAAATGACCACAATCGCAGTGCCATATAGGAAGTGGACATCCCCAATATCTATTTCTGGAAATTCCCCAATCAATCATATTTTCAAGCCAATTATTAAACCTTTTAGTACCTATATAATCTGGATGCCATTTTATGGTTTTATTAGCCTCTATAATTTGTTTTTTGTAGGAAGTATTTCTAACATACCAAGCAGGTTTAGAATAATAAATCAAAGGTTGTTTACATCGCCAGCAATGTGGATAGTCATGTTTCATTTTTATCTTTTTAAATAATTTATCATTTTCCTTTAAATATTTAATAATATCGATTTCTAAAGTAGGATCTGTTACTAATCTTCCTTTAAAAGGTCCTACATCATAACAACCATTTTTATCAACAGGATTTATAAATGCCAATTTATTTAAAACACATACTCTATTATCATCAGCACCAAACGCTGGAGCAATATGAACAATACCTGTTCCATTTTCATCAGTTACATAATCATCACTTACTACCTTAAAAGCAGAACCTACAACATTAACAAAAGGCATAAATTGTTCATACTCTATTCCTACTAAATCACTACCACGATAAGTTTTTAAAATTTGATAATCATCACCTAATACCTTAGGGGCTAATTTTTCAGATACTATAAAATTATATCCTTTAGAATTAACTTTAACATAAGTAAAGTTACTATTTACACACAAAGCCACATTAGCCATTAAAGTCCAAGGAGTAGTAGTCCATACTAAAAAATAAGTATTTTCATTCTTTATTTTAAAAGGAACAATAACAGTATTAACGCTTACCTCTTTGTACCCTTGAGATACTTCATGTGATGCAAGTTCAGTACCACATCTAGGACAATAAGGTAGTACTTTATTACCATAATAAATTAATCCCTTTTTATTTAATTCATTTACAATCCACCATTCAGATTCTATATACTCATTTGAGCAAGTAATATAAGGATTATCACAATCAATAAATTGGCCCATCATATCAGTTACCTTTTTTACTTCACCAATATTACTAGCTGTTTCCTTCTTACATTCATCACAAAATTTTTCAATTCCTAATTTTTCAATATCACTTTTGTTTTTAAAACCTAATTTCTTCTCTACATTTACCTCAATAGGTAACCCATGGGTATCAAGACCTATTTTTCTTAAAACACGATATCCCTTCATAGTTTTATACTTACAAAAAGCATCCTTAATAGTTTTTGCAAAAACATGATGAATTCCTGGTTTAGCATTAGCATAAATTGGCCCATCATAAAAAACAAAATCTTTACCATTTTTTCTATTTTCTATAGTTTCATTTAAAATATCCATCTTTTTCCAACGAGATAATATCTTATTTTCCATTTCACTTGTACTTATTTTTTCTAATTCTTTAAATTTCATATTCCTAATCCCTCCCATAGTACAAAACTATAATAAATTATAAATATTATAATCATAATTATACCTTCACTCTTAGATAAATTCTGCTTTATTGGTGCGAATAAAAATAATATTAGTGATGATATAACTAAATTAACTATATCTACAACAGTTAAAGCATTAACATTCAAATTTCCCATTATTATAACAGGAAGTGCTATAGTAATGCAAATATTAAATATATTACTACCTAATATATCACCTATCACTAAATCTTCATTGTTATTTTTTAAAAAGTAAAAACAAGTAATTAATTCCGGCATTGATGTAACTAGTGCAATTACACTTAAACTTAAAAATTTAAGTGTAATTATACTAGCCATTTTATGCGCCATATCAACTATAAAAATACTACCAACAAATATCATTGCAAAACCTAAAATAGTAACGAATATTGAATAAAATAACGAATTTGCACTTTTTAAATTTTCATTTTCAAATACTTTATCTTCTTTTCTTGATTTTATTAATGTTGCCATATAGTATATGTATATCATAAAAAACAATATTAATACTAAAGCATCTGATTTAGTAATTAAATTATTTTTATATGGTGTAAAAACATCATCTAAACTTAAAATACAAAAAAGTAAAGTTGATATAATTGATAATGGTAAAACATTTTTTATAACTGAATTTGTAATTTTAAGTGGTTTCACAAAGCTAAGTAATCCAAGGATCAACAATATATTAATAATATTACTTCCTACAGTAGTAAAAATAACTATATCATTATATCCACTATAAAAAGCTTTCAAACTAATGAACAACTCTGGTATACTAGTTCCAAAGGCAATAACAGTTAGTCCTGTTACTAAAGAAGATATATGAAAAAATTTCGTTATATCTTCTAAACCGTTTAGCATTATTTTAACACCAGCTAAAAGAAGCATTATACCTACTAAAAAACATATGATTATTAACATATTCCCTCCTAAACAAACAAAAAAAGATCTTATTATTAGGGACGAAATTTCCGCGGTACCACCCTATTTTATAAAGACCTTATACACTTAAAATTATAACGCATTACCCTTAGCATCAAAAGTTGATCTATATTATTATTATATTAGTTTCCACCAACCACTAACTCTCTTTAATAAATCATAATATACTGTCTTTATCACTTGCTAAATTAAAAATTTACTTTTTCAATATCTTCAATCATATCTAATTGAGACTGTAACAAATCTTTAAGTTTACGCTTATAAATAATAATATTTCTTCTCATTCTATTAGCCTCTATTTCCGCTTTTTCAGCTTGCATTAAGGCCTCATTAACAATCCGACTTGCATTTTTTTTAGCATTATCCATAAGCATTTCACTCTCACGATAGGCATTAGATTTTATTTGATCAGAAGTTTTTTGTGCCATCATAATCGCTTTATTTAAAGTACTTTCCATACGCTCATATTGGGCAAGCTTATCCCTCATTTGATTAGTTTTTGCAATAGATTTCTGCAACTCTAAAATTTTCTGATCGCGAATTTTAATAGCCTCATCCTTTTTTTTAATTAAATTTACCATTTTTTCAACTTGCTTTATTACATTATCTAAAAAACGGTTAACTTCAACAGGATCATATCCACGCATTGTTCTAGTAAACTTCTCCATAAAATCTCCTTGAAATATCAATTATTTTAACACATATTTACTCAAATTACAACTACCACTCTATGTTAATATCATCATTATCATGAATATCTTTACCTGTAGTTTCCTCCGTAATCTTCCCCTGAACATTAATATTATTTGGAGTACATAAAAATATACCTCCACCAATTTTTTGTAAATCTCCACCAATAGCATATATAGTACCACTTAAAAAATCAACTATTCGTTTTGCTTGATCCGATGTAACTCTTTTTAAATTAACAACAACAGTATTACGTTTTTTCAAATGATCAGCTATTTGTTGTGATTCTGAAAAAGCACGTGGTTCTAGTAAAATCATCTTGGAACCACCATTTTCATCATATGCTTCTTCTGTTTTTATATCATAATATTCATCACCATTTACATTTTCCACATTATCTTCTTTATTAAGTAAGTTTTTTATAAAACCCATTTTTTTCTCCTCCAATTCTCATACACTAAAATTATTTTATCATAAAATATTAAAAAATGAAACATGTTTATTTATTATTACCATACAATTGATTTAATTTATTATAAATACCAGGTTCAATAGCTTTTAATATATCTATTGTATTTTTTAAGGATTTATGATATTCTCCTTTATTAAATAATTGTTCAGACAAATTAAGTTGTTTATTCAGTTCATTAAAAGAGCTACGATACCTATTACCATAACAAATAGCAGTTTCACAAAGACGGGCTGTTTTAAGTAAATCAGTTGTTTTAGTATAAAGTTTTAACACCAAATCACGAGCAGTATCTACCCTCATATTTAAAACATCAATAGTAATTGGCTTTTTACTAAGTTCCCTTACTATTTCATTCATAGCAAGTGATGCCTCTTTCAACTCAACATAATAGCTATCTGGAATAGTTGGAAAATTATAATCACGCATTTTATTTCTTGATTCCTTTAAAACCATTTTAATTTCTTCTAATTGATGACGAGCTCTTAGTTCATCATCTTTCATAGTTCCAATCTCATTTAAAGCACTATCTAGTTTTTCTTCAGATTTTGAAAGTTTAACACTAAGTCCATCAATTTCATTCAATAATTTAGAATATGCAAAAGCATGATTTCCAGTATGATCATTCAATACTTTATAATCAACATTAACTATTTCTAATTCTTTAATAACTTCTTTAATTAATATAATTTTTTCGGATGACAAATTATAAATATTTTTTATTTCATCCATAGATTTAGATATTTCTTTTATAACTTGATTCATTTTTGTAAGTCTATTTTTAAACGATGAAAGTTTTTCTTGATAACTACTTCTAGCTAACTTTTCATTATCAAAATCTACAAATAAAGCATCAAAATAATCAAGTAAAACTTTAAGTTCAAATAAACTATTTTGTAAATTTAAAGATTTAGTACGCGTAATAATATCTTTTATTTTACTATTTGCCTCACTAATATTATATTCAACATTTAAATAATCAAGAGGATAATCTTGTTTAATCATTTCATTATAAGTATTAACAACATCTTCAATTCTCTTTGGTAAAACATTAAATGCTAAAAGAACAATAGATGGTACTTCTTCAATTACAATACTCATATGTTTTAACAATTCCTCAATTACATTAATAATTGTTGAAACTTCATTATAATCATTATTATCCATAATACTTTCAAAATCTTCAAATCTCTTTGCAATCACTTCAAACTGAGCATTTACAACAGATGAAAATTTGCCATACGAATTTTTTGTTGAATTAAATTTTTCATAAAGTTCTCTATATTTAGCACGATACTTTATTATCATACTTCTACTTTTTGATTCACTAGTAGTAATTTCTTTTATTTCACCAAGTAAAAATTCAGAATTAGTTTTAACTTTATAAAGTTCCATTTCCAATTTAGCAATTTTATAAATTGTACTTTTGTAATCCTTTTGTTTCAAAGAATACTCAGCCTCTAAAATCATATTAGATAAATTGGGAACTTGAATATCTTTAATATCTTTTAATCTATTACTCCACTCATTATACATTACCTCTAATTTTTCATTATTTAAAAAAGATTCCACTTTTGCAAGTTCAGGTATAATAGGTGATGATGCTAATTTATTTTTTTCTATTTCTAAAGCCGATAAAGCTTTTTTCATTTCTCTTTTTTTTCGACCCCTTATGATTGTAATTATTGTAATAATAGATACTAACGATGCAATCAAACAAATAATTATAACGACCCTAGGATCATTCAAATTTATCATATACAACCACCTTATCATAATTGTAACATAAATTACGATATTTTTCGACATTTTTTTTAACTTTTATTATATTTTCTTAATATTTTATATTGACTTTAAATTAAAGAATGCTTATAATTGATAAGGAGTGCAGATACTTTGGAATAATTGATGTGTTTATTATCTTTAGGATTTATCGGTAGTTTTTCTGCAAAAATGACGATATTAGTTTAAACACCCCTTTTATTTGCAAAGAGCACCTTCAAAAGAAAGGAGATGCGTTATGTCAAGATATACAAAATCATCTTACCGTAAAAGTAGACGTTTATCATTTTCTACTCTAGAAACTGGTAAAGAACTTGCTAAAAAGCCTTATGCTCCAGGTATGCATGGACAAAAAAGAGCTAAAAAGTTATCTGATTACGGTACACAGTTACAGGAAAAACAAAAAGTTAGATTCATGTATGGTTTATCAGAAAAACAATTTAAAAAGACTTTTAAAGAAGCTGGTAAACTAAAAGGTGTTCATGGTGAAGATTTATTAAGACTTTTAGAAAGTCGTTTAGATAACTTAGTATATCGTATTGGTTTTGCTACTACAAGAAGAGGAGCTAGACAACTTGTTAATCATGGACATATTACTGTTAATGGTAAAAAAGTTGACATTCCTTCTTATAGATGTAAAGTAGGAGATATTATTTCTGTTAAAGAATCTGATAGAGATTTAAAAATAATTAAAGAAGCATTAGAATCTTTAAAGAAAAGAGTAGAATTCATTACATATGATGAGTCTTCAATGCAAGCAACATATGTAAGATATCCAGAAAGAAGCGAACTTAATGCCGATATCAATGAATCATTAATCGTTGAATTTTATAACAGATAAAAAGCTTGAAACAATTTCAAGCTTTTTTATTTTCTTTTGAACTTTGACAACAACATTTTGGCAAATAACCACAAAGTACAAATAATACATCCAATTACATAAAAGGAAAAAATTATCGAATTTTTTTTATCATTCATACACATAAAACTAATTCCTATGATTAACGCAACATCTAATATTGTAATAATAGCAAGATGAAATAGCCGCTCCATTCTATTTACTTGTCCAGTTGAATCAGTCATTTCAACATTAAATCTTAAATCACCTGCATTTACTCCTTTTAATAAGGTTAATGCCTCATTTGGAATAAGCATTAAATCTGTACTACTTTTAAAACTCTTCATTAAATATTTTTTTATATCAACTGAATTAATAACATTGTTTGAACGAATATGATTTTTTAAAACCACTATCAAACTTAATTTAGGATTAATTTCTTCAAGTAATCCAGCAATTACAACAATACCACGAATGAGCATAGTAATATCTCTGGGTAAAGCTATTTTATTTCTATTTAACATTAAAAACATATCTGATGCAAAGTCACGTACATTTATATCTTTTAATTCCATCGTTTTATTTTTACCCAAAACCATTTTTATGTCATTTTTCAAATTCATTTGATCTACATAATTATTGTTAGTATTCATAATTTTTAAAATATTAGCTACTTCATTATAATCATTACCAACAATTGCCATTATACATTTTTCAAGTAAATTACGATTCCTTACATTAATACTTCCCATCATTCCATAATCTAAATAAACTATTTTCCCCGAAAAAATTTTTATATTATCAGAATGAGGATCAGCATGAAAATATCCGTCATCTATTGCTTGTTTTACATAATTATCAGCTAATTTTTCAGAAATTTCTTCTATGTCATAACCATCTTTTTTTAAATTTTCTAAATCATTAATATTAACGCCACCAATATACTCCATAACAAGAGCATTTTTAGTTGAATACTCTTGATAAACCTTAACTGGTTTTAGATAATTAATATTCTTATTAAAAGAGGCAAATGTTTTCATATGAGTAGTTTCAATAATAAAATCCATTTCTTCCAGGGCCGTTTGATACATTTCATCTAAAAATGCATTAATATCTAAAATATTAGAAAAAATTTTATCAATATGTAATAATCTTATTGCACTTTTTAAAACCTTAATATCTTGTTTCATAAGTTCACTAACATAGGGCCTTTCAATTTTTATAACAACATTTTTACCATCCATTAAAACTGCTCTATGTGTTTGTGCTATAGAAGCAGAACCGATTGGTTTTTCTTCTATAGAAGAAAAAATAGAAAATGTTTTCGAATCATATTCAGTATTTAATATATCAATAACCTCTGA
The DNA here is from genome assembly GCA_934153675.1 of uncultured Bacilli bacterium. GTDB lineage: Bacteria > Bacillota_I > Bacilli_A > RF39 > UBA660 > RUG12438. The sequence continues at coordinate 10,455 of CAKPFG010000005.1, forward strand.
ATAAGTCATAGGTTTTACTTGACTTCTTAATTTTTTTAACTCTTCACAATACTCATTTGGAATCAAATCAGGACGTGAAGACATAATTTGCCCTATTTTAATAAACGTTGGCCCAAGTTCCTCTAAAGCCTCTCGCATTGATTCTGGAGTTGAATTTTTTACTAAATGATATTTATGTAATACACTTATAATTTCATTTAACCTTTTTAATTGTTTACTCATTTTTCTTTGGCTTTTCCTTTAATAAAGATAAAATCTCCTTCTTTTCAGCATCTGACATACTTTTTATAGACGATAAAACATCATCCTTAGTTACTTCCTTTTTCTCATAAACTACAGTAACATTTTCCTTGATTTTATCCTCTATATTATGTCTTAATTCCTCATTAGCAACTTTACTTTTTTCATAAAGCTCACTACCCTTTTTTAACAATTCACTTTTCAATTCTTGTGCTTTTTCATTAGTTAAAGACATAACACCAAGTCCCATCAAAATAATATTTTTTAAATCTTCTTTCATATAATTATCCTCCCTTAAAAATACATGATTATTATACAAAAAAAATAAATAATAGTCAAAAATTCTTTTAAAATTGTAAGATTAACTAATTATATTTATCTTTTTTTTCATTAACACAATTACAACAATAGATATTATTACTAAAAATATACCTAACACAAAAAAATATGCTTTTATTCCATAATGTATTAGATACATCTACCTTATTTATGATATTATTATCATTTTTAGTATCTATACTATTGATATTATTATCTTTATTTTCTACTTTTTTTAATAATGTAACGGTATCACTATTTTCTATAACATAAAAATTAATGTCATTATATGTGACTTCATCGCCTATTTTATATTCTCCTATAGGCAATGCTCAGCATTTACTTTATTGACTTTTGCCATAAGTATCATCATTAAGACAAAATACTTTAATTTCTTCATTTTATTTCCTACTTTCACTTTAATTATACATAAATTTCTATTTATATGCATCATTATATCTAAATTAATCATAGGATAAATAAAACTTTCAATAACTTATAAATTATTGAAAGTTCTTTTAAATATTAGTAAGGCTACTCCCTATATTATAAATAGCAAATCGCTCATCACGGCAAAGCTATCTATCACAATAATTTGTGAACAAATTATTATAAATTATTAAGTATCATTTACAAGCTTTTCTACTTTTTTAATTTCTGTTATCTTTTTGTTTAGATAGCAGATTTTTTTATGGTTATAACAGGGCGCACGGAACCTTCGTTGCTATACACAATGTAGTCGTACGCATTGCCATATCTGCTCACATCCCACACGTAAGAAGTGGAATCTTCATATTGACTCATGGTCCAATACCAATAGTTACTATTATATACCCAACTTGGTGTTTCTCCATTTTTTGACATTTCTATTGTACCATGTCCATTATCGCCATATCCTAAATTATCTATTAATTCATTATATGTTATTAATCTTGCACTATAGCCTGTTTTATCCTCTTTTAGATCACTACTTTTTAATTTACTATTTGACCAAACATCTACTACTTGTTTTACATCTGATAATTTATAATCGGTTGTACAACCAGAATCACCACCAGCTGATACACAATTATCTCTTGCATAATATGCCATTGTTAAATAATTATTACCATCATAAGATACTTTGCTAGCAATTTCTGTTGATGATAAATTCACTTCATCCTTTTTTAATGGTTCTGCTTTTAATAATATTACAGAATCACTATTCTCATCACTATTTTCTATAACATAAAAATTAATACCATTATATGTTACTTCATCGCCTATTTTATAGGCTTTATAAGTTGCTTTAGTACTCCCATAGTGATACCATCCATCGCTAGTATTTTTATCCTTTACATCACTACTTCCTACTTTGCATTCTGATAAGTATACACTTGAATCTTCATTTAATAAAGAGATATTACATATAACCTCTTTACCTGAGTATTCAATTTCTAAATCACTTATGTTTGTTGGAAATTCTCCTTTATCTAGTAAGTAATTAGCTACGGCAAGTTCTATACTTTTTCCGTATGCATCAACACTTCTTTTATTAGCTGATTCCTTAGAACGTTTTACGATATTTAATACAATTGGTGTTACTATTAGTGCTAATATAGCTAGTATTACTAATACGGCTATTAATTCTATTAATGTAAATGCTTTTTTATTTTTCATATATCCTCCTACCTTACATATTCATAATAGCATAATTAATTAAAAAAAGCTACCACTTCAAAATAAAAAATCGTAGTAATAATTATTATAAATAAAACTTTCAATAACTTATAAATTATTGAAAGTTCTTTTAAATATTAGTAAGGCTACTCCCTATATTATAAATAGCAAATCGCTCATCACGGCAAAGCTATCTATCACAATAATTTGTTTACAAATTATTATAAATTATTAAGTATCATTTACAAGCTTTTCTACTTTTTTAATTTCTGTTATCCTTCTTCTTAGATAGCAGATTTTTTTATGGTTATAACAGGGCGCACGGAACCTCCACTATGCATAAAGTAGTCGCACACGCCAAAGTCGTCCACATCTATCTAGTAAATAATTAGCTACGGCAAGTTCTATACTTTTTCCATATGCATCAACACTTCTTTTATTGGCTGATTCCTTAGCGTGTTTTACGATATTTAATACTATTGGGGTTACTATTAGTGCTAATATAGCTAGTTGGATGAATATAGTATAGACACAGGTAGTAATTAAGAAAAGTTACTTATAGCTAATAAAATAAAGAAAAAATCAATATTTAATATTTTTGATATTTCTGAAAAATAAAATTTTAAATTAAAACTTTTATTCAAAATTTAAGTTGATTTTAAAAGTATAAATAAAGAAAAGAGGTAAAATATGTTATTAGATAATAATACTAAAAAAGTTTTTGATTTATTAGATATGTATAATAATTTAAATAATGTTGATAAAGTTAGTTTAGCAATTTATTTATTAGAAAATAAAAACTTCTATATTAATTTTAATATTGAAGATATAATTATATTATTAAAAGAAGTATTAAATAAGCTAGACTCTAGTAATAGTAAAAATATTGTTAATTTTGCTAAATATAATCATTTATTATTTTTTTCAGCCAAGTATTTAGAACTAACTGAAAAAAATGAAAAATTTTACAATAGAAATGCTATTTAATCTTTTTGAAACTGATTTTAAAGATAAAATTATTAATAAAGAAATTAATAAACATTTAAATGTATATGATTATTGTTATGCAATATTAAATAATTAAAATTAAACCCTAGTAGCTTTAATAGTTACTAGAGTTTTTAATATAACCAAATATAATTTTCTTCTAACTTGTTTGTTTTTTTCTATAAGCAATTAATGAAGCTCCAGCAAGTCCAATAATGGATAAAATGCCTGTTGCTAAATACATCATAACATTATCACCAGTTTTAGGATTTTCTACATTTGTACCTGATGATTTTTCTGTTGCAACGATTCCATACTCGCTTAAATGTGATGTTTCAAAAACTATATATCCATCTTCTATTGTTGCTGGTATAGTTTCTTTTATTTCATCATTTAAAATATAAACGACTTCATATTTTTTGTATCCTTTTAAATCCTCTGGTAAAGCAATTTTTATTTTCATTTTAGTATTATCAATCTTAACTACTTGACCATTTTCTAATACATTTATATCTGCTAAGTATTTAATATTTTTGTCAGATAAATTCTTACTTACTTCAACTTTTTTAATATCCAAAGTATAGTTTTTACTTACTTCTTTTTCAAAAGTAATACTACCATTTATTGCACCAGTGCTTTTGATTTCTTTTACAGTATCTTGAGTAGGTTGTTCAGTTGATGTAGGTGTCATTGTCAAAACTCCATAAAACCATGCAACAACATTATTACTCTCACTAATACTAACTGAATCAGGATTCATAGTTATAGTTTTTCCATTTATACTTATTTTTGTTTTATCTTTATCAAAATAATAACCATTTTTAACAGCTTCATCTGTTAATTTTACATATATATTATAACTATATTTTGTGTTTTCTTTAAATGATGTAAGAAGTGTATCACCCCAATCTTTATAACGGTTATTCCAATACTCTGATGATGTTATTATTTCATCAGCACCTGCCCAACCCTCATTGTCAATTTCATATAATGCATTGTCAGCAACTTTGCCAGTAAATTTTGGTACATCTCCAACATTAAATTTAGTCGTTACACCATTTATCTCTACAAGTTCAACTACTTTCTTTGATATAGGTTTAATTGTTTTTATCGCCGTAACATAAACTCCACTGCTATTTTTTATTACATTTTCTTTTTTTACAGTTTCATCATTAATTTTAACTGTGCAACCATCTTTGAAAGAATATCCATCTTTTGCCTTTAAAGAAATACTATACATATATGTTTTCCCCTCTTCAAAGGTAGTTATTTTTTTATCTTGTGAAAGAGCATTATTTTTGTTTTCATCAGAATACCAAAACTTAACTGGATTGGACTCTCCATTTTCATTAGTCTCCATCTCTTCCCAATATTCATATTCTATTTCGTAGTTGTCATAATTACCTGCTTCATCATAAGTTATATGAGCAGATGCTTTTGGGGCATCCCCTGCTACATAATCAAAATTGACACCACCTATATTTGCTTCGCCAATTTCTGTTGCTGCAAATGTAGTTATTGGTGCTATACACAAAGTAAATAAGAACATCAATACAGCAGTAATCAGTATTTTACTTTTCTTCATAATTTTTCCTCCTAATTTTCTTTTTATTATTAATCACTACAGTAGTAGCAATACCTAACACTGATATAATAGATAACATTATATATATGCCAATATTATCGCCAGTCTGTGGATTAGTAATGTTTTCTGTCTTTTCTGTATTTACTTGTTTTGCTTTAACTTCAAATTTAGTAGTTGCTGATCCATTATCACTAAATTCAACTTTGATTGTATGTTCACCAACTGATAGTGTATCAACATATTCCTTATTTAAAGTAATAACTGTACTACCAGATTCTGCTTTATAATTTTTAGCATCAACTAATATTCCATCAATATATAATTTGCCATCAAATAAACTAAAGTCAGCATCTATTCTAAATATTGCATTTTTTGCATCATCAATAGTATATATTTGATTTGCTCCTTCAGTAAACTTATATTCTTTAGGACTAACTTCTTCCTTTACATATTGGAATGTGAATTCATATTTACATCTTGTATAATAATCAGTTCTTGTTTCATTTATAATGCCACTATCAGTGCCATCATAATTCAATGCAGAACCTGTATATTTAGTATGAAATCCTTTAAAATTTTCGCTTTTTTTAGTTCCTACATTTACTGCAGTTAATATTGCTTTATTTTCTGATTTATTTCCAACTATCTTGATAACGGCTTCGCTTTCATTATCTGTTAATAATAGACCATTATAGTCTCTCCTATAATATAGTGTTTTATCTAAATCTGCAAATGATTTTAATCCTTCTGTTAACTCATCAGTTTTTGAAAAATCTATTACATATTCTTGACCATTAGTTAAATCAATTACACCTGTTGATGTTATATCATCGTAAACATTTTCAACCTTTGTGTTAACAACTACCCCTATTCTTACAAGTTTAACATCTAATGTCCCACTAAATTTGCTCGAATCTAATTTGAATGTAGATTTAGTTTCTCCTACTATTGTTGTCATAGGGTAATACCAATTATTGATATTTAATCTTATAGGTGTATTAGCACCTGCAACACTTGTATCTTCAATTTCTTCAATTACAAACTTGTACTCTGCTTCATTTAAATCAATTACCATATTATTTGAAATATCAGCAACTAAATCCTCACCTTTGAATAACTGTACCTTTGCAATCTTATCATATTCTACATAACCATCATGAATTGTTCCACCTTTAAAATTTAATGTTACTTCATTTTTTGATTCAGCAAATACATTCGTAGTAAATGCAAATATACCGATCATAAAAACTAATAATAACATTTTTAATTTTTTCATTTTGCCACCTCCTTTCATCATTCCTCATACTTAACTTCACTCATATAATTAAATCCACTTAAGAGATAATCATATGAGTAATCTCTTACTCTTTTTTCCATAACATCATTTATAGGTATAAGTGTATAATCTTTTAATATTACATATTTATATGTAAATGTTAATATTTCATTATAGTATTTAGTTAACATATTAATTTTAACTGTTGTAGTAATTTTTTTGTTTGAATTAGTATCAAAATAGCTCATTAATTCATAAAAACACTCATCAGTTTTTACTATTCTCTCATTGTAGATCCTAATTACTTTTTCTCCCTCATAATTACCACTTATTTTTTCAATGGTTGGATATTTTTCGTTGCCATAGTTTTTACTATACAAAATATTATCTTTTACATAAGCATATTCAGACATAAAATCATAATCAATCTTTTTACCAAGGAACTCTGTTGAATATTCCCATTTAAGATAATCACTTAAATTATAATTTGCATTTAAATACATATCATAACTATCTGTAATTTTATTATCCGTATTATCATCATGTAGTGTATATATAGTATCATTATAATCGTAAAACTTTATATCTGCTCCTGAGTTTGGAGTAATATTCATAACCTTAATATTATTATCTATATCATATACTTTTTTGTAAACAAATTCTCCATTATCTAATTTTTGTGGATTAAAAATATATATAGAATTATTGGTTATAAATGAATATTTACTAAATGAAGTATCTTCAGTTAATATTTCCTCATTCTTTATCTTTTGATACTCTTTATCAGGATATTTTTTCTTAAGTGCATCCAATATTGAGTTTGCCTCTGGTGGAGTATGATCATTTAATTCCTGTTTTCTATTTTTAATAATAACTATAGAAATAATGCTTATTAATGCGATAGATGCAATAATAACATAAACTATTTTTTTATTTTTCATATCCAACTACTTTTCTATATATCCACTTGTTTTTTGTGAATACATATCATCAGTTATAGATTTATATCTTTCGCCATCATAATCATCCGTAAATCCATTATATGCTTTATATATTTCATTAGTTTCAGTATCATATACTCTTTCATAACCAAGTGTCGCATCACTTTGTTTTTGACTCATAATATCAAATGATTTATTTCTCTTATTCCAAGAATCCATTATTCCATCACTTATTTGATTACCTATTGCTCTAATTTGTTGAAAGTTTTTCATAACAGCGTCTTGTTGTTGATTAAATCCATTTATAAAGGTATCTGTGAATTTTAGTGAAGAACAAATAGTATTTAATGTATCTTGCCAGTCTATAAGTTCATCTTTTGGTGCAGTAATAAAAATAGCATCATAAACATTTAAGAAATATATATCTATTTGTTTACCTGAAATTATATTTTCATAAACATAATATGGACCAGCATCATATACATAAGCCGTAAATATTCCTTCACCCTCTTTACCATTTTCATCTTTAAATGTTGCTCTTAACATATCTCCACCTAAACTGCCTTTGCCTAAATTCTCACTTACAGTAAAATCAGTTAATGTTGGGAATGTAAATGTACTAGTATTATTTAAAGTACCTAATTCATTAAATATTTTATAAAATCCTAAAGTATCTTTAGTAGCTATTACACTAGTTTTAGCAAACATATCATTTGGATAGTATTTTTGTTGCCATCTTTTAGCATCTTCCGACTTATTATATCCTTCAGTTTTCATATTAAAGAAAAACTGATAAGTAGGATTGTCTGGATTATATACTTTAATTGTATAATGAATATAATCACCTAATGTATCAACTTTCCATCCTTTTGGCTTTTTAATAGAAAACTCATTTGTAGTATAATCTTCTAGTTCTATTTTACTAGCTTCTGACTTAACTATTTTTATATTTTTGTCTGGGTTATTAAATATACTCTTTCCTTTGCCAGCACCATTACCTAACAAAATAGCACCTCCTATAACTAAAATAACTACAACACCAACTATAAGTAGTTTTTTTCCTCTAATATCTAGCTTTCCGATTTTCATAATATCACGTATCTCCTCCTTATTTATTATTATAAGTAAAAAAATCATGTAGGACAATAGACTTGTCTTAAAAATCAATGTTTTTGATGGAAACTTATTTTTAATTGTTAAAAAAATATAGTATAATACTATTTAAGGAAGTGATAACTTATGAAGTTTAATGAAGTTTTAAATGCGTATTTAAAAGAGTTAAATTGCTCTTCTAAAAAATTGTCAACTGAATCAGGATTATCTGAGTCAGTAATAAGTAGATATCGTAGTGGCGAAAGAACACCCGTAAGAGAAAGTGAACAAATGAATAAATTAACTGCAGCGCTTTTTAATATTGCTCAAGAAAACGAGCAAAAAAAGTGTACTCTTGATAAAATAGCAAATGATCTTAATTCTACATTACCAAGTGATGATTTTAACTATGCAGCATTTAGTAATAACCTAAACTCTTTAATAACTTCACTTAATATAAACACTCATGAAATGGCAAAATACATTGTATTTGATGCTTCACATATTTCAAGAATAAGATATAATAAAGCTAGACCATCTAACCCAATTGAGTTTTCAAATAAAATATGTTCATATATTTTTTCAAGATATAAAAATCCAGAAGATATAAGTAATTTACAAACAATAATCGGCTGTAAAAAAAGTGAGTTGTCAAACAGCAAACTTTATAACGCATTATTTGATTGGCTAACTAGTGATGCAACTCCTGTCAAGAGTCAAGCATCTGAATTTCTATATAACCTTGATTCATTTAATTTAGATGATTATATAAAAGCAATAAAATTTGATAAGTTAAAAGTTCCAAGCATTCCTTTTTATAAAGTTAAAACAAAACACTATTATGGATTAGAAGAAATGAAAGAAGGAGAATTAAACTTTTTTAAAGCAACTGTTTTATCTAAATCAAAAGAAGATATTTTCATGTGTAGTGATATGCCTATGGAAGATATGGCAGAAGATATAGATTTTGGTAAGAAATGGATGTTTGCTATTGCAATGTGCTTAAAAAAAGGCCATCATTTAAATATTATTCACAATTTAGATAGACCACTTAAAGAAATGATGTTAGGACTAGAAAGTTGGATTCCAATATATATGACTGGTCAAATCTCTCCTTACTATCTAAAAGATAATAAAAATAATATATATAACCATTTTAATTATGTTTCTGGTGCAGTTGCACTAACTGGAGAGTGTATTAAAGGACACCATAATAAAGGAATGTATTACTTAACTACAAACAAAAATGAAATTAAGTATTATAAAGAAAAAAGTGATTTACTTCTTAAAAAGGCTAAACCACTCATGAAAATCTATAGAGAAAACAATTCAAAAGAATATGAATTGTTCTTAAGAAAAGATGAAAATATAATATGTGATAGAACAAGATATCTTTCATCACTGCCTCTATTTACTATTTCTGATGAATTACTTATTAAAATTTTAAAAAGAAATAAAATATCAACCAATGATATTGATAAAATAATCAAATATAAAAACATTGAACTAAAATACATGAATAACATTATTAAAAGCAACAAAGTTAATGACTATACTTATATAATTAAAGATGATGAATTTAAAAACGATACTCCTTCTCTTTTACTAAATAATTTGTTTTATGATAAAAAAATCAACTATACCTATAAAGAATATATGGAGCATTTAAAATTAACAAAAGATTTTTCAAAAAATGAAAATAACTATGAAATAAATTATATAAAGGAAAAAACATTTAAAAATATTACTATATCATTTCTTAAAGATAATTATGTAATTATTTCAAAAAGTTCTAATCCAACAATACATTTTGTTATTAAACATCCTAAACTAATTGAATCTATTGAAAATTTTAATCCTCTTGTAAAGGAATAATAATATATGAAGAAAAGAAAAAGTAAACTTAAATGGAAAAATATAATACTTATTTTAGTAATTATTATATTTATTGTAACTTTAATAATATCAATATTCAATATAGTAAAATGGAAAATAGATTCAAATAAAACTAATGATGAAATAACTAATATTCAAAAAAATGTAGATGTAGAAGAAGTACAAGATACAGAAAATACTGAAATAATAAAACCAGTAGAAGAAGTTCCAGAAGAAAATCCTTATTGGGACTATATAAATATGAATATGATAAATGTTAATTTTAGTGATTTAAAAAGAACTAATCCAGATGTTGTTGGTTGGTTAAAAGTAAATGGTACAAATATCAATTATCCTTTTGTTCAAGGTAGTGATAATAAATACTATCTTACTCATAGTTTTAATAAATCATATAATGCGGCTGGATGGGTATTTTTAGATTATAGAAATAATGGCACTAATAATAAAAATACTATTATCTATGCTCACGGAAGAACTGATAAGACTATGTTTGGAACATTAAGAAAAGTTCTAAATAATGGATGGCTTAATAATACAAATAATTATGTTGTTAAAATATCTACAGAAACTGAAAATAGTTTATGGCAAGTATTTAGTGTTTATCATATACCAACTACTAGTGATTACTTACAAACTGATTTTAGTGATGATGCATTATATCAAAAATTTTTAGATATGATTAAGAATAGAAGTAGTCACAACTTTAATACGAATGTTACATCTACAGACAACATACTTACTTTATCAACTTGTTATAATAATAGCGATAAGATGGTAGTTCATGCTAAACTTATAAAAAAAGAAGTAAAACAATAAGAGATTTGAACTTGTCAACAAAAAGTAGACACAAAAAAGATGTGTTTACTTTTTCTTTAGTATAATTTAGTAAAGGAGAGGAAAAAATGCAAGGAAGACCAAAAGGCGGTAAAAATAAATATTATTCAAAAGAGGAAAAAATTAAAATAGTACAAGAAATGTTAAATGGAAAAATAAACAATAAAATCTATCAGGAACTAAATGCATATGACTATTGTTATTCATTAAATATATTATAAAAAAGATAAAGTAATTTTTTTTAAAAATATCATTTTTCGTGGTATAATAACAACTAATTGATTGAGGGATTAATTATGAAAAGTGATATTAATTTAAATCTATATAAAATATTTTATGAGGTTGCTTTAAGTGAAAGTATATCTGATGCTTCTAAAAAATTATTTATTACACAATCTGCAGTAAGTAAAGCTATAAAAAAACTAGAAGAAGACTTAAATACAAACTTATTTTATAGAAACTCTAAAGGAGTTAAATTAACTGAAAAAGGTGAAGAACTTCTTTTTTATGTTGAAGAAGCATTTAATAATTTAGTTACTGCTGAAAGAACAATGACAGAAAGTAAAACTTTAAATAAAGGTAAAATATCAATAGGAGTTCCTTCACAAATAGGTTCGTTTTATATATTTGAAGATATTACTAATTTTCATAAAAAGTATCCTAATATCGAAATAACAATAATAAGTAAAACAACAACACAATTACTAAAGTTGTTAGAACAACATGAAATAGATTTTATAATTGATACATCTCCAATTAACACTAAAATTGATAATATTATAATTCAACCATTAATTGAGGTAAAGAATTGCTTTGTTGCGAAATCTGATACTTCAATTGATATTGATAAAATTAAAACAATTAAAGATTTAGCTAATTATCCTTTAGTTTTGCCAATTAAAGGAACTGACAATAGAAAACAATTAGATAAAGTTTTTGAAAAGAATAATGTAGAATTAAATAATGTTATAAATATTCACACAAGTGAAATGATTGCTGGATCTATAAAAAAAGATTTAGGTATAGGGTACATTATATATGATGTGATAAAAGATAATGTAGAAAATAAAGAATTTAAAATTATTGATATAAAAGAAAATTTACCAAAGATTACGATCAATTTAGTATACATTGAAAAATATTTAACAATAGCACCTAAGTTTTTTATAGAAAACTATTTAAAAATTAATATTAATTAAGTATGAATTTATTTCATATCACTTATGAAAAAACGAGAAGTTCTAACTACCATTTTTAATGTTATAATTACAAACGAGGGAGGAAAATATGGAAAGTGTAAAAACAACTGATTTGGCAATATTAGCAAAATCATTTTACTTATTAGGGGATACACTTGATTATTGTTATGATTGCAAATATTGTAGATTAAACGGAGAAAAATGCGAAGAAAAGCACTATAACATTTTACCTAGAGAAATTAATCCTAATTTTACAAATATACCTGTTGCAGTAAATTTATTTTATGGTGATCCTTTATTACAAATAGATAATACTATAAATTATTTAAGAAGATTAGAAAGTGCAAAACACAAGGGCCCTGTAATCATTATTACTAAAGGGGATTTTTCAAAATTTCCGGATGTAGCATTTGATTTAGATTTACATATTGCCTTTTCTACTTTTGGTGTTGATTCACCTTTGGATGGAAATACTATAAAACGATTTGAAAATAATTTAAAGGAAACTAAAAAAAGAAAAAATAATTACAAATATTCAATAGAATATAGACCAATTATTTATAATGTTAATGACAGTGTGGAAGCGTTTGATAGAGTATTTAGTTTAGCAAAACAATATAATTTAGCAATTGGCTATTCAGGATTACAAGGAAAACCTGAGAGTGTCAAAATCTGGCAAGAACAAGGAATGGATTTACAACCATACCCAGGATTTAAATTTGGTCATAAAAAAATAATTGATGCAAAAATAATGGAATTATTTGAAAAGATGGCGCAAAGTTATAATGTACCTGTATTTAGAAAAACATCTTGTTTGTTTTCTTATGTACACGATTTGCCTCGAGATTATAATGCACATTATTATAGACCATCTGAATTAGGATGCAATAATTGTGTTATGCAAGAAAAGTGTAAAGAATTTAAATCTAGTTTGCCAGTTGAGAATGATTTGCATGATATCATACCTTTTGATTATGAAATAATAAATAAGAAAGATCATGTATGCATATTAAAACAAAAAGGTATTTGTGAATTTCCTACAGAAGATTGTGCTCATATTAGTGGAAATATTATACATATTAAACAAATGCTTACAACATCTGATGTTAGGATTATTAAATGGTTGACAGGATATACTGTAGATGCTAATTTTTATGAATCTCCTAAAATTAGTGAAGCTTGGGTTAAAGATAAATCGTTGATTTTGAGGAAGAAATAATGAAAATAGGATTAGATATTGATGGAATAATATTAGATTTTGAAAGAACTATGCGATCATATGCAGAATTATATGATTTGCTAATATTGAGAAAAGATGGAGTAAAAGATGATAATCAATTTGATTATTTAAAAAGATATGCTTGGACCGACGAAGAAAAGAAAACATTTATTGATAACTATTTAGTATATGCAACAATAAACTCAACTCCACTAATCCCATTGGTTGAAGAAATGCTAGAGTTATTTCAGTTAGAAGGTTATGAATATTTATTTATAACTGCAAGGGGAACCATAAAAAAAGAAACTAAAGAAGCTGTAATTCAAGTATTCCAAAAAAATAATATTCCAACTGACAATATATATTGGGGTATTAAAGATAAGGTATCTAAATGTAGAGAACTAGGAATTGATTTAATGATTGATGATAACCCATCTGCTTGTAAACTATTAAGTGGCAATAAAATAAAAACTTTATATTTTAGAGATAAAGATAATGAATTAATTAAAAATAATGAATTTTTAAAAGAAGTATCAAATGTTGGAGAAATATGTAGATATATTTTGACTTTAAATGGTTTTAAAAACTCACAGGAAACATATGAAAAAGTATTATTAAAAAAAAAGTGATTTGATATGAATAAAGAATATAATGAAGTTAAAAAATTTCAACAGGCTTTTGGGCATCCATATTCGAAAAACACCTATTACATTACCACTTGAAAGAGCTAAAAAAAAATATGCTTGGATGCTAGAAGAAATAAACGAATTTTTAGAAGCATCTGAAAAACAAGATATAGTAGAACAAGCAGATGCTATGATAGATACAATATATTTTGCATTAGGTACTTTAGTAGAAATAGCAATTGAACCAGATGAATTATTCTATATAGCGCAAAATGCTAATATGAGTAAATTATGAAACCACATTATAATGAGATGGGAAAAGTTATCAAACCTAAGGGGATGGGAAGATCCTCATAAAAAGTTAGAATTAATTATTCAAAATATGAAAAGAAGATAATTAATAGCAAAAATTCAAAGAGAAATTGAATAATTAATGGATTTTCGCAAAAGACTATCTTTAAGACAAGATAGTAACACACTACCAAGTCGGCATAATGCCAACTAGGAATGTGTGCCAAAGAAGAGCCAATGAAAATGTGGTTAGCTAATCTTGGCAAAGAATACTTGATGAAGTATTCAATCCAGAAATTGCTGGTAATAGAATTATTAATTATTACCGTAGTAAAGGTTATAGTGATGAATGGATTAAAAAAAGACTAACTGGAATGATTGATAGATTTAAATTAACTGATATTTGGAAAGATGGTGGCATTGAAAAACCTGTTGAATATGCAATGCTTACTAATGAAATATATAAAAGTTGCTCGTAAAGGTTGACAAGTTGCAAAAAATGCAAGAAATTCCTATAAAAAAGCAACTAACAAATCAGCTATTTCAAATGAAAATGCTTTAAAAGAAATATGTAAATGAAACTAAACAAATTGAAGATAATAACTCTAAAAATTAAAAAATATAGGTTGCATTAGGACACTTCCTTAAAACCAATATAAAATAAGACTTTCTTAACATAAATAAAAAATTAATTAAACTAAAAAGTTAAACTTTAATAAAATATTATCGTTTAGGTTAAAAAAGATGCTTGAATCATGTATCAAACAATCCCTTATAAATAAAGGAAATTAACAAAAAATGTCTTCACTACATTCAAAGAGTATTACTAATACGGCTATTAATTCTATTAATGTAAATGCTTTTTTATTTTTCATATATCTTCCTACTTTACATATTCATAATAACACAATATATAAAAAAAGATAGATATTTTATAATTCCTTATAATCAGGAATAATTTTTGAATAAATATCAGAATAGACATCTATATTTAAACTATCTTTAATATTTTTTATGTTAAATTGTGGATTATTAATAAAAATAATTTTTAAATTTTTTAAAGAATAAAGACAATTCAAATTATTAAAATTAGAATCTAACAAAGATAATTCTTCTAATGAAATAAAATTACTTAATGTATCCGTATTTATCAAATTACATTTTTCTAATCGTAATGATTTTACATTATTAATTTTTTTTAATAAATTAATATCTATAATTTCATTTTGATATGGATTGTTTATAAAAAACTCTTTTAAATTTGAATTATCAAATATATTATAATTATCCACAATACAATTATTGATTGTTAAGTTATTAAGTCTAATCAAATTACTAAAGGAAAAAAAACCTTTTAAATGACAATGATTAAATTCAAGTTTTTGTAAATTTAAAAGTTTACTTAAAAGCATAATATCATTAATATCTATTATAGAATCATTAACAATAAGATTCTTTAAGTTAGGAAATGATAACAAATCAGATAAGTTATATTCTAATAAATTATTACTATAATTCATTTTAGAAATATTTATAGTTTCTAACGAATAGATATCATTATAATTTATATTATTTATATTTTTATTAAGAACTATTGCTAAATATCTTTTTAAATTTTCATTTAATATCATAATAAATCCTCCTTTAATATACTATTTTACTATTGTAGCAATAATATCATAATTTTTTTGACCATTTTTTATAACTTCTTTAACACTATCAATATGTAATTTAGTATTTTTATCTAATAAAAATTCAGTTTCCATATTACCATTTATAGCAAACATATTTAGTGCTTTTGTACCTTTGGGTGTTTTTATTGTAATAGTAGTATTATACTCTCTAATTGCATCTTTAGCAACACTAGTTGACATATAAGCACTGTCTTGTAATGTTTGACCAACTAAAGAATTTATATCATTATTTTTTATGCTATTTTTAAAAACTTTCTCAAAATCTACCCCTCTGTATAGGAGCATATCACTTTTAATAGGTGAGGATTTTGTCATTGCACTATCTATATTATAAATAATATTTTTCATATATTCTGGTAATTGAATATTTGAATTTCTTAAATATTGATTAATATATTGATAACTTTCACCTGAATATGCTCTGCAACTTTTTAATTCTTCACTTGATAATTTTGATAAAATAGCCCCAGAATCAGTTGTTTCACAAAAGTTTTTTAATTTCTGTCTTTTATTAATATCAATACTATTATCATTTAAAAATTCATTAACTGATTTACCCGATACTACTAGATCAAATTGTACATCAAAATCTAATTGTCCAAAAGCAGAATAAGCATCTTTAAAACTACTATAACTAGTATATGAATTTGCAACATTAGGCTCTACATAATTATTAATGGGATTCAATATAGTGGTATTTGAATTAAAAGAATTATCATAACACCCTAAATATTGTAAATAATGTTTTAATTCTTCTCTTGTATATTTTGATAAAATAGTCCTAGCATTATTTGTTGATGTAATTACTGAAGCATCACCTGTATCTATATAATGTTTTAAACTTCTTATTCCTATATCTGCTCCAGCTTTACTTTGATATTTTATATTCATTGTATCTACTATATTTTTAACGTCATTAGAAATATTAATAAGATAATCCCTTGCCCCATATGATCTAGTTATTTTATTATAATCTCCTGTTGTAATGGCTAATTTAAATCTTTTATATCCTTCACCATAACCAAATTTATCATCATTTACTTTTATTAAATCATATATAGATGCTACTTTGCTTATATCATAAACTTTAATAGGTTCATCAACATCCGCTTTATGATAATCTTGAAATAGTTTACTAGGGCCAAACCAATCTTTATTTTCTTTAAATCCAGTAGCATGCCAAGTAACATCTACCGGAATCAAATCTTGTTCAACTTTAACAACATTCCAAGCATGTCCACCAAGAGCACCACCTTTTATAGGATCTGCTATAGCAATACCTCTAATGTATTCACAATCAACACCAATTCTATTACATAATTCCTTATAAGCAGAGGCATATCCTGCACAAACTAATCCTTTTTTTCCAAGTAAATTGTTGTCAGAAAGGCCTCTTAAACTTTGCGATACCATTTTACCTTGATTATTTAGTTGATTAAAATCCCACATAACAGGAACTTCACTTAAAATAGAATAAGCTTGATATGCTCTTGAAACAGGTGGTAAATTCATATCAATTTTTGCTTGCATATCCTCTATATTTTTCAATATATCTTGCATCTCGAAACCAGAATACGTTATCCTATCCAAATATTTTGGTGATGAATATTTTACCTTTAAACTACCAGTACCATCATCAAGACCGTCAGTAACAACAAATTTTACATTAGATAAATCATCAATTTGCGATAACATTGAACTAGATAATGATAATGTATCTTTATAATTAACAATAGCAACTTGGCCTTTTTTTATTATTTTATTGATACTTTTAACATCGATTTTTTGTTTTGGTGTTAAATTTTCATTTGTACCATGAGCCGGTGATGAAAATAAACTTGATTTTTTAAAATAATCTCCTATGGCTGCTTCTTCCACGTTATTTAAAGTTTCATTATTTTTAATTTTATTTTGAATACCCTTTGCAAATTTTTCTTCCGTTTGAACATTTTTATTAACTACCTTTTCTTTTACATCACTTACTTTATTTGCAATTTTTTCTTTAGTATTTTCAACTTTATCACCTACATGGTTTATATTTTCCATAAACTTTTTAGGACTTTCACTTATTTTTTTAATTGTATTATTTAACCCATCTTCATCTATTAGTAATTTATAAAAATCTTTTTTTGAAAAAGTAATTGTTTCGTTATTTTGTATTATTTTAAACGTTGACATTCCACCTTCGGATAAACCGGCAATCAAAACAGAAGATAAAAAGACTTTTTTCTTGGTATCATCTATTTCATCCCAATTAACAGTTTCATTCAATATTGATTCTCGTAATTTAGCATCTTTTTCTACTTCAGCTGATGCTGATGCTCCTGCTAATAAAACGGCGGCTACTTTACTTACATTTCCAACGGGAATACCAACAAAAGGAATATTTGATAACATTTGGGTTGCAAGTGAACTTTCCATAGATTTATACGCATATGAAAGTGCATTTTTATTACTACTGCCATTTACTAAGGCGTAATGATACTTACTTCCACCATCTGAAGCAGTCCCAAGTATAAGCGAAGCAACAGAACCTCCACCACCAAGGGCCATTGTTGTTGCTAAAGAAACATTGATTTGAGATAATACTTGTCCTGTTTGTTGACCTGTTTGATATGTACCTTGTAAAAATTTATTATTTTGTAAATAATTTAATAAATACATTTGTTCATATTCTGATACGCTGTAATTATCATTCCCAATCCATTCAGCAATACCACCAATATAATCCTTCATTCCTTGACTACTACCCTTACCAAATGTACTAACAACACTTTGTAACGTTGAATCTATATCAGCACTTGTAATATTACCATTTTCATCAAGAATATAAGATTTAGATACTTCTTTTATCCATTTTTCAACATTCGATAAAGCTTTTTGTTGATTAATATCATCGTCAAATAAATTAACATACTCTTCTGCTTTTTTATATCCCTCTGTTTTAAACAAATAATGATACATAATCTTTTGTTCATCCGTTAAATATAAATATCTATCATAGCTTTGTGAAAGTGAAGAATACTCATTAAAATTAACATTATTAGCAGTAAGAAATTCAACAACAGCTAAAAAATCCACATTCTCACTACCTACTATATTTCCATTAGTATCTTTAAATGTGAAATTTTCTAATCCATTGGTACTTTTAAAATGTTTTAAAATTTCTTCATAATTTAAATTTTGATAATTATTAGAATAACTTTCCTTAAACTTAATATAATTATCAAGCTGCATTATTTCTGCATAAGGATACAAATCTTGTTCCTTTTTTAATTGTTTTATTGTTTGTTTTAAAGTTTGAAATTCTTCTTTATAAGAAGTTATCTGTTCTTTTAATTCATTATATTCACGTATTTCTTGATCTTTTATTTTTTTAGCATAATCACTACTAGGGGAAGTATAATATGTTTTTGATTTTTCATCTAAATAATTCCCAAACTCATATCGTTCTAATTTTTCATTTAATTCATTAATTTTTTTCTCTAGATTTTCCTTTTTAGCAATTAATTCATCATATTCATCTTTTTTCTTAGTATATTTTAATTCTGGCATTAGATTTGAAGAATCAATATTAGCAAAACTTCCTATATTATAATCAATTTCCTCATAATCTTCATTATTAGAATATATATCATAATTATTATTAAAATTAGTGGAAAAAGAATGTGCACTAACATTCGCCTTATTATAATCAAATTTTGATCCACTATTAAAATTAACTGGATTTATCCCCATAAATAAATCTCCTTTTATAAAAATTTAATAATTTGGTCTAAAATAGCCACTTATACCTTGTATTCCAACAGTATTTCCATATTTTCTTGGATATTTTCTTTCTGCTACTTTATTATTACTATTTCCCTCTACAGTATAGACATAATCTTTATCTACTTTATATACATATCCAACATGACTACTACAATATTTTGAATAAGCATCTCCTGTATCATTATCAATGTAGTTTTCTGGATCTGGTCTATATGTACCATCTATTATAGGATCAAACAAGATAATATCACCTGGTCTTGGTACCGTATTTTTATCTACAACCTCTCCATCATACCAAGTTCCCATCTTAGCAGCAAGAGATTTTTCTGGTATATCTCCAGCTATAGCTGATTTTTTTATATAAGTATCAACACCACTTTTTTCATTAAATAGCCAAGAAATAAATATTGCACACCAATCAAAATTATTATCCTGCCCATAAAACCATTTTCTATATTTTGAACCATCAGATCCAACCTCATTTAATGCTATATCAGATAGTTCTAAAACTAACTTTTTAGCAGCAAGAGACATATTGCCACTATCAACACTTACCTCATCAAATTTTTGTTCTATATTTAACTTTTCTATTTTATCATTTAATATTTTTAAGTTATCTTGATAACTAGATAATGTTTTTTTATACTCATCAATCTCTAATTGTTTTTGAAGTATATCTATCGGAGTAAATTTAAATCCAAAAGAATCACTATAATCATTTTGATTGTGCTTACTTATAAATGAATTATTTGCTTCTATCCTTTTTTCTAATTCATTTATTTTTTCATTTAAAATTTTTTTTTGATTAATTAAACTATCATATTCTTTTTTTGTATTTTTCAAATAAGATTGTGATAATGCATTAATTGGGCTTTGTTTATAATCTATATTTTCATAATCATAATTATTGGAATAAATATTATAATTATTATTAAAACTAGTGGAAACTAAATTATTTTTTACACTAGTTTTAGAAAGATTAAGTTTTGAACCCTTATTAAAATTAACCGGATTTATCATAAATGCCCCCTTTAAAATATTTATGATGAACTTTTTATATCACTTATAGCATTAACCTTATTAACTCCAGCAACATTATTTTTTAAAAAAGAAACATCATTATTAAAATTACTAGAAGTATTTATCTTAGAAAAAGATATTTTATTTGGATCTTTAAAATCATTTTTTATATCATTATAAGAAACTTTATTATCATCCAGATGCACTTGATTGTTTTTTAAAAATTCTACATTTTCGTTATCCATTTTATGTAAATCAATTCTATTCTCATTTAATTTTTCATAATCATTATTTAATACTATATTTTTATCATTAACAACCCCATTATTTACATTTATATTATTTTCATCATAATTATTATTTAAGATTATATCTTTATCATTTATAACGCCTTTATTTATATCTGCTTTATATAAAGTAGAATTATTATTTAAAATTATATCTTTATCATTTATAACACCTTTATTTATATCTGCTTTATATAAAGTAGAATTATTATTTAAGATTATATCTTTATCATTTATAACACCTTTATTTATATTTACTTTATATAAAGTAGAATTATTATTTAAGATTATATCTTTATCATTTATAACACCTTTATATGTTGATGAAGAATTTTCTTTTGAAGATAATTTATTAATATTTGCGACTTTAATATTAGTACTATTTATATTTGAACTACCATTTTTTTTCATTTTTCTTAAATTTGGTGTAACTAATCTATAGTTATGATGTAAATTAATCTTAGCAACATTAACAAACTTTACTCGTCTTAATTTATACCAATAATCATTTGTTGAATTCAACAATGATGAATTACAACTAGCAATCTTATAATTAAGTTTTACAATTTCATTTAAGACAGGAACTACTTTTCTAGAAATATCATCTATCATATTTTTATATGGAAAATCAGACGGAACAGTACAATAGCCAATTGAATTATTTATATTACTTAAAATTTCAGTTACATTGTTTAATTTCACAATTATTTTATTTGCAATATTAGAATCATAATTTAATTTATACACATTTGAATAATTAAAATTATTTTGTACCAATTGTTTCAAATTATTATAATACTCTAAAATAACATCAGTATAATTATTCATAGCACTTATTTGATTGTAAGTATCTTCCTTCGACTGATTGACATTTTTCATAAATGAATCAGTATTATAATCATTCCATACAGAATCAAATTTAGTAATTCCACGATACGATTGATTACAACAATCTCTATATTTACTAACTTCACTTTTAAAAGTAGTAATTTTTTCTTTTGCTGTATTAAAATTAACCATTATTTTTGTCATACAATCACCTACTTACATGCGATTACTTATTTCAGGAATAATCTTATTCCTTATGCTATTTTGCGTATTTTGTAAAATATCTCGTTGATTAGCAAATTTTTCTTTATAAAGTGCTTGATCATTTAGTGCAAAAGCATTATACATATTATTTTGAACATATAAAAGATCAGATAAAACATTATCTAACTGATCCACCATTATTTCCATTTTTCTTAATAAGATACTATAAGTTTCCCTCATTTTTACTCTCCTATTCTTAAATAATTACTAAAAACAATTTTAGTAATTATTTAAAAATAGTATAGTTTACTATTTTTAATTAAAAGTTCATCATAGATCCTTCATTATCTACTAAATTATCAACTTTTTTACTACTAGATTCAACAATATTTTGTTGTTGTAATGTGTAATTAGCTACTAATTGTGTCATTGCATCATTTAAATCTTTAACGCAAGATGTAACTTTAGCTAAAGCAGTTCCCATATCAGAAAGATATTTATTAATTTGTGTTTTTTGTTCATCACCTAGGAATGCTGCTGTTGAATCCATATTTGAATAAGCTTGTTCAGTCTTAGTATATACTTCTTTTACATAATCTTGTACAGCACTAGTAATTCTCTCAGCAGATGCTTTTCCTTCTTTTAATCCTAAATCCGTTGCATTAGTTAAATCAATCTTAGTTAAATCTAGTTGCAATTGGTCTTTAGAAAGCTCTGGAATTTGTAAAGATACAGGACTTTCATTAGCGCCACTACCTTCAATTATGTTGTTTTTTTGAAACTCAATCCAACTTTTTCCCAAATTACCAACATTTTGTACAAATATAAATGTGTTATCTTGTACATTATCATATAATTCTATTAATCTTTGGGCTAATTTATTTTCAAAACTTTGTTCATCAGCACCAACCCATTGAGTTCTTAAAACACCCTTCATACTATTCCAACCATTTTGCATTGCTGATTTAACTTCACCACGACTATTAACCATTTTTTCAAGTAATTCTTGAATTTTTGATACATTATAACCTAACATAAACCATTCTCCCTTCTATAATGTATAAAACTAAGGCATAACATTATTGATACTATTTGTTATTACACTTGATTGTTTATTATAGCTTTTATACACACTATATAAAACATTATGATAATTATTAAAGTTTGATTTTACATTATATAATTGATTAACTTCATTTTTCAAATCATTTGTTAAAAAAGATACATCATTATTTTTTTTTACATAATCATTCAATTTTTCGAAACTATTAATTACACTATTAATACTTGAATTTAATTTATCTATGTTAGCAGCATTCTTATTAAGCATTAATTTATAATCATCATTTAATATCCCTATCATATTATACCTCCACTATTCTTATAACATAAATATATTAAAAAAGCAATAAATACTAATTTTTTTTACATCTTATTTACAAATTTTATTAATTTTCCAGCACCATTTTTAATAATCCAGCCATATTCATCACTAATAGGTTTTGAATATGCCTTTTGATAATTATTAAGTTTTATAACAGACTGATCAGCAACACCTTGACCTATCCATATTCCATTAGAATTACTTACTAAATTCATATACCAAGATTCGAAAGCTAATTTTTTAAATTTAAAACTATTATCTATTAAAAGACATACAAAATTGTCATTATTCTTTATTAAGTTTTCTAACTTATTTATTCTATCCTGTGATACTATATCTTTAAATTTTTCAACACCAATAATAAACAATGCCAAATTAAACTTTGTATCTTTAATTTTAGTACTATAATAATTAATAATTGTATCGATAAATTCATCAAACTTTTCATTACAGTAATAATTAGCATACATTTTATTTTCTAAAAAAGAATTTTCTAAATCAAGAACTATAGATACAGTATTATTAAGCAATTTAAACGCTTTTAATAAATTATTTAATACATTGAAACAACTTTCAAGTTCTACTGCACTTATTAAGGTTGTTTTATCACGTTTAAAATTATAAAAATATGTATCGATTTCCTCTTTTTTTATTCCAAGAGGAATATTTATTAAACTAGTATCCTTATCTGATAACATATCATATGTAATTATATCTGGAACAACAGGAATAACTCTAGCTTTTTTATTAGATTGTGCTAATACTCTACCTGTAATTTTTATAAAGTCAAATATATTGTCATCACATATTTTGGCAGTTTGAAATTCAAGTACTTTATCTCTTTTAAATAATCCTCTACCATCAAAATCAGCAGGATAAGTATTTCCGATACTACCCAAAATATCTATATAAGAATCACGATCATTCATATCTAAAACAAATTCATTAGGATAATTTTTTAAAAATCTACTCATTAATCCTGATCTGCCACTTGTTGTAAGTAAGAAGGAAATTCCATATCTTCCACCCTCTCTAGATAACACTTGTAATATATCATCATAATTAGAATAAGATTCTTTAAATGATTCTAAATTATTAATTACAACAATTATTCTAGGAACAGTTTGTCCACTATTTTGGCAATAATTGTTCCAATCACCATTATAATCTGCAAATTTTCTTTTTCTATCTAATAACTCTTCATCTAACATTTTAAATAACTTATCTAATTTGTCTGACTCTGATGAAAAAACTACATCACCAACATGTGGAATTTTAGAAAACACTCTAAATGATTCTGATCCAAAATCTATAATATAAAAATTTACTTTATCGCTTTTATAACAACCACACAATGAATAAATAAATACTCTAATAAACATTTCTCGATTGCTGCCTGACATTCCATAAACTATTGTATTACAATCCTGATTTATCGGTATTGTAAGTATTTCTTGCTTTTGATTTGAAGGATCATCAACCTCACCAATAATAGCTGTTAAATTCTCATTTTTGTAATTATATTTAGATATTAACTTTTTTAACATTATTTCCCCAGGCATAGCATCAAGCCATAAATTTTGTGCTTTTAAACCTAATTTATTTGCTAAATTAGAAACATATTTTAATATATTAGAAAGTTCATCACCTAAATCAACTACTTTTTTAACAGGGGTTTTATTATCCATTGTTTTAATAATATTTCCAATATCATCAATAAATTGAACAGATCTGTCAAATTCTTTTGTTACTATTTCAGAAGGAATATAAGGAACACCACAATAACCAGACTGCCCTAATACATATATTTCATTATTTCCAACCTGTAATATAAACCTACCAATATTTTTTATTGATGCCGCATCTGGCGTTTTTATAACTTCATTACTATCACTAGCGTCAGCAACCTTCAAGCAAACTCTAAATTTTGTATTAGACCAAATTTGATCATTAACAACTCCACTTGGTTTTTGTGTTGCCAATATTAAATGTACTCCTAAAGAACGACCAATACGAGCCGCTGATATTAAGTTATTCATAAAATCCGGTTGTTGTTGTTTTAACTCTGCAAACTCATCACATATAATAAATAAATGTGGCATGGCTTCTTTTAATTTACCTTCTCTAAAATATTTTTGATATTTGTAAATATCAATAGTGCTTTCCCCAAGTTCATCTCTAGCTTCATTAAATTTAGCCTGACGTCTTGTAAGCTCTGATTGAATACTAACAAGAGTCCTATTCATCTCGTTTTTATCAAGATTAGTAATAGTGCCAGCTAAATGAGGTAATCTAAAATTATTCTTCTTATTTTCAAAGGCACCAGCTAAACCACCACCTTTATAATCTATTAATATAAAGGCAACTTCGTTTGGGCTATAATTTACAACCATAGATAAAATATATGTTATTATGAATTCTGATTTACCACTACCAGTAGTCCCTGCTATTAATCCATGTGGTCCTGAATATTTTTCATGTAAATCAAGATAAATAATGCTTTCTTGTTTATTTACTCCAAGTGGAGCTCTCAAACTTTTAGTTGGATCATTTAATTTCCAACGATTCATAATATTTAAATGTTCAATCTTACCAACTTTATACATCTCTAAGAAACCTAATTTATCTGGTATATGTCCTTCTTGTTCATTTTCTATTTCAATAGGAATATTGGCAAGTCTATAAATACATTCTTCATAACTAATTTCATTTTCTAAATCAGCATTGAACTCAACTACACCTTCAAAATTTTCATTATCATAAAATTGTCCTTTATTACCTGTTAACTCTATATAACTAGAACATTGATCAGGTAAATGGATCATTTTATTATCAAGAATAAACAAACTAAAGCCCAGATTTTTATCTGCTTCTAGAATATGTTTAATAAAATCTAAGTCCCTTATTTTCTTAAAACAATCAGTAATAATTAAATAAGTTTGATTAAAACTAGTAATCGGATTTTCACTATCTACCTCAATATCATATCTAGCAGTAATTATCTTATCTAAATAATAACCAAGTTCCTTATGTTCATCATTGTTTTTAGCAAAAAATCTAATTTTTTTATCATCGGAAAATAAATGTGGTGCCATTTTTAAAAATTTCCATTGATATTCTTTTTCATCATCAGTAAATATTACAATTTTTAAATCATCATAACTATGAAAAGCTAGAATTTGAAGCAATAACCTTCGCATATATTCACCTATATTAGCTTCCTCACCAATAAGGCCACTAATATAATGCTCAATAAAAGAAAATTCATAAGGAACATTTTCAAGTAATTTAGGTTCACTACCTAATGTTTCAACCATTTTTTTTAAATTATCCTCAATCATAGAAAAATGTTCTTCCGGATAATTAATATCAATACTCATAGGATAAGTCCCATTACCCAGATTAATTTTTAAATAGTCAGAATCTTTAATTCTTCTCTGCCATAAAGATATATCTTTTTTAGCTATCAAATTAACTACCTTTGCTAAAGGTGGACAATTATTAATTAATATTTCCGTTTGTTCTTTTTTAGCAGCAATTATCTCTTGTCTTTTCAATTCTATATATGCACTATACTTTTCTTGCCTTTCACGTTCCTTTTTCTGTTTTTGTTTTTTTTCATACTTTCTAGTAATAGTAGGCCACAATAAAACACTAGCCATCATAGCAATTCCCATAATTAAAGATGGTAAAGCTCCCATAACAGTTTGATTTCCACTAATAATTCCACTAATAGAAATATAAAGAGTCATTAATGACATTAACGACATAGTAAGCATAGGACCCATAGTAAGTAAAAGAGGCATTCCCTGATCTTCTTGTTTTGCTGGAGGAGGATCTATTTGTAATTCTAATTTTTTAACAGTTTTAACAAATCTAGGAATTTTATGAAAATATTCATTTTCATCATAAAGTGGATACTCACTATCTTCTTCTTTATCCTCATAAGAATTACTAAGTGGTGCCGATATTGATTGAGCAACACCATTTACTATAATATTAGTATTATTAAGATTATTAATACACAAATAAGGTATATCAAAATTATGATTATCCTTTATAACTAAATACATCATTTTTAATCCTAAAACAAATATAATATCCCCATTTTTTATTTCTTTGTACTTATTTATTCTAGCATTATTCACATATATAAAATCTTTAGTATTATTATCAACAATAAAAACTTTATTATTAACACTTTTTATATAACAACACTTATCTTCAAGAAATTTATAATTAACAAAAGCATTGTTATTACTACCAATCAAAATACCTTGATTAATTCTAGATTTTATCTCATAATAATTATAATCAGTAATAATTTTAGAACAATAAATTAAAAAATTATAATCATCTACATCATTTCTAATTAAATAAAAATTATTTTCACTTAAATAAGTATAACTTTTCATAATACCATTTTCTATATAAAATACATTTTTATTACTAACTAACTTCCATTTTCCTGAAGAAGATTCTATAGATATCAAATTTCGTTCAATACCATTTTCATCAGTTTCAGTAATCCAATAACTACCATCTATTGCATCATTAAGTATTATATTTTGTATTTTTTTATCTCTTATTACTGCAACCCTCATAAATTCTCCTTTATATTAATACTAATTTAGTTCCATTTTTTATATTTGTATCTTTTACATATAAGTTATTATCATATTCTATAGAAGTTTTTCTATCAATCATTCTCACTTCATCTATGGCCTTCGAATATACATTATCCGTTAAATCCTTTAAAGCTTCTAAGATAAATTTTTTTACTGCACCTACTTTTTTGCCGTTAGGAATAAAAATATCAAATTCCATTTCCGCTGTTGGAATTATTACTGTAATTAAATATTTATTCATAATTAGAATCACTCCTATTTTTATCATTATAACATAATAACACAAAAAAAATAAATAAAATATATTATTTTTTATAAATCATTTTCATTATCATATTTGATTTTAGAAAATTCTAGCAAAGTCAAATACTCTTTATATGATAGTTTTTTTATAACTTTTAAATAAAAATTATCTTTAATTTTAATAAATTTAAATTTATTTAAATCATCAAAAATAAAAGGATCATCTACTTTATACAAAAAATTAGTATTTATTTTTTTTATTTTAACAGCAACTGTTTCCAAATCAAAATAATTATAGTAATCATTTTCTTTTTTAATTTTAAAAACGTATCCATAATATTTATCTACATAAACATTAATATTATAATATCCTTTAATATCAATGTGATAGAAACATTCCAATTTTTTTAATAACTTTTTTATATTACTTTCTAAGCTATTTACATTCTTAAAATCAAGTCTAAAAATATTAAACTTATTAAGATAAACAATATAATTATCATCAATAACTTCTATTTTCAAGCTATCACCTATTTTATATTATGTAAAAAAAAAGATTATGTACTACATAGTCCTTTCAATCTTTTCATATATTTCTTTTTTACCTTGTTTTGTTACATTAGAAAACATAACAAAATCATCCCCAACTACCAAGTCTAAATCAGAAAGAAGAATATTTCGTTGTTTTTGATGAAGAGTTATTCCCACTTTATCAGATTTAGTTCCAACGATTGTTACGGGTATTCTATAGTGTTTTAAATAATTATACATCATAAGATCATCATTCGTGGGCTTATGGCGAAAATCTACAAGCATAAACACCTGTTTTAAATTAGGTCTATTTTGAATGTAGTCTTCCATCATCAAACCAAATTTTTTTTGCTTTTTTTTACTTAGCATTGCAAAGCCATAACCAGGAGCATCTACAAGATAAAATAAATCATTAACTAAATAAAAATTTATAGTTTGAGTTTTACCCGGTGTTGCAGACGTTCTAGCATAATTTTTTCTATTTATTAATGTATTTATAAAACTACTTTTGCCAACATTTGATCTACCAACAAGTAAATATTCTGGTTTTTCATCCGTTGGATATTGACTTCTTCTTACTGCGCTTATTACCATATTGACACTACTAATACGCATAAAATCACCTCAAAACAAGCTAATTATACCATTTTTAAGCATGACATGTCAAAGCTTTTAAAATAAACTTAAATATAACAATCACATAATAAATTAATATTATAAGATTTCCAAATACAATACAAGGATAAATATTTCCTAGAATAAAAATATGAATATTTTTTAAATAATAAGTCATAAAAAGAGAAAACAAAATAAAGGGCAATAATAATATATAAAATAAAATACTTAATTTTCTTAGAATATTTTTATATATGCTAATATTTATTAAAATCAAAAATATAATACTATTTAAAAAATAAAAATACATATTATGATTAAATCTATTAAATATTTTTATATTAAACAAATTAGTATTATAATAATAAATAATTAAAAACACTAATAAAAAGTTAATTATTATTATAAAAAAATATAATAATTTATTATTTGCATTCAAAATACATAAAAATAACAAAATTAAAGAAGCGCATATTATATAAATGAATATTTTATAATTAAAAATATCAAATAATAAATTAATTAATGTATTAACATTATAATTTAGATACACTTAGCTATTATATTTCCTGTCATTTCTTTTGGTATTTTAATATTCATTATACTAAGTATAGTAGGTGCTATATCACCCAATTTTCCATCTTTTAAGCAATAATTTTTATCCGTTAATATAAATGGAACTAAACTAGTTGAATGGCTTGTAATAATATTGTTATCATCATCAAGCATATAATCACAATTACCATGATCTGCAATTATTACCATATCCATATCTATTTCCTGACACTTTTTGAAAAGCTTTCCAATACATTCATCTACTACTTCAACTGCTTTTACAGCAGCATCAAAAACACCAGTATGACCAACCATATCTCCATTTGCAAAATTAAGTACAACAAAATCATAATTTTCAAGTTCATCTAATAATTTTTCAGTAACCTCATAAGCACTCATTTCTGGTTTTAAATCATAAGTAGCAACCTTAGGTGAAGGAATTAAAATACGTTTACAATTCTTTA
This sequence comes from uncultured Bacilli bacterium, assembly GCA_934153675.1. Lineage (GTDB taxonomy): Bacteria > Bacillota_I > Bacilli_A > RF39 > UBA660 > RUG12438. Next base: position 40,842 of record CAKPFG010000005.1, read on the forward strand.
AATCTTTTTCAACACCTCCATCAAAAAAATAAGTAACATGTGCATATTTTTCCGTTTCTGCAATTCTTAATTGTCTTATACCATTTAAAGATAAATACTCACCCAATGTGTTATCTAATTTTTGATGCGAAAAAGCGTTTTTACATATAACAGAAGCAGCAACAGGCATCATTGTTACTAATTTCAAATTCAAAATCATATTTCTCTTAAAACCAGTAAATTGAGAATTAGTTAAAGCTGTAAATAACTCACGCAATCTATCAGGTCTAAAATTAAATGTGATTATACCATCATTATCTTTAACCATACCATTACTATTTATAATACAAGGCAATATAAATTCATCAGTAATACCTTTTTCATAATTAGACTCTATAGCCTTTTTAAAATTAGAAAATTTTTCCCCAACTCCATTTACAATTGCGTCATAAGCCTTTTTGACTCTATCCCAATTATCATCACGATCCATAGCATAATATCTACCTGATATTGTAGCTATAGATCCAATTTGTTCTTTTTTTATTTTTTCTTCTAATTTTTTTATATAAGAAGAAGAAGAATTAGGTAGGGTATCTCTACCATCTGTAAACAAATGATAATAAACATTCTTTACATTATTTATTTTACACATATCAATAATTCCCATTAAATGGTCAATGTGAGAATGTATTCCGCCATCACTAATAAGTCCCATTATATGTAATGAAGAATTATTTTTTTTAACATGATTTATTACTTCTAATATATTATCATTTTTATATAATTCTTTTGATATAATACTATTGGTAATAAGTTGTAAAGGTTGATAAACAATTCGTCCTGCCCCTATATTCATATGACCTACTTCGCTATTTCCCATTTGCCCTTCTGGTAAACCAACTAAAGTAGAACTAGCCTCTAGCTTTGAATGGGGATAATTTTTCATTAAATAATCTAAATTAGGATGACTGGCATTATTAAATGCATTGCCATGATCATTATCTCTAAGTCCAACACCATCCATAATTGTCAACAAAATCTTTTTCATATCATCACTCTTTTCAAAAGTATTATAACACTTTTCATAACAAAAAAAAAGATTACTAATCAATAGAAATCTCTTTTTTTATAGTTTCTTCTTTAAGTGGCGCAGTTAACTTAAGTGTACCATTTACAAATTCAGCTTTAATATTTTCTTCATCTATATCGCCTAAATAAAATGATCTTTTATATTTTCCAACTCTTCTTTCACGACGAATATATTTTTTATTCTCATCTTCACTATCATTTTCAATAGTTTTTTCTGCTGAAACAGTAATAGTTCCCTTATGGCATTCAATTTTAATATCTTCTTTATTAAAACCTGGAATATCCATTTCTAAGTGATATACATTATCCTTCTCATATATATCACAGCTCATTTCTTTTTCTCTATCAAAATCTAACATACTATCATAAAAAATACGTGGTAACATATAATCATCCCTTTCTTTATTGGTAACCCAATATTATTATGAACCAAATTTTATATTTTAGTACATATTGTAATTATCTCAATTACAATCATATAATACCACATTTTTTAGCACTTGTCAAGTATGAGTGCTATTTTTTTCTATTTTTTAATCTAATCTTTTGGTTAATATTTCAAATCCATCATGAGTTACTAACACAGTATGTTCAAAATGTGCCGAAGGTGATTTATCAACCGTTTTAACAGTCCATCCATCATCTTTTAAATATACATATCTTTTACCATAAGTTAGCATAGGCTCAATACATATAACCATTCCCTCTTTTAATCTAGCACCAGTATTTGGTAGACCAAAATTAGGAATATCCGGATCCTCATGCATATCAAGACCAATACCATGTCCACATAACTCCCTTACTATACCTAAATTATGTTCCTTGGCATACTTTTCTATAGCACTTGAAATATCCCCTATTCTATTTCCTGGTCGAACCATAGCCACACCCTCATATAACGCCTTACAAGTATGTTCTAAAAGATATTTTTTTTCATCTGATATATCACCAACAGCATAACTCCAAGCTGCATCACCTTGATATCCTTTATATCCTATTACCATATCAATAGTTATTATATCCCCGTTTTTCAATTTATAATTATTAGGTATTCCATGCACTACCGTATCATTTACACTAGTACATAATGTTGCTGGATATCCTTCATAACCTTTACAAGTTGGAACTCCACCTAAACTTATAATATAATTATATGCTTTTGCATCTAATTGTTTTAAAGTAACACCAGGTTTTATAAACTGTTTTAAATATTTGTGAGTTTTAGAAACCATCAAACTTGCTTCTTTCATTAAATCTATTTCCCTTTTACTTTTAATTGTTATCATATTATCACTATCCTTCATAATCTATAAGAAAGCTTTTATAAATACCATCTTTTTTTACCCCTAGAACACAATTCAAATTAACATTATCCAAACTTTTAAATATATTATGATCTACATTTGGATTTATTTTACGTAATTTCTTTATTAATTCTTTAATTTCTTTTCTCTTACTTGTTCCATCATTAATTAATGAACATCCATTTGTAAACCTACAAGCACAGTTAATAAAAGTTAATTCATTCATATCACGCCATGAAATAATTGCCTGTTCTTTTACTAAATATAGTGGCCTAATAAGTTCTAATCCCGAAAAGTTTTCACTGTGCAATTTGGGAAGCATTGTTTTTATTTCTGAACCATAAAACATCGATAATAATGTAGTTTCAATAACATCGTCAAAATGATGCCCCAAAGCTATTTTATTACACCCAAGCTCTTTTGCCTTACTATATAAATACCCCCTTCTCATTTTAGCACATAAATAACAAGGACTTTTCTCTACAGAAGATACTACATCAAAAATATTGCTTTTAAATATTTCAATTGGCACATTTAAAACTTCAGCATTATCCACTATAAAATTTTTATTATATTCATCATATCCAGGATCCATAACCACATAATGAACAGAAAAATTAATTTTACCATGTCGTTTCAACTCCTGTATACATTTTGCTAACAAAAAAGAATCTTTACCACCACTAATACAAACCATAATATTATCATTTTCTTTTATAAGTTCATATAAAGATACCGCCTTTATAAATTTACACCATATATCTTTACGATATTTTTTTATTATACTTCTTTCTATTTCTTTATATTTTTTCATTAACTAACTCCTTATATATATTATCAAAAGCAGATAAAAAATAATCTATTTCGGCTTTAGTCGTTTTATTAGAAATGCTTAATCTAATTGCTGATGTGGCTAGGCTTTTGTCTTTTGTAAGAGCATACACTAATTTAGATGGCGTATTTATTGGACAACAAGATGTTTTCGTTGAAACATAAATATCATATTTTTCAAGTCGTTTTTGAACAATTAATGAATTTACACCTTGAAAACTAAAATTGATAATATGTGGTATACAATTACTTCTACTGTTAATAAAGACTTTTGGATATTCGCTTAACCTTAGTTTTATTTTATCACTTAAATTTTTTACATAACTATATTTTTCATTCATTTTTTCTAAAGCCAATTTAATAGCCAAAAAGCAAGATGCTATTAACGATAAAACAGGAGTACCACTTCTATATATAGTTGTTGATATTCCACCATTTATTTGTGTTACTAAACCAATATTTTTTTTCTTTATAAGCATACCAATACCAGGAAGACCAAAAAATTTATGAGGAGAAATGGTAATTAAATCAATATTTTCACAATTAAAATTAATTTTTCCAACAGCTTGAGACAAATCACTATGAAAATGACAATTAGGCCTTTTTTTTAAAATTTTTCCGATTTCCTCTATTGGTTGTATTAATCCAATTTCACTGTCAACAGCGCATATACTTACTAAAATAGTATCATCACGAATCATACTTTTTAAAACTTCTATATCTATTATACCATCTTTATTAACAGGTATAACATCTACATCATAACCATTTTTTTGCATTACCTCTACACTTGATAATATTGAATTATGTTCAAAGGCACTTATTAAAATATGCTTCCCCCTAGATTTATATCTTTCACAAATTCCTTTTACAGCTAAATTATTAGATTCACTTGCACCACTTGTATAAATAATTTCATCATCACTTAAAGATAAAAGGGATGCAATATTTTTAGTGTAATAATCAATCATTTTTTTAGCTTCAATCCCAAGTTTATGATTAGAATTTGGATTAGCAAAATACTTTTTTTCTGTATCACAAAATAAATCTAAAACACGATCTTCCACTTCAGTTGCTGCTGCATAATCTAAATAAACCATTTCTACCTCCAAAAATTCATAAACATTTTCTAATCTTAAATTATACAACAAAAACAATTGTATTTCAACTAATGAATATAATATTAAAGAGAAAGAAACATCATTTGTACCCTTAGATAATATAGATTTATCTAATATTCTATGTATAAGAAATACAAGAACTATACTTAACGGTAATATGATTTCTTGGAATAATCATTATTATCAAATATTAGATAAAGATAATTCTATTAAACAAATATATAAAGGTACTGAAGTTAAAGTATTTGAAAATTTATTAACCAAAATAATTAGAGTTTAATATTACAATAAATTTTATAATACAAAACAAATCGAAGGACATTTTAAAGATTAGTAAAAAAAGAACAAATGTTAAATCATTATAACATAATTCATAACTTAACTTTAATCTTAATTGTTTTGTGCTTATATATCAATTTCATTATTTTTTAAACATTTCATAGTATTTATTCAATATTATCACTTCTTACTTTTTTGATTTCCTACTAATTTTCTAGTAAAATTCCTGTTATTTTTTTTAAATTCTATTTAAAGGTCTTGGGCATTTCTAAATACGAATTTCATACGGAAGTACAAATTCATTGCTTGCTAGACAAAACTTGTATTTCCAATGACAGCAATGACGCCTTTATTACACCCTAAATATATATCTTTATTTCTTGTCTTGTTGTCATTACTAACTAAAAAATCATTCTTCTTCAGTAAGTAATTTTTTAAAATCATCAAGAGATTGTTTTTGTTTTTTTCTTTCTTTTCCATAAGACATCTCCTCATAATGTATTATACCATGATCTTATGCTAATTATATCCTACCGTTTGCGTTATAATACCATTACAATCATACGGATAAAATCTATATTGTCCGTATCACTGTAAAAAATCCATTGAAGATTTTTGCCACTTTCGGCAGTTTTCTTCAATGAATTATTTTAAAACTCAATTTTTTTGTACCTAAATTGTACCTAAAATTATTTTAGCAATACCGATGCCTCGCAAACCCTTATAAAACGGGCATAAAAAATGAGAGCACGGTTAAATGATCTCTTCAGGGGGAAATATTATTATCAGTTCTTAACAATTTAATATCGCGTTAAAGTCTTATAAAATAAGGCTTTTTCTTTTATATAAATTTATCAAAGTTTATAAGAATAACTTTATTTTTGATGTTTAGTATCTAGTTTTGGTATCTAGAATTATTTCTCACTTTTTTTATCTACTTGACATTAAAAATCATATTTATTTCTTTTTCACATACTTTTGTATAATGTTGATTTAATCTAATAAAAATCTTATCATTAATTTTTTTGAATAAAAATTCAAATCCTTGAAAAAAACTGATTGGAATAAAATTACACAATAATGTATATAAGCCTGTAAAAAAATATAAACTACTTATAATAAAATTTGGTGAAGTTTTATTAGTTTGTTTATAACTCAAATAAAATAGCAATAAACACAATATTATTTGTAATGCTTTTTCAACTGTTTTTATGATAGAAATAATTAAATTCTCCTTCTTAGAATATTTATTATATATATTTCGTCTATATTTTTTATCATTTTCTTCTTTTACTAGTAATTGATTAACCAATTCTTCATTTTCTTTGCTAAGCTTATTATCTTGTTCATGTAATAAGCTATTTTGTCTTAATGTATCTTCATATGTATTGATTAATACCCCTGGATTAATTTTTTTTATATCTCCATTAACATTAAACATCAAATTTTCAACATAATAATTACTGCACAATAAATTATATAAAGTTTCTGGAGTAACATCTACTTTACTTGTTTTCAAATTTGATAATGATTGATTGAATTTCTTTCTTAACATTGATGATGGTTTTATTGCTGCCATTGCATTTTCTGTAAGTTTCATTTCAGGTAAATTTTTATTATTTATCATTGATTTTAACCAAACAATTGCAGTAAGATCCATATCACTCATAACAGGGCTAATTTTAAAATTTATATCAAGATTCAACAGTTTATTTGTTTCAATTCTAATATCTCTATTAGTAGTTACAAATATTGCATTACAATCTTCCAATTTTCTATATTCTTTGCCATTTCTCAACCTCATAATTGCTGAAACTGATTTTACGTCATTTTCAATTACTTTTTGACTGGTCTTCTTATTTTTATATGAATTAAATAAATTTTCATTAAGCTTTTTTTCATCAATAACATTCTTATATTTCTTTTCATCATATTCTGGAACATCTACAACTTCAATTCCTAAGTTCACAAATAATGTATCCAAACTATTTAATAAATGTCTAACATCTGTTTCACTATAATTTTTTAAAATTAAATTTTCTAATGTTTTTTCTTGTAGTTTTCCATAATTTTTTAGATATTCTTCTAAAATATTCTCTATTTCATCATAATTATGTCTAAAGCACTTTATTCTAACTTTTAAGTTTTTTAATAAATTAACTAATTCTAATGCGGATTTATTTTCATCAGGAAGTTTTAATTCTAACACCCTTAACATAAAAGGTGTATCAAAAAAACATGTTAGTTTTTTTAAATCTGCATTATTTTCATTATCAATATTAACATAAAGTGCATTTGCAATTAAAGAACCTTCAATAATATTAACAAGATGATTATATATAATATCTTGTTTTTCAATATGTTCATTAATAAATCTACCAATGTGATAAGTGATACTATCTATATTTTTATTTATTCTAGTAGAATTTCCCATATCCTCATATAATAAATATCCATTCTGATCAAGAAATTTTGCAAAACTATTTCTACAATCAATATAGTTTAATTTGATATTAGTGTTTTTTTTAAAATATTTAGTTAAATCACGTATAACTTCATCTATTTCTTTTCTAGATTTTTCATGCCTATCATTAAAATCTTTTACAATTTTTGATACATCAATTAAAAACTCATATTTGCCATTATCTTGTTTTATAATTTGTTGCTTTTTTAATCTGTTAATAATTATTTTAACAATAGCATGTGGAAAGTTATTAAAAGAATAACAATTTTGCATTTTTTCTACAATTCCGTTTTCATTTGCACTACTATCATCATAAATAATTTTTATAACAAATGGTATTAACAAAGCAACATTATCTTGTCGATTTTCTTCAAATATCGCAGATAACATTGCAGTACTAATTAATGCACTATTATTCTTCAAATTACTCACCACCTTTAACATATATTATATCACACCTTTCGATTATTTTTTTTCAATTTACCACTATTTATTAAATATTATGCTAATAAAATAATTAAATATTTACATTGACAAAAAAAGAAGCCAATTTTTGCTTCTTTAAAATAATAAATGACACAATGACACATTGTTTGTGAGTACCCCACTCTCATTTATAATGTCATAGTGTCATTATTCAGTATTGATTTCTTTTTAATAACACAACCTGTTTTATCAATTTTAAAACTATGACCAAACATTATACTAACTGTTATAAATTGATAAATTGATGAACATACTTGTCCTATTCCTGTACAAAATGGTGTTTTTAATAATGACATGAACATTCTAAGTATTGATGCTATTATCTTATTTGATGTAATTTTAAAAGCTGAATATTCTAATTGTAAATAACAAGTTTTTATTCTATATATTGGATATATTAAGAAATTTACTATTTCAAAAGAAAAATATATCATTGTAATTTTAAAATCTAAATCATAAAATCCATATAATAATACAAACATAATTAAGCTTGTCCCAAATAATATTCCTAATAATTTGTAAGCATTATTTCTATGTTCTATATAATTAAATTTTCTTTTACTAATATCTATTGTTGCTGCCTCTTTTATAGCATCAAATGTATCCCATTGTGTATCTGTTATTAATGCTATAAAAGTCAAAGCGGTTGCATACGTTTCTCCATATTCTAAGGCATTAGATAATCCAAATAAGAATATTAAAAAGAATGCAATATTATTGAATAACTCAACTGAATCATATTTTATACACTTTAATACATTAATATTAAATTTAAACTTATTACCATTTTTAATATAAATATACAAAGTATATATTGCTAATGGAATTAATGTTGTTGAAATTATAATAACTTGATTTTTTGTTATTAAAGCTGTTCCAATTAATAATATAAAATTTAATAAATTAAATACTAATGAATGCTTATTTGCTAATTTATTTTTTTCTTCATAATATAACTTATCTTGCATCATTGCAAATTCTAAACAAATAAATAGTTGTAATATTGAATATATAGTAAAGTTTTTATATGTACTTATATCCATATTCATAAAACTAATATAATTATCAACATTTAATAGAATTACAGTAAAAATAATTATAGAAACAATTGTTCCTAATATTAAGCCAGACATTACCGCATCTTTATTTTTATCTTTTTCTTTACTTATATTAGCCCCTGTAGAAAATATAGATTTAATTATATAATATATAAATTGTAATGGATAAGTTAAAGTAAATATATTAATTAAATTCTTATCAACTATTATCCCAAGTAGAAACCAAGATATTATTGGTATAAATGATAATAGTGATAAATCAAAACTAATTCTTAATAATCTTTTCACAATAACACCTCATTACTACATTTTAAAAAGTGATAATACCATTTTTTTCTCTTCTTCATCAACTTTAATATAGTTTGATACAAATTTTTTAATTGCATCTCTAACAGTTAAATCTTTATCAAAATATTTTTGATAAATACCAGCATCATATATTAAACCATCTTTTTTTCTTTCAATTTCAAAAAACTCTATTATTTTTCTTAATAAATAAAAATCAATATCACTATTATTCATAAATAATAATTCATGCATTAACTTATTAAGTTTATTATAATTCCAATTTATAATAAGATTTTGTTTTTCTTCTTCAGTTATCTCTTTATTTTGATAATATATTAATAAATCATTTACATCATTAATATAATAATTACCTGGATCGATTAAATATAATTTACCGTTATAAACAATATTAGATTTATTTATATCTATTAATCTTACACATAATTTATTAAGAATATCAATATCTTGTTTTATAATCATTAATTCATTTAATAAATTTGCCATTGTATCATTATGTATATCTTTTTCATCTTTTATATAAATCATGGTATAACCAATTAATTCATCATTGTTAAATATTAGTGATTCAGGCATCAAAATTCTTGATGTTTTTATAGATGATAGATAATTTAATTCTTCAATACTTTTATGTCCAAGTTTATAATCTTTTTTAAATATTTTATAAACAAAATTTTCATCATTATATACAGTCATTTCTGAACCTTTTTCACTTAATAATTCTAAAAGTTCAATATCTATTATTTTTTTATTTTCATTATTAATAACTTCCATCTATATCCCTCAACAAATGTTATTTAATACTATTTATTTTACTGTATATATCATACCAACTATAACATCTAATAATATTATTACCTATACAATTTTTATTGTATCCTGCATGAAAACATATAACCGGAATCTTTGTTGATATTTTATTTATATTATCAACCTTATCTTCTATCATCAAATCTATATTATTTTCTATACATATACTAAGTTTATCTTCTGGACTAAAAATAATATCATCATATTCAATTTCATTTCTTTTTAGCCAGTCCAATACTATATTTCTATTTTCTTCTATGCTCATCACGCTAGCAGAATGAGATAAAAAACTACCTCTTGCTGTGATTATATATACTTCATTACCATCTTGTTTTAGTTTTTTTATTACTTCACTAGCAAACTTTCTAACATCAACATTTATCGAATAATCTTTAAAATATTCATTCCAAAATTCATCATCTAATTTACTATCAACTTTAAATATATCGGTGGTTTCATAACCTTCATTATTTATTATCTCTTTATCATACTTTTCAAAATAGAACTTACTTCCATAATCTAACTGCCATTGTTCTATATCGGTTAATACGCCATCTATATCTATTCCTATTCGCATTTAATTCACCTACTTCAATTTAATATTATAAACATTAAAAATTTTACTTATTATAAATTTTAATATTTTGGAACTTGTCATCATTGTATATCTTTTTTCTAATTTTTCTTTAGTTATATTTAAATTACTATTATTACACAATAATTCATATTCAACATTATTATCAACAATATACTTATTAGTACCAACGAATCCATTTCTTAAATAAAATTGTTTTCTTTTATTCTTAATGTCGGATACTTGTTCATTTGCTTTCTCAATACACAATAGAACATTTTTATAACTTCTATTTAATTCTCTTAATATTTCTGAACCATATCCATTATTTCTTTGCCTTTTTTCAATAGCAAAATACATTAAATAATCAATATTATCATATTCAATAATGTATTGAAAACCAATTACTTTATCTTTACTATATATTACATTAAACTTTACATTTTTTTCTTTAGAACATTTCTTTAGTAACCAAAATGGAAATCTTTCATCTTTATCAAATGATTCATAATACAATTTTTTTATCAAATTCTTATCACTAGATGATAAAAAGTCAACATAATTAAAATTCACATTATCACCTACAGTTCATACTCCTTAATTTCACAATTACTTTGTCCATACCTAATTAAATATCATTTAATTTAATTTTCTACATTCCATTTTTTCACTAATCTTGCATTTATAAATAAAATAATTATTGAGCCTATAAACATCACTTTAAAAGTAAAATTAACATTTATTAAACTTATCAACATTAAAATAAGTAACACTATAAACTCATAGAAACATAAACACATTTCGTGAATCATTGAAAGTAACATCGTATCTTTTTTGTCTGTTTCAACTTTACTTTGTGACAATGTTGAATATGAAGAATCATATACATTATCAACTAATTTATATAGTGATTGATTTATCATTAAAATATATGTATTTTTTGCAAATATAAATATTGCAGTTATTAAACCCTTAATTATAGAAATAATATTAAAAGTTCTTTGTTTGTCTTTATCAAAAGTATTGCCACTAATAAATAAACTCAATAATTCTATAATTGTTGAAATCACATATAATGATGTAAAAGTTTTTAAATCCATTATTGAAATATATAAATATAATGGAACAGCAATTAATCTTTCCAGTATTATAAAAGAGCGTAACCCACTTACTTTCTTCAATGATTTATTTTCATTTTTATTAAATAAATATTTATAACTTTCTTTAAAAGATGATTTTATTTCATAACTCAAATTTGATTTATCTAAATTTAATAATGCTAAATACGCAATCAAATATGAAAAAGTTACTAAAATTATAATTGCTAAATTATTGTCTTTTATTAAAAATATTCCTGCCAATATATATCCTATTATGCTTGAAAAACATCTTAAAATATATGCAAATGAATTGAATCTTCCTCTAAAATTTTCTTTTACAATTTTACTTGGGATATATGTATTAAGTGGATTATTAGCTGCCCCGCTAAATCCATATATTATTGCAATTTCTAAATAATGTATTATGTTTTTCTCAACATTTAAAACTAAAAACATACTTATACTCTTTAAAATGTAACTTAATAGTTTAGTATTAGCCAATCCTATTTTTTTAGATAGCGTACCAGCAAGCGGTGTAAATAGCCCCATAGTTAAAAATTGAATCATATAAATGAAAATAATCATTGTTATACTTACACCAGATTTGTATAAAATAACAGGTGTAAATACTGAATATATTCCATTAGCAAATGTCTTAAAAAAACTATCATAATATAACATTCTATAATTTTTATTATTGAAATATTGTTTCATTTTTTCTCCTATTCTACCTCTAATTCTTCATTACAAAAATTTAATTGATTTATAATATCCATTCCTATATGTTTATTAGCAACTTCAATTGCTGTTTCAAAATTCAAAATTTGATAATCCCAATGAGCATCTACTCCATATAATACCTTTAAATTTCTATATTCTGAGGCTACTTTCCAAAATTCTTTGCAAGGATAAACAATATTATCTCTTTTTCCTATTATACATTCATTAGGATGAGATAAATTAATTTCTATTGGTATTCCATATTTTTCTGCTGCTGAACAAATTATATGTGCAACCTTTTCATCTACTTCTGTATAAGTATCTCTACTTAACATATGATGTGCTATTATATCTGGTATATTTTTTTCAATTGCTATTTTTATATATTCTGCATACTTTAAAGCATCTTCATCTGTATATTTTTTTCTTCTTAAAAATTTTATCTCGTTATTTTCATCATATATAAAATGTTGCCCCAAAATTATTTTATCAGTTTCATTTTTTAATTCTAACAAGTTTTCTTCTTGCCCAGGAAGATATTCTATTTCAAATCCTGTTTCAATATCAATTATATCTCTATATTTTTCTTTTAATTCTTTTACACTACTTAAATATTCATCTTTTTCGCTGTATTTCATTCTCATATTTTTTCTATTATCTATTATCTCTTTTTCTGGACAATGATCCGTAAATGCTATCTTGTTAAATCCTTTTTTTACAAAAAGTTTTACAAAATCTTCATCAGACATATTGTTATCTGCATGACCACATCTATATGTATGAGTATGATAATTAAACCTTTGCATAATACTACCCTCCTAATTTAGTTCGTACTCCTTTATTTCACAATTTTTAAGTCCTCTATTTAAGAACTTTCCATCTTGTATTCCCTCAAAATATCCGCTGAATGCCTTTGATACTCCACTATGTGCTACTATTAATACACTTTCATAATCTTTTATTTTTAATTCATCTAAAAAGTTATATACTCTTTTAAAAAATTCTTGAATATTTTCACTTGTTCCATATTGTATTTCTGTATAATAATTCCAATATTCTTCTCTATTTGTAACTTCTAGTGGTTGCCCACTTAAATCTTCTGGATTTCTTTCTTCCAATCTATTATCGATTAAAATATCTTTATTTTTAAGATTAATTATTTCAGCAGTATGTTTTGCTCTTATTAATGGTGAAGAAATAATCATATCATACTCTAAATCTTTAATTTTGTATTTTAACTCTTCTGCTTATTTTACACCATTCTCATTTAAATCTTCATTTTCATTATTATATATTTTTAATGCATTATGAAGTACTTCACCATGTCTAACTATATATACTTTCACTTACATTCCTACCTTCTGATAATTCAATTTCTTTTTGGTAATTTTTTATAATCATACTTATCCATAATTGGATTAAGTAAATCTTGTGCTTTATTTAATTCTTCAATTGCTCGAAAAAGAAGGTCTTCATATAACAAGTAAAAGAACTGCTAATGAGAGATTATGGCATTGTTCTTATGAAGAACCTTCTGAAAATAATGAATGAACGTGGCACGTTCTGACCTGTAAGATTGGAAGTGGCGATAGTGAATTCATTATCTATTAATTACATGATATAGTATATCGTTTAATTATTTTGTGATAATGGTATCTAAATAAATTCAAAATAGTTAAAAACCCTTTATAAACAAAAGTATTCCCCTCTCTCGAGGGGAATTTCAGGGGGTTTTGGTTCGTATTCTTACACTTAGATAGTAAGAATACCGGCATGGAGTATCATGCCAATTCTATTGTATTAAATTTTTAGTAATATGTCAATTACTTTTATTATTTTAATCTAAATTTTTTCCTAAATTTAAATATTCTAAAAATTCTAATGATGGATTATTATTTTTAAAATATTCAAAACTATCTTCTTTTGCCTGTAATAATAATTTAAAATCTCTTTTTATATCTGCAAGTTTAAAATTCATATCACCACTTTGTTTAATTCCAAACAAATCACCACTACCACGAAGGCGAAAATCTTCTTCACTAATTAAAAATCCATCATTTGTAGTAGTCATAATATTTAATCTTTCTGTTTGTTTATCACTAATTAAAATACAGTATGACTGTAAATTATTTCTTCCAACTCTACCTCTTAATTGATGTAAAGTAGAAAGTCCATATCTATAACTATCAAAAATAACTATCATAGTAGCATTTTTTACATCAACACCAACTTCAATTACAGTAGTACTAACAAGTATACTAATATCACCATTAAAAAAGCAGGACATAACTTCATCTTTTTTATCCTTAGACATTTTACCATGAATAATACCAATATTACAAATTTTTCCAAATGCTCTATGCATTTTTTCATATAATTCATCAACGTTTTCCAAATCTATTTTATCACTTAAATGAGTAAGAGGTGCGATAACGTAAATTTGATGCCCAAGTTTTATTTCCTCATACATTAAATTTAAAACATCTTTTATTTGATTACTATTCATAAGAAGTGTAATAATATCTTTTTTACCACTCGGTAGTGTTTTTATATTTGATATAGACATATCACCATATATAGTAAGAGCATAAGTTCTTGGAATTGGAGTTGCTGATAAATATAAAATATCTGGTTTCATTCCTTTATTTTTTAATTTTCCTCGCTGATTAACACCAAAACGATGTTGTTCATCGGTTATGACAAGACCCAATGAATTATAAATAACCTCTTCTCCAAAAAGAGCATGGGTACCTATTAAAATATCAATATCGCCCTGTTTTAGTCTCTTGAATAATGATATCTTTTCTTTTGCCAACATGCTGCCTGTAAGTATTTCTATTTTAACATTTTTCAAATACTTTTTTATATTATTATAATGCTGATAAGCTAGCACTTCCGTTGGTGCCATTAAGGCACCTTGATATCCAGATAAAAAATTAATATAAAGTGCTACAAATGATACTATGGTTTTGCCACTACCAACATCACCCTGTAAAAGACGATTCATTTGTTTTTCACTTCTTAAATCATTATAAATACAATCTATTGCACTTAGTTGATCATTTGTTAAATTAAAAGGTAAAGTTGATATAAAACTATTAACACAACTCTTATTAACATTTCTTGATATACCAATAGATTTATCTCTATTCCTTTTTAAAACAGCAATTTTTGACATAAAAACAAATAATTCTTCATATTTATATGTATTAATTGCCTCTTTTAAATAAGTAGATGAAGTAGGATTATGAATTTCTTTTAAATATAAATATTTATCTTTAAAATGATATTTATCCATTAAAAAAGCAGGAATAATATTTTTAGGTTTATATATATTTAAAGCTAAATTAATATATTTACCAATACCAAGATTCTTATCATGATATATCGTTTCTAATTTAGTCTCATTTGGTAATAAAGAAAACATAATATCAGATGCTACAATTTTATTAAAGTTTTTATTATATTTTCCAATAATAGTAATAGAAGATCCAATTTTAAGCTTACTTTTGATAAATATTCTATTATATATACTTACTAAAAAAAATCTGCCCTCACAATTCATTTTAAAATTAATAACATTTTTTTTATTAACATAATTAATAGTAGGAACCGTTTCAATTACACCATCAATAATAATTTTATCACCATGAGCAAGGTTATTAACATTACTTCTTTTTATAACATTATATTTATATGGTAAATAATTGACTAAATCATCTATAGTATAAATGCCCATACTATTTAACTTACAGACAGTCTTTAATCCAATACCATTTATATCTTGTAAATTCATAATACTCCTTAATAATTATTTTATATAATTATATCATTCAAAGCATTAATTGACAATAAAATAATTATATTAATTATTAAAAGGATTTAATAGAAGTATTATTCATTTTTTACTTTTATTTAAAACATAATTTAATCTATCAATTACATTTTCTCTATGTTATTTATCAAATAATAATTTATAGGTAAAATGGTTATAAATTATTACTAATTATTTTTTAGATGTTCTAATTAAATATAAATATTATTATAAAAAAAGGTAGATTATATTTTTATAACATCTACATTTATTTATATTTTAGGCTCTTATATATTAAATTTGAAAATACATAATTTATAGCCTTTAAAATAAAAATTTCTTCTTCATCTTCTTTACTTTATTAACTATTTTTTTATTTTTTATTTAACCCATAATTTTTAAAAATATATTATAAAATAATTCATCATATATTATTAAAGGAAATTCGTCAAATATTTTCTAAAACTAATAATATAATATTTTTTATTTATACCACCAATCATACTATTAAATTTTTCGTCACCTATTATATCAGAATGTAAAATTTAAAAATTATAATTACAAGATATACTCTTATTAATAATTTTTCATATTCTTCTATTGTTTGATTATTTTAAAAAAAGACTTTATTATTATCAATTCTAACTGAAAATTCATTTTTATAAAATTGATAATTCTCTTTTTTATCATAATAACTATTTAGACTAATAATTATATTATTAATAATATCATAACATTTATCTTTAAATTGATCAGATATATCCCTGAATTTATAAATTGCATTATATACATTCATAGCAGTATTGCTATCTATAAAACTTCTAAAACAGCTAACAAAATTTTCTAATGTAAAAAGTAAATTTATTTCACTTAATAAATCTGTTAAATTATTTTAATTATCATTATAAACAGTATATTGACAAAATTTAAAAATAATGTAAATATCATAATTTCTAGTTAACATTTAATCCACCTAATTTTTGGAATATTTCCATATAATTTTTAACTGGAATATAATTTATTTTTCCTTTTATATCATCTGGAATTTCACATAAATCACTTACATTATCAACAGGGATAAACATTGTTTTTATATTACTTATAAAAGCACCAAGACTTTTTTCTCTAAGACCACCAACCGGTAATATATTCCCCCTTAATGTAATTTCTCCAGTCATTGCAATATCATCTCTAACCTTGAAATTAGTAAAAGCACTAATAATAGAAGTGGTAAGAGCAACCCCTGCAGATGGTCCTTCTTTCAATATAGAGCCACTTGGAATATGAATGTGAATATCATTATTTATTAAATCTTCATATCGAATATTGAATTTCTTATAATTAGCCTTAATATAACTTAAAGAAATCATTGCACTTTCTTTAATTATATCACCAAGACAACCAGTAAGTATTAAATTTCCCTTGCCTTTGTAATAATTGACCTCTATACTCATAACCTCTCCACCAGATTGAGTACAAGAAAGGCCATTTACTACCCCAATTTGATTTTCGTTTTGTCTTTTTTTAATATATTTGCATTTACCCAAATATTTATTTATATTATTATTATCTATAAATATATCACATAACTTTTTTTTATCTTTTACAATTTGAGTAACAACTTTTCTAACAATAGTTGCAAGAGATCTTTCTAATTCTCTAACCCCTGCTTCTTTAGTATAATTTCTAATAATATTTATTATAACGCTATCCATTATCTTAAAATCGCTTAACCCATGAGAAACTAAAATATTTGGTACTAAATATTTTTTAGCAATATCTAATTTTTCAAGCTCTGAATATCCATCTATTTGAACTATTTCAAGTCGATCTCTAAGTGCTAATGGAATATTATCCATATTATTTGCAGTTAAAATAAATATAGCTTGAGATAAATCAACTGCTTCTTCTATATAATTATCTACAAAATGATGATTTTGATTACTATCTAAAACTTCAAGAAGAGCACTAGCAGGATCTCCTTCATAACTTTTTGTCATCTTATCTATTTCATCTATTAAAATAACAGGATTACTTGTTTTGGCTCTTCTTAATCCCATAATAATTTTACCAGGTGATGCACCAACATAACTTTTTCTGTGACCAATGATTTCACTCTCATCATTAACACCAGCAACACTTATTTTTATAAATTTTCTATTAATACAAGAAGCAATACTTGAGGCTAAAGTCGTTTTTCCAACGCCAGGAGGTCCAACTAAACAAATAATAGGACTTTTTAAATGAGGACTATTATTCTTAACCGCTAAATATTCAATTATTCTTAATTTTGCTTCATCAAGTCCAAAATGAGTTTTATTTAATCTTTCACTAATAAGATTTAAATCAGTCAAATCTTTTGTTACTTTATTCCATGGAAGACTAAGCATCCAATCAATATAATTTCTAACAACACTAATTTCAGGCGATATATCAGGAATATTAGAATAACGCTCAATCTCACGATTGATTCTATTCTTTATATTATCGTTTGCCTCTAATTTTTTATTTTGTAAATTAAGTAATTTTACCTCTTCTTCTCTTAAAGATAAATCACCCAACTCTTGTTTTATTATTTTAAGTTTTTCTTTTAATATATAATCTTTCTGATTAATATCAAGTTCTTTTTTTACTTTATTTTCCAATTCTTTTTCTATTTCAAAAATATTCTTTTCCCGATATAAATCATTAAGGAGCATTTCACTTCTTTTTATAACATCAAAAGTAGAAGCATATTTGCATAATCTAATTTTATCAATTGGCAAATATGTAATTGTCATATCTATTATTTCAGATAAATCATCAATATTAGACAACATTGATAATATTCCATTACTAATCGAAGGAACACTATTAACACAACTTTCTATTTCATATTTTAATTTTCTTTTTGTAGCAGCAATAATATCATCATTTAATCTTCTGCATTCTTCTTTTAAAATATTGGCTTCTATTATATCATCAACATAAAAAAATTCATCTACTATCTGTCTTTTTATTCCCTCAATAGTTACTCTTGTTTTACCATTTGGTAAAACTATTTTATTTTTGATATTACTAAAAATAACCACTTTAGATAAAATTGCTAAATTAATAGCTTTTTCCTTTGAATCAAAATAATTAACAACAAGTATTTTACTGTCATGGAATATTGTTGATATATCAACAAGTGATTTACTTTTCTCATCATCAAATTCTAACCTAATTTCATTTTTTGGAAGTAGTATTAACCCCTTTAAAACAATTACTGGCAAACTCATAATACACCTCTTTTAAAATTGTTTTTTATTATAGTATAAAAGATTTAAAAAGTAAAGAAAAAAGGAAAAAAATATTTTTCCTATTATACACGATGATATTCTAATCTAAGTTTATCAGCAATTGTAACCATAAATTCTGAATTAGTTGGTTTCGCCTTATCAATATCAACACTATGGCCAAAAAGTTCTTCCATCAAATCCCAATCACCACGATTCCAACTAACTTCTATGGCATGTCTAATTGCTCTTTCTACTCTTGAAACTGTTGTTTCAAATTTACTAGCCAACTCTGGATATAATTCTTTTGTTATTCCACCGATTACATCTGGTCTTTCAAATATAATTTCTACACCATCCCTTATATACTGATATCCCTTTATATGTGACGGTATACCTAAATCATGTAAAGTCTTTGTTATTGACATACGCAAGTTATTTTGATGTAAATCAATACTTTTAGATATTTTCTTATTATCAAGTTGCAATATTCTCTTTTCTAAATCACTAAAATCAAAAGGTTTTAAAAGATAATATTTTACACCATAATCAGATACTTCCCTAATCACATCCATAGCATTATAACTAGTTGATACTATAACCTTTTTATCTATATTTTTGTTTTTCATTTGTTCTAAAACATAAAGGCCATCTTTATTTGGCATAATCAAATCTAATATTATAACATCATAATCATTTTTATTTTCAATTAATTTTAATCCTTCAATACCATCATGGGCTTGATAGGCCAATTCTATTTTATCATTATTCTTAAAATATTCCTCTACTGCCTTTATTAACTGCACATTGTCATCAATCATTAATATTCTTGTTTTTTTCATATATCCTCCTATTAAACACATTATACTACAACAAAATACAATCATCTAGAGTATATTTTATCTAGTTTTGTCGAATCTTTACATAAAGACGCAAAAAAAGTTATTAACAACTAACAACTTTTTTCATTTCATTTACTTCACTTACTACACAGCTAGATCTTCCAACCATAAAACCAGACAAATTATCTATTTTATTTAATTCTTTTATATTATTAGAATTAACACTTCCACCATATATAACAGGTAAATTAAGAGACATACTTCGCAGCTGATTTTTGATAAAATCAACCATTTTTTTTATTTCTATAGGTTTAATAGCACTAGTACCTATAGCATAAATTGGTTCATAAGCTATTATTATATCATTAGATAAAATATCTTTTAAATCATTAGTAAGTTGATCTTTTATAAATTGCAACTTATCGCTTATATTTTTATCATCACCAATACAAAGTATAACTTTTAAATTATTAGCTAAAGCTGATTTTATTTGCAAATTGATATCCTCATCTTTTAATTTAAAATACTTTCTACACTCACTATGTCCAACAATAGTATAATTTACACCCATTTTTTTAACCTGTCTAGCTGAAATACACCCAGTATAAGCTCCAGAATCACTCGGGTAAATATTTTGAATAGCTATAGATTTATACTTATTTATAAAATATGGAATATATATAGATTCTGGTGATATTATCATATTATCCTGATCTTTTACCATTTTTATATATTCTTTAACATCATCAATATCCATATACATTTTCATATTTAATACTAATAATTTATTTGTCATGTAAACCTCTTTTCACAACATCATAAGCTCTTTTAAAAAAGCTTCTTTTAACATTTATATTTCTTCCTTTTAATGCTAATTCATAAACTTTAATCACACTTTTTGCATAATTTTCATTTGAATATTTTAAAGCCGTTTGATACGCATTTTTTCCAATCAAAAGACATTTTTCCCTATCCTTCATAAGATTTTCTATTTTACTACGATATTGTTTTTTGTCATTAAATAAATAACCATCATAATCATCTTTTATTACTGTATTAAAACTCTCATCATTCAAAGCAACAACTGCTAAAGATGAGGCCATTGCTTCAATTACTGTAAGTCCTTGAGTTTCAGTATGTGAAGCAGTGGAAAATACATTTGCCAAATTATAATAAACAGGCACCTCATTCCATGGAACTTTGCCAGTAAAAATAACATTTTTACCAAGTCTTTTAGCTTTTTTCTTTAATGAGTCTAAATCTGGACCAGAGCCAACTATCATTAATTTACACTTTTTATTTTTGCGAACTAAATATGATTGATTTTCAATTAAAAAATCAATACTTTTTTCTTGAGCAATTCTACCTACAAATAAAATTATAAAATCATCTTTATTTATCCCGTACTTATTTTTAATCTCCAATACTTTCTTTATATCTATATTTTCCTTATAAAAGCGTTCAATCTCAATTCCTGTTGGAATAATATGAATATTTCTATCATATTTATATTTATTTTTAAATAAATTATAAGTTTTAAATGTAGGAACTATTAATTCTGTAACTGTTTTATCACAATAAAATTTAGTAAAATATTCAACAATTTTTTTACTTGTAGCATCAAAATGACCCTTAGTTATATAGTGAACATAATCTTCATACATAGTATGATAAGTATGAACTATTGGAATGTCTAACTGTCGAGCTATAATCCTAGCAAATGTCCCTATACCAAATTCAGTATGAGAATGAATAATATCTAAATTCCATTTTTTTATTTTATTAATTGCTTTAATAGGATATATACCACTTAATCGATAATCATATATTCCAGTTGGAATTCCTGGAATTCTAATAACATTGCTATCACCAAAATCATAAGATAATATATCATTATTAACAGTAACAACATAAACATCATGTCCAATTTTTCTTAATGCATGTTCCAACATTAAAATACTTGTTGCCACTCCATTAATATGAGGTGAATATGTATCCGTAAATAAACCTATACGCATTTACTTTCTACCTCCTTTTATATTAAAAGCAATAGCACCAATTATCATTCCAAAATAATAAGTTATGAATCGCCATATAAGCATAGCTGCCGGTAGTATACCACCACTAACAAAGAAACCGTAAAACTTCATAAAACTATATTCAAGGCCTCCAGTTCCACCAGGGATAGGAACAAATGATCCTATAAGCATAACATAACTTGAAGCAACTATTGCTGTAAAAATATTAACATTAAAATTCCCCATAGCAAATAATATAAACATAGGAATAATGTATAAAAACGAAAGAGCCAATAAATTAATTAATATCATAGAAATAAATAATTTTTTATCCCCAATCAATACTTTCGCACTTTTATGAAAATTATTAATGCTTTCATTCCATTTTTCTAATTTTACTTCTTTATTTTTAACTATTTTTAATTTTGTTAAAACATTAATTGCTATATTAATTAATTTCTTATTTATTTTTTTGCCAAAAGAAACTACAAAACTAATAATAATCACTAATGTATTAATTAAAAAACCAAAGGTTATTAATTTAGTTAGCAAATCATTTCTTGGAAAAAAATGAAAAAGATAATTGCTAATTAAAGCTACAATTCCAAGAAATACTAAAGCAATTTGATAAACAATAAAATTTTCTAAAACGATACTTGTAGAAGTTGAAGATCTAATACCTTCTTTATTCAAATAATAAATTTGATAAGGTTGTCCACCCGTTGCAAAAGGTGTTACTGCATTAGCAAATTGCGTTCTTAAAATAAGTAAAAGTGATCTTTTATATTTAAATTTATTTTTATGCCTCTTAGTAAAATAATAAAGTGGCAAACTTTTTAAGAAAAAATATATAACAACACATAATAATGCTACCATAAACCACTTAATATCCATGCTAAATAATGTATCTATAATTTCTTTAAAATTATCTTTCAAGGAAAAATAAAGAACCATTATAGTAACAATTGCTAATAAACTATAATTTAATATTTTTTTCATAACACTCCTTAATCATCAATAGATAAACTAGGTAATTTCTTCCCCTCTAATAACTCTAAAGAGGCCCCACCACCTGTTGAAATATGTTTAAACGCATTTTTATATCCAAAATTAATAGCTGCTGAAGCTGTATCACCACCACATATAATAGTATCACAAGAACTATTTTTTAATATTTCAAGCATATTTTTAGTACCACGTGCAAAAGCATCATACTCATAGCACCCCAAAGTGCCATTCCATACAACCATATTACTATTTAATATGTATTTTTTAAATAATTCTATTGTTTTAGGGCCAACATCAACACCTATATCAGAATTTTCAATTGAATCTATATCACAGGTTCTATATTCACAATTATCCTTAATTTCCTTACAAACAACTACATCAAGTGGTAAAATAATTTTTTTTTGATACCTTTCCAATAAGTTTTTGCAATAATCATATGATTCATTATCTAATAAAGAAGAACCAACATTATACCCACAAGCCTCTAAAAAAGAATAACTCATTCCTCCACCAATTAATATATAATCACAACTATTTACTAAAGAATTAATAACACCAATTTTATCTTTAACTTTCGCCCCACCAAGTATAACCGTATAAGGCCTTTTAGGATTATTTTTAACTTTGGTTAATATATCAAGTTCCTTTTTCATTAAAAAGCCAATACCATGGGGTAAATTAGTAGCAATGCCTACATTAGAAGCATGCGATCTATGAGCTGTTGCAAATGCATCATTTATAAAGATATCTCCTAAACTAGCCCAATATTTACCAAGATTTATATCATTTGAAGATTCTAATTTACCATCTAAATCTAAAAAACGTGTATTTTCAACAAGAACAACATCACAATTAGACATATTATTAATAATATCCTCTAATTGCCTACCTATAGCAACAGGAGAAAAAATGACTTGTTTTTTTAACAGTTCACTTAATCTTGGAATAATTATTTTTAGTGAATTTTTACGCATATCATCTATTGATTTTACCCTACCAAGATGAGAAAGTAAAATTACTTTTGCTTCTTTTTTAATTGCATATCTAATAGTATCCAAAGACATTATTATTCTATTATCATCAAGTATTTTATTATCTTTAATAGGCACATTAAAATCAACTCTAATAATAACCTTTTTCCCCTTTAAATTAAAATCTTCAATAGTCTTCATTTTATCACCTTTCTACACGATATCATAAATATACCATTTATATTTATTATTTATAAATATTGGTTAGTTTTCTATGCTACACTCATCACTTAAGACATAGTCTTCATCAATATAACTAACAAAATCATATTGTATTCCATCAGCTATATCCTCCTTTAAATAATCATTATCAATTAAAGTTTTTATAGCTATACATTTATTATCTTCATATTTATCAGGATTATCACTTATATATTTTTTAGCTGCTAATAAAATTATTTTTTCCGTATTACTTCTATTTTGATCCTCACTTTTTTTTATTTGTTTTACTATATTTGGAAAAGTTAACAAACATATTAATGATATTATAACCACCACTGCCATTAATTCAATTAAAGTAAAGGCTTTATTTTTCATATTTATATTCCTTACACAACAAATCTAACTCTTCTACCATCTTTAAAGCTTCTTTAAAATTATTAAGCCTAGCTCCAGACGCATAAATGTGCCCCCCACCATTAAAATGAGATGCAACCTCATTTATAACAGGGCCTCTAGATCTTAATGAAGCTCTTACTAATTCGGTATTTTTATCATAAGCAAAGATTACCCATACTATAATTTCTTTTATATATGTTAAAAAATTTACAATATTAGTCATAGTAGCAGCATCAGTTTTTAATTTATCCAAAGTATCTTGATCTAACATTATATATCCTAATCCATTATCTGTTATTTGAAGATTCATAATCACATAACTTTGTAATTTAATTTCATCAATTCCTCTTAAATACATAGGTTCATATAATTTTGTAATATCTATATTAGTTTCTTTTATTAATCTAGAAACCAAAGAAAAAGTTTTGGCCGTTGTATAATAATACAAAAATCTATTAGTATCCCCTACTATCCCTATAAATAATTTTTCAGCAGCTTTCTTAGAAATTTTTAAAGGCGTTTTAAAAGCAAGTTCAATAATAAGTTGAGAAGCACTGCTTGATTTAGTATCAATAAGTTCTATATTACAATACTTATCAACTAATGGATGATGATCTATTTTAATTCTATACTTAAATTTCATAGGATCAATACCATCTACTCTTTTAACATCCGGTGTGTCTAAAACAATCAAAAGAGAATTATTATAAAGATCTGTCGAAAAATTATCAAGTTCCCCTATATATTTATGTTTACTAGCAGGAAGACCAACTACATAAACAGACTTATTGGGAAATGTATTTAAAATAAGTTCCTTAAGTCCAAAAGTACTACCTAAAGCATCAGGATCAGCACCTATATGTCTTGCAATTACAATACTATTATTTTTTTTTATTTCCTTGTATATTTTTTTATAGATATTCATATTACCATCCAATCTATCACAATTATACAATAATTTTACAAAAAAGAAAAGAAGGTATTAGCCTTCTATTAAATTATACGTATCTGTAGCTATCATAACTTCCTCATCTGTTGGTACCATAAAACATTCTATTTTAGAATCAGATGATGATATTTTTGTAAATTCATTTCTTTCTTTATTGGCAATTGGGTCTAATTTTGCACCCAAAGAAGAAATACTTTCAATAATTTGTTGTCTTGTAAGCGGAGATTTTTCCCCTATACCAGCTGTAAAACAAATAGCATCTACGCCATTTAAAAGAACATAATATCTTGCTATATAATTAACTACACTTCTAACAAACATTTTCTGAGCTAAAATACATTTATGATCATTATTAGCAACACCATCTTCTATATCTCTAGAATCAACAATTCCACCTGTAATTCCTTTAAAGCCACTTTCTTTATTAATATATTGGTCAATATCCTTAGTTGATAAATCAAGTTTTTCCATAATATACGGAATAATTGAAGCATCTATATCACCACAACGAGTACCCATTATAATTCCAGCATTCGGTGTAAATCCCATTGATGTATCAACTACTTTTCCATCTTTTACAGCAGTAATACTACAACCACCACCTAAATGACAAATTATTAATTTTTTATTTTCATGATAATACTTATTCATAAACTCAGTAATATATTTATGACTAGTTCCATGGGCACCATATTTTCTAACACCATAATTTAAATACCATTCATATGGTAAAGCATATAAATAAGTTTCCTCTGCCATTGTTTGATGAAATGCTGTATCAAATACAACAACGTGTTTAGCATCACTTATAACACTTTGAAATGCTTTAATACCAACTAAAGCAGCTGGATTATGAAGTGGTGCTAAACTAGATAAATCAGCGATTTGTTTTATAACTTCATCTGTTACTAAAACACTTTTTTGAAATTTATCAGCACCTTGTACGACCCTATGACCAATTCCTTTTATTTCACTTAAATCACTAACTATATCATTATCAATCAATACTTGAACCAAAATTTTAACAGCATCCGCATGATTTTTAAATGAAGATACCTTTTTTGTTTTTTCTCCATTTATTTTATAACTATAAAAGCTATTATCAATACCTATCCTCTCAAAATTTCCAGAAATTAAAATTTTCTTTTCAGGCATTTCATACAATTGAAATTTCAAAGATGAACTACCACAATTAACAGCTAATATTTTCATATGTCCTCCTATAATTCATATTCTATTATCCTCAAATTAGGAATATCTATTTTACTCATATCACCATCTAAAGGAATTTGACCTATACAATAATGAATTGCTCTTAGAATAGCACTATGAGATACTACCAACACATTTTTATCACTATATTTACTTCTTATATCTTCTAAAAATTCAGAAACCCTTCCTAATAAATCTTGAACCTTTTCAATTCCATTATCAGAAGTATTTAAAAAGAAATTCCAACATTTAACTGTATCTACCAAATCAATAGATGCACCCTCACAAAGCCCCCAGTTTCTTTCTATTATTCTATCATCTATATTAATAGGATATTTATCTCTAGTAATAATTCTAGCCGTATCTATCGCTCTTTTTAAGGGAGAAGAAATAACAACATCAATATTTAATTTATCTACTATAGGTATTAATTCTAAAGCCTTTTTTCTTCCATTTTCTGATAAATCACATTCAGTTTGACCTTGAATTAATCCATATTTATTTTTTAATGTTTCACCATGTCTTACTACATATAAAACCATAATTCACCTAATCTTTATTTTTCATAAGTGGAAATAAAACAACATCTTTAATATTATTAGAATTTGTAAGCAATTGAACTATTCTATCAATACCCATACCCCACCCACTAATAGGTGGCATACCATATTCCATAGCTTTTATATAATCATAATCCATAGGCATAGCCTCTATATCGCCTTTT
Source organism: uncultured Bacilli bacterium (assembly GCA_934153675.1). Classification (GTDB taxonomy): domain Bacteria; phylum Bacillota_I; class Bacilli_A; order RF39; family UBA660; genus RUG12438. The sequence continues at coordinate 68,379 of CAKPFG010000005.1, forward strand.
GCTTTTAATTCAGCTTGATGTTTCAATCTCTTTTCTTGTTCCATAGGATCTACAAGTTCTGAGTAAGCATTAATAATTTCCGCACCATTAATTACTAACTGAAATCTATCAGTAATATTTTTATTACTATCATTTGCACGAGCAAGTGGTGATAAATCAATTGGATGTTCAGTTAAAAAAACGGGATTTATAATATGAGGACGTGCTACTTTTTTATATAATTGATCAACTAAAGAACCATAGCCTAAATTTTCAAGAGGTATTTCACTATCTATTTCAATATTATCCTCTTTTATTTTTGAAAGAAGACTTTCCTTATTACTATATATATTTAAATCTATATTACAATACTTAATCAATAAATCTCTAAAAGAAGTAATCTCCCAATCACCTGATAAATCTACTTTTTTATCTCCTACATATATATCTAATGTATTAAAAATACTTTTTATGACATTTTGTAATAACTCTCTTGTAATTTTCATATTATCTTTATAATTTAAATATGCACCATAACACTCTAACATCGTAAAATCTTGCAAATGTGTAGCATCCATTCCTTCATTTCTAAAACAACGTGCTATTTCAAATACCTTTGTAAATCCCCCAACTACTGCTCTTTTTAAATATGTTTCAGGTGCAATTCTTAAATAAAGATCACTATCCATAGCATTATGATGAGTGACAAAAGGTTTAGCATTGGCTCCACTCGCCTTAGAAGATAAAATTGGAGTTTCTATCTCAATATAACCTAAATTATTTAAATAATTTCTAATTTCATGAATAAACTTACTACGAAACAAAAACTTGCGTCTTGCATCTTCATTCATAATAAGATCTATATACCTTTCACGATATATTGTTTCGACATCCTCTAATCCATGAAATTTTTCTGGTAATGGTCTTAATGCTTTACCTAAAAACTTAAAAGAACTTGCTCTTACAGTTTTTTCTCCAGTATGAGTTGTAAAGACTTCCCCCTCAACACCAATAAAATCACCTATGTCTATATTGGATTTAAAAAAAGCATAATTCTCATCTCCAACACAGTCAAGTTTAATAGAAACTTGTATTCTTCCTTCTATATCAGCCAATGTTAAAAAAGACATTTTCCCCATTTTACGCATCAAAACAATACGTCCTGCAATTCTTACATTACAAGTGCCATCATCAAGATTTTTTGCATCCTTCAACGAATAATTTACTTCGTACTTATCTGGATATGGATTTTGAATGTGTTCTAACTTTTCTCTTCTAACTAACTCTTGTTCACTAAATTCTCTCAAACAAATCAACCTCTCTATAAAAAATTATATCATTTATTTATTTTTATTGCAATTATCTAAATAGGAAGATAATAAATGTTTTATTTCATCCAAATTATTTGTTTTAAATATTTTCTGTTTCAAATCTTTTAAAGACGATTCTCCTTTTAAATAATTAGATATATGCATTCTAATTTCCAAAACAGCAGCCTTTTCACTTTTAGTTTTTAAAAGTAAATCTAAATGATAATTTATCATATCAATTCTATCCTTTAAACTAACAGAATAAGGCAATGTTGAATCTTTTAAATAATTCACACAATCTCTAATAAGCCATGGATTTCCTATTATACCACGACCTATCATAATTGCATCACATTTTGTATAATCAAGCATATATTTAGCATCATAGCAACTTTTTATATCTCCATTTCCTATAACTGGGATTCTAACATTTTCCTTAACACTTTTTATAATATCTAAATCAACTTTGCCACTGTATCCTTGATTTCTTGTTCTACCATGAACAGTTATAGCACTCGCTCCAGCCTTTTCTACAATTTTAGCAATTTCAACTGCATTAACATGTTCACTATCCCAACCACTTCTTATTTTAACAGTTACTGGTACATTAACATTGTCAACAACTGATTTTACTATTTCATACACCTTTTCAGGATTCTTCAAAAGTGCACTGCCGGCTTGTGTTTTTTGCGCAACCTTTGGGACAGGACAACCCATATTAATATCTATTATATCAGGATGCATAGTACCTTCTATATATTTTGCAGCTTCTACAAATGAATCTTTACTATTACCAAAAATTTGTTGTGAAATAGGTCTTTCATAATCAGTCATATAAAGCATATCAAGTGTTTTTTTATTTTTATAACAAACAGCTTTATCACTTACCATCTCAGCCACTATTAATCCACACCCCATATTTTTAATAATAGTCCTATAAGCACTATTACTAATTCCAGCCATTGGAGCCATAACTACATTATTTTTTATTTTAACATTTCCAATTTGAAACATATAATCACCGCGTAATTGATTATACTAAAAAGGAGCAATTTTTTCAAGAAAAAAAACAAAACTACTTTAATATAAATACAATTTGTATAAATAAAACTTTCAATAACCTATAAATCATTGAAAGTTCTTTTAAATATTAGTAAGGCTACTCCCTACATTATAAATAGCAAATTCTAATCACAGCAAAGCTATCTATCACAATAATTTGTGAACAAATTATTATAAATTATTAAATATCATTTACAATATATTTTTAGCTTTTCCACTTTTTTAATTTCTGTTATCTTTTTGTTTAGATAGCAGATTTTTTTATGGTTATAACAGGGCGCACAGAACCAGCGTAGTAGTTGTCATCCACATGGCTATGATATACGTCGCCATTGCCGTCCACATACCACACGTAAGAAACGGAATCTTCTCTTTGACTCATCGTCCAATACCTATAGTTACTATTATATACCCAACTTGGTGTTTCTCCATTTTGTGACATTTTTATTGTACCTTGTCCATTGTCACCATATCCTAAGTTATCTGTCAATTCATTATATGTTATTAACCTTACACTATAGCCTGTTTTATCCTCTTTTAGGTCACTGTTTTTTAATTTACTATTTGACCAAACATCTACAACTTGTTTTACATCTGATAATTTATAATCGGTTGTACAACCAGATTCATCACCAGCTGATACACAATTATCTCGTGCATAATATGTCATTTTTAAATAATTATTACTGTCAAAAGATACTTTGCTAGCAATTTCTGTTGATGATAAATCCACTTCACCCTTTTTTAATGGTTCTGCTTTTAATAATGTGACTGTATCACTATTCTCATCACTATTTTCTATAACATAAAAATTAATACCGTTATATGTGATTTCATCGCCTATTTTATA
>CAKPFG010000006.1 GCA_934153675.1 uncultured Bacilli bacterium
TGATGAGAATAGTGATACGGTCACATTATTAAAGAAAGAACCATTAACAGTAGCTGAAGTAAATAAATATGGCGGAGTAGGAACAGAAAATAACCATGTGAATATGTATGTAACAAGTAGTACAAGTGCCTCAAGGTATCAAAAAGCCGATGATTATAATGGCTATGGAGGAATGGCGTACTATTCAAGTTCAACATGTGGAGCTAATGGTTCTAAATGGATATCTGAAGGATGTACGACAGATTATGCAAAAAGTGAAGTAAAATATGTAGTAGATGCATGGGCTTTAGATAAACTAAAGGTAAATGACCTAAAAGAGGATAAAACCGGCTATAGTGCAAGATTAATAACATATAATGAATTAATAGATAATTTAGGATATGGCGATAATGGACAAGGTACAATAAAAATGTCACAAAATGGAGAAACACCAAGTTGGGTATATAATAGTAAATATTGGTATTGGACGATGAGCCAATATGGAGATTTCACTAAAAGCGTGTGGATTGTGGACTACCACGATGATGGCCACGTGGGCAGCAGCAATGTGGATGGCAGCAACGGTTCCGTGCGCCCCGTTATAACCCTAAAAAAATCTGCTATCTAAACAAAAAGATAACAGAAATTAAAAAAGTAGAAAAGCTAAAAATATACTGTAAATGATACTTAATAATTTATAATAATTTGTAAACAAATTATTGTGATAGATAGCTTTGCCGTGGCGAGCGATTTGCTATTCATAATATAGAGAGTAGTCTTACTAATATTTAAAAGAACTTTCAATAATTTATAAGTTATTGAAAGTTTTATTTATACAAAGGTATAATTATTACTGCGTTTTTTTACAAATTTTTTTAGATTTAATACCGTTTTTATAGTGATAAAAAAATAAACTTGATAAAAGATGTATTCTTAGTAATAAATATATAAATTATTCCACAACGGAAATACGGAGGTTATTTCCATTTTTTGTAGTATTTATATTATTGATAACAAATAAAGAATAACTTTATTTGTTTGAATATTTTAAATAGTAATTATTGTCAATGATCAAGATGAACTCACTTTTGTTCGTCATTGACAATATCAAAAATTTTATTATATAAATTCTCATCATAAACTGTAATAAATGCATCTTTAGGTTTACCATCTAAAGATTTAATCGGTGTATTTAGCAATGTTATATTGTTGTTTTTTACAAACTCTTTTATGTTGCTGTCTATAGATTTTCCTTTTGGGAAAAACTTTCTAATTTGTTTATTAATGTTTTCTACATGAGGTTTTTGATTAGATACATAATGACACAAAAGAATAATTTACATCTTTCTTCTCCTATTATTTTTTAAAAGTAAATACCTTCAATATTGTTAAAGCAAGAATCTCTATCAGTTAAGATAACAGGTATTAAATCTTTAAATGTTTCTGTTCCAATTAATTTTTCTAAACTATCAAAAAATTCAATTACTTTTTTAGAATTTGGATTATTTATGATATCTAATAAAGTAAAGTGTACATTTGGTAAAATAAATAATAAAATATTTTTACTATCAGATTTGATAGTACCCAAGAAATCTAATTGCCATAAATTACAGTTTGGATTTTTGTGGATGTATGACAAATAGTTAAGGTAAGTATGATTACTTCTGTCAATTTTATTGTCAGTGTATTCATACTTTTTATTATGCTTTTTTTGTGTTTGACAATAAGGTAAATCAATTCTTTTAGTTTTTAAATAGCCATTATTAACATAGCTATATAAAGTGGAAACAGATTTGTTTTCATCAGTACTTTTTTTATAATTGCATCTAACTTTTTGAATTCTTCTGCATCTAAATCAATATTTTCTCTGAAATTAATAAGATTAGCATCAGCTCTTTGAACAACCTTTGAATCATATATAAACTTAACGTAAGGCTAACGGTTAAGTTTAGGACATTTACTTTCTGTTTGATTAGCATAATCAACTTAATTTCTATTATCTTCACTATGTTTCCATGTTTTCATTTTTCACTTTCTTATAATTACAAAGAAACGATATATATTATACTATAATTAGACTAATTTTCGTTATTTTATTAAAACGGACATTCAAATAAAAATTCACGGAGAAAAAACTAAATTATATAATTATATTTCTTTTTTTTTTAAGTTATATTATAATGATGATGGTGATATTATGCATATAAAAGTGTTAGTAGAAATTTCATCCAAAAAGTTAGATAAAACATTTATTTATGAAGTTCCTAGTATTTTAGAAGATAAAATGAAAATAGGAATAAGGGTATTAGTTCCTTTTTCTAATAGAAAATTAGAAGGTTTTGTAATGGAAATTGGATTTTATAATGTAGATTATAAATTGAAAAAAATTATTTCGGTGATTGACTTAAATCCTGTTTTAACTGATGAAATGATATTAATTGGTAAATACATGAGTAAAAAAACATTATCAACATTAATTAGTTGTTATCAAACTATGTTACCTAAAGCTTTAAAAGCACAAAATAAAACTAAAATTTCTAAAAAGTATGAGGTGTATTCAATTTTATTAAATAAAAAATATAATGCTAAGAATAAATTACAACAAAGAATAATTGATGAAGTAAAACAATGCGAAATTAAGAAAAAAAATTTAGTTAGTATATCTATAAGTGCTTATAAAACATTATTAAAGCATGGCGTAATAGGTGAAATAAAAAAAGAGGTATATAGATTGTCACTAGATAACTTTAAGAGTTTGAATGAGATTGTTTTATCTAAGGATCAACAGCAAGTGGTTGATAAGGTTTTAAATTGTCGGACACAGTTTAAACCATTTTTACTTTATGGTGTTACTGGTAGTGGTAAAACAGAAGTTTATATGAATATAATAAAAAAAATTATAGAACAAAAAGAAGTTATCGTTTTAGTGCCAGAAATTAGTTTAACTCCTCAATTTGTAGAATTATTTAAAAATAGATTTGGTTCCAATATTGCTATTATGCACAGTGGACTTTCTGATGGTGAGAGATATGATGAATATCGTAAGGTATCTGAAGGAAAAGTAAAAATTGTAATAGGAGCAAGAAGTGCTATTTTTTCTCCTTTTAAAAATTTGGGACTCATAATTATAGATGAGGAACATACTGATACTTATAAACAAGATAATTCTCCAAGGTACGATGCGATAGATATAGCACTAAAAAGAGCTAAGTATCATAATATTCCTTTGTTATTAGGAAGTGCAACCCCTTCTATAGAAAGTTATACGAGAGCTAAATTAGGAGTATATGAATTATTAGAGTTGAAAAATAGAATCAATAAATCTTTGCCAGTGGTAAAATTAGTTGATATGAAGGAAGAAATAAAAAATGGTTATAAAATATTATCTAGAATTTTAATAGAAGAAATAAAGAATTGTATAGAAAAAGATCAACAAGTTCTTTTGCTTTTAAATAGAAGAGGATATAAAACTACTGTTACTTGTAATAATTGTGGCTATATTGCTAAATGTCCTAATTGCGATATTTCTCTTGTTTATCATAAAACGCAAAATAAAATGAATTGTCATTATTGTAATTATACTAGTAGTAAAATGATTGAATGTCCTAGTTGTCATAGTAAGGATATTATATCATTTGGACTTGGTACAGAAAAATTACAAGAGGAGGTAGAGAAAATATTTAGTGTTCCTGTTTTGAGAATGGATGTGGATACTACTGTTAGAAAAGGCAGTCATGAAAAAATTCTTAGAGCATTTAAAGAAAAGAAGGCAAGTATTTTAGTAGGAACACAAATGATTGCTAAAGGACTTGATTTTGAAAATGTTACTTTAGTTGGTGTTATAAATGGAGATGCTAGTTTAAATATTCCAGATTATAGAAGTGCAGAAAGAACTTTTGATCTTCTTAATCAAGTAGCTGGAAGAAGTGGTAGAGGTAAACTTAAAGGCAATGTGATTATTCAGGGTTTTAATCTTGATCATTATAGTATTAAATATGCTAGTCAACATGATTATGTTAGTTTCTATAATGCAGAGTTGAAGATAAGAAAAATGCTTAATTATCCTCCATATACTGATTTAACTTTAATAAAGGTAGTTGGTAATGATTATGATATTTGTTATAAAGAAGCAATAAAAATAAAAACTTTTCTTTTAAAGTATAATATAAAGGTTTTAGGACCAAGTGATAGTAATGTTTCTAAAATAAATAATAAATATTATATTCAAATAATATTGAAATATAAAAAACTAAAAAATATTTATAAATATTTATTATTAATAAAGGATATGTATACTGATAGTAAAATAAATATAGATATAGACATTTCTCCTAAAAGAATATAATATATACAATATAATAAATTTTTTGGTATAATAAAGTAGGAGGAATTATGAAAAGGTATGTATGTGAATTTTTTGGAACATTTTTATTGATATTATTTGGATGTGGAGTTTATGTATTAAATGATGATATTCTTTTAACCTCTTTGACATTGGGGATTGCTTTTTTAATAAGTTTTTATATGATGAAATCAACATCTTTCTGTCACTTAAATCCCATTGTATCGTTTGCTTTTTATACAAATGGTAAAATGACGGGAAAAGAATTTATTAAATGTATAGTAGCACAAATTCTCGGCGGAATATTGGGAGCATTATTTCTTGCTTTTATATTAAATAATATTAATACTATTGGTGATTTTAGGCAAACTAGCATGGGGGTTAATAGTTACTCTAATATAACTATGTTAGGGGCATTTATTTGTGTAAGTATTTTAAGCCTATTTTATGTTTTTACATTTTTATTATTTACAGATAATAAAAAATATAGTAACATATCTGGAATTTTAATAGCTCTTTCATTGATATTAGTGAATTTATTTGGTATTAAATTAATTGGTATAAGTGCAAATCCGGCTATTAGTATTTCATTATCACTTGTTAGTTTTAAATATTTAAATCAATTATGGTTATTTATTTTAGCACCTTTATTTGGTTCTGCTATAGCGAGTGTTATTTATAGGTGTTCAAAAAAATGAAAAAGAAAATTAGTTTTGTTTCTTTATTGATGTTATTTTTATTAATAGTATCATTTATTCTTTTTAGAATTAACAGTAAAATTTGTCAATCAATAGGGCTTTTATTATTTCCTGTTATAATTATTCTAGGCTTCTTAGTACTTAAAAAAAACTAAATTATAATAAAAATTATAATTTTTTCTTTTTTTTAATATAATATATAGGAATAATTCATGAAATTTTAACAAGAAATTTTAACATATGTAAATTTTGACTTGCAAAGTCTTCAAAAAAGTGTTATAATGTTCAATTGTGTGCGCAAATATTATAAGAAAGGAAGATTTTTATGCATTTTATTGATGTAGGTTTTAATAATTCTTGTAGTGGTAGTGTAGATTCTTATTTAGGAAAAACTGTTCTGTACGGTTTAACTGAAAATGATCAAGAAATAGATCTTATATTTTGGAAGGAAAATTTAGATGGTAGTATTGTAAAAGTTATAAACGATAATTTAACTGAGGATCAGTTAAGGGAGATTAAACAAATATTTTTGAATAAAAAACAAAAATTATGTGGACTTGATTTTACTTCTATTAAAGCAGAAAAAATCAAAAGAAAGGAACTACATGCGAAAAAATAAAAAATATACTCTTAATCAAAAAAGAATATTTTTAATATGGTTAAATAATGCTTTGATTAATGAGTGTTTAGATTATGAGTGTGTTGGTAAATTCGATAATATTTTTAATATTATTTCAATGGAAAATTTTGATTTGCATCTTACTTTATTTAATTTATGGTATATGGAAAAAAATATTATTAATTCTAATGATAGGAATAAAGTAAAGAAAATTTTAAAACATATAAACGAACAGTTGGAATTAGATTCTGATGTTAATGAAGTACAAAAGGTATTTCAAAAGGTAATGGGGGGTAAAAATGAATTCTGAAATAATGGATATAAAAGTAATAAGAAGTAATGGTCAAACTGGAGGCATATATATGATATTAAATAATCAAAGAATCATTAAATTAATGAGCTTTGATTATAGATTGATGACTTATATAAAAAGTGATTATAAAGCTCAAATTTTAAGGATAGTAGTTGATAAGTTATCGACAAAAGAATTTAATATAAATAATATTGAATGGGCAAAAGTTTTATTTAGTAATATTATATGTAAAGATTCACCTAAGTTTGAACAAATTATAAATTCTACATTTTACAAGGTATTAAGATTGTATAGTAGACCAATTATAAAGCAAAATGAACTTGTTGAAATAAAAGATTTATTACAAATTTTTTATAAGGAAAATTTAAATAATGTTAGTTTTATGGATCAAGTAAATAAAAAAATATGTTATTTTTAATTAGATAACATATTTTTTAGTCTAAATTATATAGTTGCTTTTTTAATTTTTCTAAATTTTCTGTCATTAGAGTTAAATAATCATAATTATTTCTTTGTTCATCAGTTAATATAGATAGAGTATTTAATTTTATTAAAGAAACATTAGTGTTTTTTATCAAATTTTTTATATCAGTATTTGTTTCATTATCCTTTAAATAAATATATTTGACATTGTTATTGTTAATTAAATATTTTACATTTGCCAAATTTTTTTCATATTCACTATTTTTTTTATCAAGAGAAATAACATTTAAATTATATTTTTTTAAAAATAGGAATAAATCATCACTTACAATAATTGTTTTATTAATAGCGTTCTTAGTAGTTTTTCTATATTTTGCTTCTAAATTTGTTAAATCTATTTTTAAATCGTTATAATTTTTTTCAATTTCATCTGTTAAATATTTTGCTTTTATATATTCATTAAAGCCTTTTTTAATGTTATTTGCTATTGTTAAAAGGTTAGATGGATCAAGCCATAATTCTTCTATTTTATATTCATATAAAATATCTGCAGAAACATCAATGATTTTTAAATTTTTATTTTCTTTAAGCATTGGTTTGACATAGTTTTTTTCTTCAGACAAACCATTAAATATAAATAAATCCGTATTACTATATTCACTAAGTAAAACATCTGTAATTTTGTAATTATCTATATCGACTCCATTTGGATAAATACTTCTAATAGTACTATGGTCTTTATATAATCTGTTTGTAACATATTCAATCGGATATGCGGTTGTGTAAATATTTATATTTTCCATATTGGAATTTTTTCCACAACCACTAATACATAATATTAAAATAAAAGATATGCAAAAACTAATAATTTTTTTCATTTTTATCCTCCTTAATTACTGGGTCAAAACCATAATTACCAAATGGATTACATTTTAAAATTCTAATTAATGATTTTAAAGTTCCTCTAATGATACCAAATGTTTCTATTGATTCTATAGCGTAATTGGAACAAGTTGGAGAAAATCTACAATAATTATGGAAGTTGCCTGGTATTTTTTGATATAATTTAATTAATTTGATTAATAATCTTTTCATAGTATAATTATACTAAAAATAGATAAAAAAGTAAAATACTATTTTATAATTTGTATATTTTTGGTATAATATTTTAGGTGGTTTGATGAAGATACTAAAAGATTTAGGCATTAATTACAATGATTTAGGGTATTATAAAACAGCATTTCAACATACTTCTTATGCCAATGAAAATAAATGTGAAAGTTATGAAAGATTAGAATTTTTAGGAGATGCTATATTAGAATTAATTATAAGTGAGTATTTGTATCAACATACTCATTATGAAGAGGGAAAAATGACTAAGTTGAGAAGTCATTATGTATGTGAAAACGCTAATTATGAATACTCAGTTAAATTGGGATTAAATGAATATATAAAATTAGGACATGGTCAAAAGGAACAAGATGGGAAACATTGTAAGGCAATAGTAGCTGATGTATTTGAATCATTTTTAGCGGCTATATATTTAGATTTAGGCCTTTTAGAGGTAAAAAAATTTATATATAAGTATATTATTCCAATAATTGAAAGTGACTCTCTAGATTTTTTTAATGATTATAAATCTAAGTTGCAGGAGTATGTTCAAACTGATAAAAAAAGCTTAGAATATGTATTAACAAAAGAAGATGGCCCGGCACACAATAAAACTTTTGAATATATTGTAAAAATAGATAATATTGTATATGGTAAGGGTCGAGCAAAGAGTAAAAAAGAAGCAGAACAAATGGCTGCTAAGGATGCACTTTCTAAGACCAGATTAAATAAATAAAGGAGGAGTATTATGGGTAGATATCCAAATATAGCTGCAAGTAAGCAAAAAACAGGAGCAGCAAAGGGTAAGTTATATTCGATGTATGCTAAAGAGATATATCAAGCAGCAAAAAATGGTGGTGTTAGTTTAGATGCCAATGCTGCTTTGAAGCGATTGGTAGATAAGGCAAAAAAGGAACAAGTTCCTAATGATATTATAAAAAGAGCAATTGATAAAGTTAACAGTGGTGCTGATGAATCTTATGAAAGCACTAAATATGAAATATTTGGACCAGCAGGTTCAACGATAATTGCATCTTGTTTAACAGATAATTTAAATCGTACTGTAAGTGATATTAGAACAGTATTAAATAAAACACATACTAAAATGGGTGCTATGAATAGTGTAAGTTATATGTATGATAATCTTTGTATTGTAGGATTTAAGGGATTGAGTGAAGAAGAAACTTTGGAAGCTTTGATTGAGGAAAATGTAGAGGTAGAAGATATTTATAGTGAAAATGATATTACAGTTGTTACAGGAAAAACTACAGATTTATTTGCAATCAAAGAGGCTATTAGTAAAAAGTTACCAAATGTTAGTTTTGAATATGATGAAATCACAATGATACCAAAAGAAAAAATAACGCTTACGGGTGATGATTTGTCAGTGTTTAATAAATTAGTTAATATGTTAGATGAAGTAGAAGATGTACAAAATGTATATCATAATGTAGATTTAGATTAGTTACTTATGTAACTTTTTTTATAAATATTGACTTATAATTTAATCTATAATATAATCTTAATGCAACAAATTTGCTTTTGGAGGTTTTATGATAGATATAATAAAAGATACATTAATGGACAGTATAAAGCTAATTCCTTTTTTATTTATTGCTTTTTTGATAATAGAATTAGTAGAACATAATTTTAATAATAAATCTGTAACGATGATATCAAAAACAAAAAAATTAGCTCCATTATTTGGTGGAATATTAGGAGTATTCCCACAATGTGGTTTTTCTTTATTGGCTACTAATTTATATATTACTAGAATTATTTCTGTTGGAACATTAGTGGCAATATATTTGTCGACTAGTGATGAGATGTTACCTTTAATGTTACTTGAAAAGGTAAATATAATGGTTATAATTAAGATATTGTTAATAAAAATTGCTATAGGAATATTGGTAGGATTTGCTATAGATTTCATTTTAAGAAATAAAAAAAATAAACAGGAAAATTATGAATTATGTGTTGATGAACATTGTGATTGTAATCATCATTTAATAAAATCTGTATTTAAGCATACAATAAATATTACTATATTTATAATGGTTATAACTTTTGTCTTAAATTTTTTGTTTTATTATATAGGCCTTGATAATATTAAAAATATACTTACAAGTAATAAAATATTAGGTGTTTTTATTTCTGGATTAATAGGTTTAATACCAAATTGTGCAGCATCTTTGACACTTACAACTTTATATATAAATGGTATTTTACCACTTTCAAATTTAATGTCTGGTTTACTTGCTGGTAGTGGGGTAGCCTTACTTATTTTATTTAAATATAATAAAAATTTGAAGGAGAATATTTACATATTATCAATTATTTATGGTGTTGGTGTAGTAAGTGGTATTATAATAGAACTTTTAGGAGTGGTATTATGATAGAAGAATTATTAAAAAAAAATAATTTAAAGGTAACTAAAAGTAGAGTTATGTTAATTGATACTATAAAAAACTTAAAAGATAGTGCTACTATGAAAAATATATTAGATAATCTTAATGTATATATGGATATATCTACTATATATCGTATGTTAACCAAACTTTTAGAAAAGAAGATAATAGATAAAAATGTTAATTTTAATAACGAAATTTATTATCAATTGCATCATATTCATGAGCATTATATTCATTGTATTAATTGTAATAAGAAGGAATTAATTTTAGATTGTCCTTTTGACAAAGATACTCTAAGCGGGTATAAAGTTACTAATCATATTTTAAATATAGAAGGAATTTGTAAAGATTGTCAAAAGTAATTTTTGTTCTTTTTTTTTAGGCTATTTTCTGTTATACTTATAATGGTGATAGAATGTTTTTATTAGCTAGCGATTTTGATCGAACATTTTATATAAATAATTATGATTTTAAAAGAAATTTAAAATTGTTAGATGATTATATGAAAACGAATGTTTTTGTTATTGCAACTGGGAGATCCTATGATGATTATATGAATGTTACTAAGGACTGTATTCCACTTAATTATTTAGTAGTAAACCATGGGGCAACTATTATAAAAGATGACAAGGTTATTAAAAGTTGTTATATTAAAGAAAAAACAATAGAAAAGTTAAAAAAAATATTCAATTTTAATAAAATAGAATATTTTGCTTGTCATGATACAGATAGTAGAGTAGATATTAATACTAAGAATTTATCTAAAATTAATATTACTCTACCAGATAATTTAATTGCAAAAAAAGCGATTTGCTACATAAATGAGCATTTTGATGATGTTAAAGCTTATTTGTTGTTTCATAAAAATCAGTTTGAAATAGTACCTATTGAGGCAAATAAAAAAAATGCTATTTCATATATTTCTAAGCTTGAAAATATTGATAAAGGTTGTGTATATACAATAGGTGATGGATATACCGATTTTGAAATGCTTAAATATTTTAATGGATATTGTATGAAAGATAGTGTTAGTGAATTAAAGACAATTGCTCATACAGTAGATAGTGTTGGTAATTTAATAGATTATTTATCTGTTTCTATTAATATGGAAGAAGTTAGTGATAATTTAATAAATTTTATAGATAATTGTTTTGATTATACAAATTATTTCAAAAAATATGTAGCAAAAATATATTGTAATAATAAAGAAAAAAATCATTTAGTAATAAGGAAAAATAATAATATAATAGCTGTTGCCCTTTTAAATGCTAATAAAATATATTTTAACAATGAAAGTTTAAAGTGTTTGTGCGTAGGAAGTATTTGTGTAAACAAAAATTATCGAAAAAAAGGCTATTTAAAAATGCTTATGGGAATAATAGAACAAAAGGCTAAAAAATATGATTTTAAAGTTTTATCAGGTGATTATAAAAGATATGAGAAATATGGCTATTATCCTAATATATTGAATTTATATCATGTAAATGCTAAAAATAACAATATTGAGTTTAGAAACATAAAAAAAGATACAGATAATATTTTAAAAATGTATCAAAATAGTAATATTCATGCAATAAGAACTAAAGATGAAATAATAAATATTTGTACACAGTGGCAAAGCTGTGCATATTCAATTTATAAAAATAATGAATTTACTGGTTATTTGATATATAATCCTAAAAAAAATTATGTTAGTGAAATATTTGATAATGATATTATATCTTCTCTTGAATCTTTTGCTTTTTATAAGCAACGAGAGTATATAAATGTTAGTATTTTAAATAATGATTATATAAATAAAAATAAGTTTAAAAATTTTGCTTTTGTAAAAAGTTATAATAGACAGTTATACAGTATTAATAATATAAAAAGAGTATTAGAAGTTTGCTTAAACTATAAATCATTGTATATTCCGTTACAAAAGGGTTCATTAGCAATTAAAATAGATAATGAAATAATAAGAATAACTTCTTTAAATAGTGTTATTATAGAAAATAGTGATACTTATGATATTTCAATTAATAGAAAAGATCTAATGAATATTTTATTAAATAAAAAAATACATAATAATAAATTGTTGTCATCTTGGTTTTATTTAAATTTAGATATTTATAACAATGATTTAGTATAAAAACTGATTAGTTTGTAATCAGTTTTTTCTATTGCTTCTTAATCTATAAAAATTAAAAGAAGGAGTATTATTTAATCTAAAGTTAATATTATTGTTGCCTAGGCCATTAGAAATAAAGATTTTACTATTACCTTTTTTATAATAATTTTTACCATATAAATAATTATCTTGAGGTAGTATAATACCACCAATTAATGGTAAATTAATAATTCCCCCCAAAGTATGACCAGCTAATATTAAATTAAAATTTTTATAATTTAATTTATCAATGACACTAGGATTATGTGTTAGTAATATACTATATAATTCATTTTTATTTAAAAAGTTTACTATTGTTTGTAATTTGCTATCATAATTACCACCAGTACTCAATCCTGCTATTAAAATAGGAGTTTTATCTTTGTATATTAAATCAAATGTATCGTTTAGATTAGTAAATCCACATTCATCAAGTATTTGATTAGTATTTTCAAAATCATTATCCCCGGTTACATAGTATTTATTTATATTTGCTTCTATTTTTGAAAGTAGTCTGATACCATTGTCATGTTTTTTATATAACAAATCACCTGTAAAGACGACGATATCGGGTTTTATTAAATTAATGTTATTAATAATCTTTTTTAATTGTTTTTTGTTTATGTTATGTCCATAATATAAATCACTTATATGAACTATTTTTAGTCCATTATAACTTTCATTTATATTTTCATATAGAGCTATTTCGTTAACTTTATAAAAATAATTACTAATGGTTCCATAAATAAGAGTCAATGTTGCTAATATAATTATTAATATTACTATTTTTACCCATAGCTTTAGTCTCTTTTTCATAGTCTCACCATTATCATTTTATCATGAAAAATTTTAAAAGACAATTTTCTTATCAATAATCTAAGAAAACCGTGAAAAAAATTTCTAAATATAAACAAGATTTTATATTAATTTTTAAATATTAAATTTATTATTTTATGTTATAGTTGATTGTATGATTATAAAAATATAAAACAAAATTTAAATTATATAGTTTATAATATATTGTAGAAGAAATAAATGATATGGGTATAATGTAGTTCTTATAATTTAAAAGAAAAATTCGCTAATTTCGAAATATATAATGTTAGTTTTATGAAATTATTAGATGAAATTCAAATTGTTACAAAACTTTAAAATATAATTTTCCTTGAAAAAATTAATTAATTAATATATAATTGCTATAGGTAGGTGTTTGCATGAAATTAAATAAACGTGGTTTTTTAGTATCTACTATGATGTATATGGTATTAATACTTGCTCTTAATATAATGATATTAATATTGTTAATATTGTCTTCCCGTGGAAAAATATTAAATAATTTGAAAGAAAAAGTTCAAAATGAAATTAATGATAATACTAATTTATCTCATTACATTTGTTTTGGTAATTATGCCTCATATAAAGTAGGTGATCTTTATAATTGTGACTTATCTAATACAGAGAATGGAGATTTTTATATAATTAATATAAATAGCGATTCTATAGACTTTGTAATGAAAGATAGTATTACTTTTAATAAGGGTAATTATCAAGGTGCAAAGATTAATATGTCAAATAAGTCACCATACATAAGTGATAATGATTATGCTATTAATGGTGTATATAATCCAATTACAGCTTTAAAAGTGTTAAAACAAATAACAGATAATTGGTTTTATATACCTCTTAGAAAAGATTCTATTAAAAATGGTGATTTAGTAATTGATTATAACAATTATAGAGCTCGTTTATTAAGTTTTGCAGATGTTAGTCCGTACGTAGTTTCTGAAAGCTTAAAAATAGATTTTATTAAGGATACTATGACTAGTTCTATTTATAATGGTAACAATATTTACAGTATTGAAAATAATAAAATTGTTTTGAATAAAAAAACGAATGATAATTATAGTATTGTTCCTGTAATTACAATTCCATTAGATAAAATAAAAAATAAAATTGATAAGAGTTGATTTCCTTTAGAAAATTTTAAAAATACTATTGAAAAACATATAAAATAATTATATAATATAGAAAAACTTTGAACTTGAGGAGTATATTATGTTTAACTTAAAGAGAGTTAGTGTGGCTGGAAACTAATAGTTGATATAATAGAAGGTAGCAAGGGAGTTTAATTTCTGAATTTAGTAGGATATTACGTATTACTGCGTTAAAGGTTTTGAGGTATTTTATATACGAATTAAGGTGGTACCACGTTTAAACGTCCTTATTATAGGGCGCTTTTTTTATATATTTAAGGAGATGATTTTATGTTAGATAAGAAGTATAATGCTAAAGAAAAGGAAGAAAAATGGTTAAACTATTGGAA
Source organism: uncultured Bacilli bacterium (assembly GCA_934153675.1). Taxonomy (GTDB): domain Bacteria; phylum Bacillota_I; class Bacilli_A; order RF39; family UBA660; genus RUG12438. The sequence goes on from CAKPFG010000006.1 coordinate 14,368, forward strand.
AGAAAATAAAGTTTATGAGTTTAAGCCTGATGAAAGAGAAGTTTATTCGATTGATACTCCACCACCAACTGTAAATGGTAAAATTCATATAGGACATATTTTTTCATATTCTCAAACGGAGATGATTGCTAGATATAAAAGGTTAAAAGGATATAATATATTTTATCCTTTTGGATTTGATGATAATGGTCTTCCAAGTGAAAGATTAGTTGAAAAGGAACAAGGTAAAAGGGCTGCTTTAATTGGAAGGGAAGAGTTTTCTAAATTATGTTATGAAACAACTGATAAATATGAATCTAATTTTCAAGATTTATTTAGTAAAATGGGAGTTAGTACTGATTGGAATATTCATTATAAAACTGTAAGTCCATCAACTATTAAAATAAGTCAAAAATCATTTTTAGATCTAGTAGATAAAGGACATTGTTATCATAAAGAAAGTCCTGCGTTGTGGTGTAATGAGTGCTTAACATCAATAGCTCAAGCGGAACTTGAGACAAAAACTATCAAAACCACTTTTAATTATGTTAAATTTAAAACTGTTGAAGATGAGGAAGAATTTACTATTGCTACTACAAGACCTGAATTATTACCAGCTATTGTATGTGTTTTTGTAAATCCTTTAGATGATGTAAATAAACATTTGATTGGTAAACATGCTCATATTCCAATTATTGATGTTGATGTTCCTATTATGGGAGATGAAAAGGTTGCTCTTGATAAGGGAACAGGTATTGTTATGTGCTGTACTTTTGGTGATCAAACTGATATTGAATGGTTTAAAAAATATAATTTACCGCTAAAATATATTTTTACTGATAATGGTCGAATAATTGATTCGGTAAAAAAATATGGTGGAATGAAAATTAAAGAAGCTAGAAAACAAATTGTTCTTGATTTAGAAAAAGCTGGATATATAGTTAAAATAGAACAATTAGAACATGAGGTTCAAACGCATGAAAGATGTGGTAAGGAAGTAGAATATTCTGTTATGAATCAATGGTTTATTGATATTATGAATCATAAAAAAGATTTTATTAGAATAGGTAATGAAATTAATTGGCATCCAGATTATATGCATAATAGATATGATGAATGGGTTAATAATGTTGCTTGGGATTGGTGTATTTCAAGACAAAGATATTTTGGTGTTCCATTTCCTGTTTGGTATTGTAAAGATTGTGGTGAACCTATTTTTGCTCGCCAAGAAGATTTACCTGTTAATCCATTAGTAGATAAGCCATATAATCATACTTGTAAAAAATGTGGAAGTGCTTTATTTGTTCCTGAAACTGATGTTATGGATACTTGGGCTACTTCATCTGTTACACCATTAATTAATATGAAATATGGTGAAAAGGATAACTATGAGTCGTTTTTAAAACCAATGAGTCTAAGAACTAATGCTTCTGAAATAATTAGAACGTGGGATTTTTATACGATTGTAAAATCATTTTATCATTTTGGTATGAGACCTTGGGATAATGTAATGATTTCTGGTTTTGTTATGGCTAACAAAAATGAAAAAATTAGTAAATCTAAAGGGAATAGTAAAATAGAACCAATGGATGCTATTATGAATTATTCAGCAGATGTCCTTCGTTATTGGGCAGGAACAGGTAGACTTGGAACTGATATTGTTTTTAGTGATGAAACGTTATTGCGTGGTAGGAAATTAATTAATAAGTTATGGAATGTTTCTAAATTTATTGAAATGCATTTATCAGATTATGAAGATAAGGAATTTAATGATTATGAATACTTGGATAAATGGATTTTAGGCAAATTTCAAGATATGGAGAAGATTTTTACAAAATATCTTGATGAATATGAAGTAGGTCTTGCACTTAATACTCTAGAAAAGTTTTTTTGGAATTTCTGCGATAATTACATTGAAATAGTTAAACATAGATTATATAGACCAGAGGAATTTGGCGCATCTAAAAGATATTCAGGGCAAAAAACAATTTATACTATTCTTTATAAATTATTACAATATTATAGTATTTTCTTTCCATTTATAACTGAGGAAATATATCAAGAGTTGTACCACAAAGAAAAATCTATTCATTTAACTAAAATATTTGAATTAAATAATAATTTCAGTGAAGAGGTTAAAAATGGAGATTTTATTATCGATATAATAGGGCAAGTACGTGGAACAAAAAGTAATAAAAATGTATCTTTGAAAACACCAATTAAAAATTTAAATTTAAGTTTAAATAGTAAATTAAAAGAAGCGATTGAATCTTCAATAAAGGATTTTAAAGCAACATTATTTATTGAAAATTTAAATTTAGATTTAGTAGATAAAGATTATAAAATTAATAATATAGAATTGGATATAGAAACAACAGAAAATTAAATATAAAAAAGATAAATACAATGTTTTTATCTAATCAAATATAGAAATATATGAAAAATATCTTTCATTTTGTTATAAAACTTTTAAAAAGCTAAAAAAATTATTGCAATTACATATTAGATATGTTAATATGTAATTGTAAGCGTAGCTTACTTAGATAGGGAGGTATTAGTATGACTAAAACAGATTTAGTTAACTTTATGGCTGAAGAAGCTGGATTAACAAAAGCAGATGCTACTCGTGCTATTGATGCATTTATGAGTGGAATCATTAAAGGATTAAAAGAAGATAAAAAAGTTTCATTAACTGGTTTCTGTACTTTTACTGCAAAAGATAAACCAGCATCAACAGGACGTAATCCAAGAACTGGAGAACCTGTAGAAATAGCTGCTAGAACTGCAGTTAGTGTTAAAATTGGTTCTAAATTAAAAGATGCTTTAAACTAAAAAAATAAATGACTTTAGATTTTACTAAGGTCTTTTTCTTGCTAAAATTTTCGTGAAATCTATTGCTAAAAAAAATATTATTTGTTAGAGTAATAATGAGGTGGTATTTTGAATAATGTTTTTGAGGTTTTAAAAATATTAAATGAGAATGGATATCAGGCTTATTTTGTAGGGGGATTTCCTAGAGATTTATATATGGGCAAAGATACAATTGATTATGATATTACAACCTCAGCCCGTCCTAAAGAAATAAAAAAAATATTTCGTGATTTTGCTTCTGAAAATTATGGCTGCGTTGAAATTTATTATAAAGGTAAAAAATTTCAAATTACTACATTTAGGAAAGATATTAAATATAAAGATAATAGAAAACCTATTGAAATAGAATATATAAATGATTTAAAAATAGATTTAATGCGTCGCGATTTTACTATGAATACGTTATGTCTAGATGCAAATTCAAATTTTATAGATATTTTAAACGGTAAAAAAGATATAGACAATAAAATAATTAAAGTTGTTGGTAATACTAGTAAAAAATTAAAAGAAGATGCTTTGAGGATGTTAAGAGCAATTCGATTCGCCACTACACTTAATTTTAAATTATCAAGCGAATTAATAGAAGGTATAAAGAAATATGGATATTTAATAAAGGATTTATCTTATGATAGAAAAAAACAAGAATTAGATAAAATATTTTCTAGTCCTAATTTTGATTATGGCATTAGTTTAATAAGGGAACTTTCTTTAGAGAAACCTCTTGAGATAAATACTTATAATTTAAAAAAAACAACTTATTTAGTTGGAGTATGGGCACAACTAGATAGCAACTATCCATTTAATAAAAGTGAAAGGGAAACTATAAAAAAAGTTAAAGAACTTATTAATTTAGATGTTTTAACAAATGATAATTTATATAAATATGGTTTATATATTTCTAGTATAGCTGCTGAAATAAAAGGAATTGATTTGGATGAGGTAAATAAAAAATATGATTCTTTAAAAATAAAAACTAGAAATGAAATAAAAATATCTCCAATAGAAATATGTGAGCTGTTAAATTTAAAACCAGGAAGTTTTATTAATCTAGTATTAACTGATTTAGAAACAAAGATTGTAAATGATAATATTAAAAATGATAAGAATATAATCGTAAATTATTTAAAAGAAACATACCTTTAAGTAAGGGTGTTTTTTTATGAGAAAAAGTGTATTATTAATACTTTTATTATTAATTATTAATATAAATATATTAAAAAGTAAAGAAGTTGCCGTTGAAAAAATAGATTTAAATTTAAATTATAATGAACTTGGAGTCGTTTTTTTTAGTAATAAGAGTTTTAATAGTTTAATTTTAAGTTTAAATAATATAAATATATTATATATTATTGATTATGATGAATCTTTAGTTAAGGAATTAAGAAAAATTAATTTTAAAATTAATTTTATAGTTATGAATAATAATTATGATGTTTCCTTAAATGTTCCTAAAAAGATAGTTAAAAGTAGTCTTAATTTAAATAATATTATTTTTAATAATGGAAATTATGTATCTATTAATTATAATGATAATACTTTATGTATTAATAATACTAATTGTGATTATGTTTATTATACTACTAATAATATTAAAGTTAATGATAATAAAATATTGTTTTATAATGAAAATTTACATATTTCTGATAATATATATAATGAATGGATAGATATATATAAAGTAAACAAAAGTGTTTATACAATTTTAAAAATATCTAATCAGTATGATGTGATAGAAATAATAAAAAACATATAATTTATATGTTCATAAAATAAATAGTTAAACTTAATATAGTAATAAATAAATTCCAAATAATGTATAAAACTAAATATTTGTTTTTTGTTTCATTATATAAAAATAGTGAACTTATAAATACTATTATTGAATCAATAAATGCTATAAAGGGGCTTTTAATATTAAAAAATAAAAATGTATATATTTGATTAGAAAAATAATTTATAACGAGACTTTTATAAAAAGTAATATTTTTATTTTTATTTTTATATAGTGCAAGTGCTATTAAAAAATATAGTATAGGCCATATAATTACAAATACTAAAGCAGGTGGTGCAAAAAAAGGTTTATTTATTGTTTCATAAAAATTAGTATCAACTTTAAATAATATGTTGGATAAAAACCATGGTAAGAAATATAATAGCAATTTAAATATTTTTGCCATAAAACCTCCTTTACTTATTTTATGAAATGTATTAAAATATTATTACGGGTGATTTGATGAATATTGTACTTAATAAATCTGATGAAATAGTAATGAAATTACTTCATTATTTTATAATTGAACAAAATTATAATCCAGTAGTTTTACATGGCGCCAAAGATGAAATTTGGTTAGAGAAATCTGATGGTGATTATAAAATAATTCGAATTGTTAGTAATTATATACATAATAATGAACAATTATCTTTTGATTTATATCGTACTAAACAAATTATAAAAAAAATAAAGAAAAAAATGTTTTTGTTTAAAGTACCTTCTTTAAGTATTTTTGTAAATTTAGGTGATAATGTAGATATTAATAATAATGATTCTACGTATATAAAATTAGCTAATTTAACAAAATTTGATGATATAAAAAATTATGATTTTATTATAAAAACATTTCCTAATATATTAGAAGTTGAACAAGATAATAAACAAGGGGTAGAATTATTTGTTAAATTAACTAATGATATTAATCAAAAAAACAAGCAGGAAAATGATAAAGCAGAAGAAGTGTTTTCAAAGAAAAAGCCGATAATTACCTATGCATTATTACTTATAAATTTGCTATTATTTGTAATAACAGCCTTAGAAAGTAATAATTTGTTTGAAATTGATATGAATGTTTTATATAAGTATGGTGGCCTTGTTAGTGCTGATTACTTGAATGGTTTTTCTTATATTCGAATTATTACTAGTGGTTTTTTACATGCTGGGTTATTACATTTACTTTTTAATATGTATGCTCTTTATGTAATAGGACCACAGCTAGAAAGTTTTTTTGGTAAAATAAAATATATTATTATTTATTTAGGTAGTATTATCTTTGGAAATTTATTATCTTTATTGTTTTTAAATGGTAATTATATTAGTTGTGGTGCTTCTGGTGCTATCTTTGGCTTACTTGGTGCTTTAGTATATTTTGGATATCACTATAGAGTTTATTTGTCAGATGTAATTAAATCTCAAATAATACCTTTAATTGCAATTAATTTGATAATAGGGCTTTGTGCTTCTAATATAAATATTATTGCTCATATAGGTGGTCTTATAGGTGGCGTATTAGTTGCAAAAGCTGTAGGTGTAAAATATAAAAGTAGTAAAGTAGATAAAATTAACGGTATTATTATGAGTGCTATATTTTTATTATTTTTACTTTATATGATATATTATAGATGATTATAAATTATATTTTATCTATTAACCAGGATAAACGCATGAGAAATTGTGCGTTTTTTTATTATAGAAGTATAGAATAAAATTGATGGTATATAATGTCAAAGAGAAAATAAAAAATATGGTAAAAAATTTAGATATTAACTATGATGAAATAGATTTAAGTGTATTATAGAATTTTGTAACAATTACTAAAAGATTAAATGATGAAAGAGTGCAATACAAAGTAAAACATAATATGAGCGATATAGTGATATAGCCTTATATACTAGTACTATTAAATACCTAATAAATTTGATTAATAACTTATCACAATCAACTAAAGAAAAAGATATAAAAAGTATGGATGGGAAAATAATAAACGAAAGTTTAAGAAGTGAACCAACAACAAAAAAAGGTTTTACTTACTACTGTAATGAGTATTTATTCTTAAGACTATGGGATGGCTATAATCCAAAAATACTAGAGAAAAAACAAATGAAATACCTATGGATCCAAAATTGATAAATCAATTAAATTTAAGTGATTCAATAATAACAGCTGATGCTTTAAATCCGCAAAAAAAAACAGTAAAAGCAATTGTAAAAGCTAAGGATGAATATGTTTTTGAGTTAAAAGCAAATTAAGAAACTATGTATAATGAGGTAAGTGAATATTGTCATGATAATGATCTACTAAAAGATTTGGAATATTACTCAGAAATAGAAAAATCACATAGAATTTATTAAGCGAGAATATTATATGACTAATAATATATATTGGATAACCAACTACAAAGAGTGGAAAAATATTAAATCGATTGGGTATGAAAAGAAGATAATAGAATTTTTAAATAATGATAAAAAGATAATAGAAGAAAGATTTTTCATTATAAATTTTAAAATAATGTTAAAATATTTGTTGATGCAGTTAGAAAACATTGGAAAATTGAAAATAATTTACACACTTTATTAGATATTTTAGAGAAGATAGCAATACTACACTAGAAAAAAGGAGCAAAAAATCTAAGTATACTAAAAAGAATAGCGTTAAATATAATCAAATTAGTTCAATGTTTTTATAATATAAGTTTAAAATTAATTCGATATAAAATTTCTATGAACACCGAAGAAGAATTAGAAAAAATATTTAAAATAATTAATACAGCACAAATAAAGTTTATGCTTGAAAATTAAACATAGACTTTTCTAAAAATTTTTCATGCGTTTTTTTGCCTGTTAACTAAAAAAGGTTGACAGATAAGATATGTTATTGTATAATGTATATATATTTAAAAGGAGGTGCTTTATGGCTGTTAAATTAAGATTAAAAAGAATGGGAGCAAAGAAAAAACCATTTTATCGTATAGTAGCTGCAGATTCTAGAAGTCCAAGAGATGGAAAATTTATTGAAGAGGTAGGATATTATGATCCAACAAAAATGCCTGCTTTAGTTAAAATAGATGAAGAAAAAGCTATGAAATGGTTATCAAATGGAGCTATTCCAACTGATACTGTAAGAAATTTATTTAGCAAAGATGGAATTATGAAAAAATTTCATGAAAGCAAAATGAAGAAGGAAGGCTAATTATGCAGTTAGTTGAACTTACTGAATTTTTAGTTAAAAGCTTGGTCAAAGATGATACTATTGTTGAGGTTAATTTAATTTCTGATAGTAACATAAAGGTAATTCAAGTTCTAGTTAGTTCTGAAGATATTGGGTCATTAATAGGTAAAAATGGTATGATTGCAAATTCCATTAGAACAATAGTACAAGCTAGTAGTTATCATAATCATCTTGGACGTGTAAGAATTAATTTTGATATAAAAACACAGTAAAATTTATAATATACTGTGTTTTTGTATGAAAATAAATGGTTAAAGTTGTATTTAAATATCAAATTTTTACTTATCATAAGCATAGCAATCAAAGATTTTTTTAAATTATAGATTAGATTTAATCAATAAAATTATAGCTAATCAAATATGTGAAAATAATAATAAAAATACATTATATTTAAAAAAGTAAAATAATAATATACTTTATTATTGAAATGTTTAATAATTTTTAAATATTCTTTGTTTTAGACTTAAAAATTTTTTTCTATTTATTTCATAATTATCTTTTAAATCTATAAATTCATCTATATATGGTATATTTTGTAAAGGACATTTTTTGTCTATAAGTATATCTTTTATTTTTTTTAAGTTTTTTAATGTATTAATATTACTTGTCAAAAAATAATCTTGTTTTTTTGTTATTTTTTGAAGTACTTGTCCATACATAGTAAGATAAAATGATAAAATTAATGATATTTTGTCTACATCTTTTACTGATGGAATGTTACAGTTTCTATAATCAATTAAAAATTCTTTAAATAATTTTGAATAAAAAGCAGAATGATAATTTTTATAAGTACAATTATCAATGTCGCAAAACGTAATATTACCATTTTCATCTACTAATATATTTTCAAAGCTTAAATCTTGATATCCTATGTTATTTTTGTGAATATTTCTTAATATTTTACTTGCTTTTTTCACATAAGTTAATAATTCATTACAGTTAAAAAAATTTTTTTCAAATTTATCTGATAAAGGTATAGAATTTGCCAAGTATTTATTGGTATATCCTTCCAATTTGCCATTATTAAAAATTAAACTTTGTGGTAATAAAACACCATTTATTTTTATTCCTTCCATATCACGGAATTTTCTTTCTACAGCTATTTTTTCATCTGGATAAAGCCCATTTAAAAATTTATAACATATGGTCCCATCAGTATAAATAGTACTTTGCGTTCCTTGATTTTTTAATTTCTGCAAACTTGATAAATCAATTTCATTTAAATTTATTATTTCCATATTAATCTCCTTAAATTGATATTTATATTATCACATATAATAGTTTTATACAATAAGTTTGATTAATTATTCATATAGCACTATATATTTTTAAACAAGAAAAAATAAATTATTTCTAGTGTTAATACAACAATAGTATTACATTTTTTATTTCTAATATTTTCTTTTAGTTCTTCAAATGCAGGTCTTTTATTATCAGTTTTGACACTTTATATGGAAAAAGTTAAGTCTAATAATTAAAAAAGAGGCAACAAAGACTATAAATTGATTATATGTTTTTGACACCTCTTAAAATTTTACATAATACTTGTTTTTCAAATATATTAAGTTTCATATCTATCAACTTCCTAAATATAAAACTTCTTTCTTGGGTTTATATATTATTTCATTTAAAAGTCAAGACATATGCTTGTTTTTGCCAGTTTTAAAGGCACTTTTAAGAGAAGGTAGTACAAATATTTATATTTTAATTTACCTCTTTAATAAAGGTTTCTAAATCCTTTAATTTTAGTTTATTTGATAATTACCAACATATAAAGTTTTAGAATAGTTAAATGCAAGAAATGTAATACCTTTAATTATTATTCTATGAGATTTTATATAACTTAAATTTGATTTATCAATATTTCTAATATTACTATTTATAATAGTAGGTTTTGTATTACAAAAATTACATATAAATTCAATTTTTCTTTTTAAATCATTTTCAATCTCTAATTCTTTTGTAGTAATATTAATCATAAAATCCATCCTTTCAAAACTTAAACACTAAAAAAGTACCAACTTCTAATTAGAAATTGATACTTCTATATTTAAGTCCTAAACTATAGTTCGGACAGATTGCTTACTGGTGCGATAAAAGAGCCTATTTTGAACACTTATATCTAAAAGAACAACTAATAAATATCAGTTCCTATGTATAATATACTATAAATTTAAAAAATAATAAAGCAAATAAACTAAAATTTCCATGATTAATGATATAATATCTATAAAGGATGTGATTATTATGCTTTTTGAATATAAAAATTTTGATGGTATTAATAACAATATTATAGAAATAGTATCATCAGACTCCGCACTTGGATTATTAAAACGAAGTGGCAATGAAAATATTAAAGTTTGTTTGCCATTAGCATTATGTATTGGTAAAATTGATAGTATTACACCATTTAATAGAAAAGTTCTTTCTCAATACTATAAAAACGAGAATTATTATGATTTTACTGATGATTTTAATAAGTTAAAAGAGTTTGTTAATAACTGTTCAAAAATTAGAGTTTGGTCAAGTCATTTAGATAGTGATGATTATTGTTTGTTATTATTAATATGCTATTTGTTTAAAGATAAGGAAATTAGTGTGATTTTCTCTGAAGAATTAAATTGGGGTGCTACAACAATAAGCGCCATTAGTGAAAAAGAAATTTCTGAATTAGAAAAAAGAGAACATATTTTAACAAAATGGCAAAAAGAAGATTATTGCAATGAATGGGGAAAAATTATTAATGATAATAAAGAACTAAGATATATGATCAATGGAACAGTTGTGTCTTGTAATGTTGATAAATTCGATGAAGATATTATTGATAGACTTGAAAGAGCAGGAAAAATATATATTTTTAAACTAGTGGCAGATTTAATGGGAAATCCAATTATTCCATATGTAATGTATCCAGATTGGATATATATTTATTTGATAGAAAGATTAGAAAAAATTGGAATAATAAAAAGTTCTATAATTGATGATAAAAAATATGTAGAATTAAATAAACAAAATTAATTTTAATGTTAAATTTGAAAAATATATAGTATAATATAAAACACAGGGAGGTTTATATGGAAAAATAAATACTGAAATATTAGTCAGTTCTTTATTTAGCATTGGTTTTGATAAAGTTGATGCTGCTCTTTTTACTTACACATTAGGACAATTATCAATTGATAATAAACAATTACAATTATTTGAATTTGAAGATTCTGAAACACATCAAATATTTAATAAATATGTTGATTATGATGGCATTGTTTTTAAATTAAAGGATGGAATAACTCTTGATACAATGGCTAGTTATAATGATGAAAAGTTTTATCCATTGAGAAAAATGTTAAATACAAACAAAAAATTAATTGAATATTTATCTGGGTTAGATTTTAGTGGAATTGTATTAAAAAAAGCAGAATCATATGGTATACAAAATATAGAACAAATCGATGAATCTAGATTTAGTAATAAAGAACTAGGAATACTTCAATATTTAAATTCTGGGCAAACTAATAATAAAACTCTGAACTTAAAAAGATGATTTATCTCTCATAATCATCTTTTTCTTTGCTTAAATCTAATTCTTCAATATCATCTTCGTCTAAAACTTTATCTTCATACATATCATTAACAACATCAATATATTTATCATCTTTATCATACCAACTATGAAGTTTATCGTGTAAGAAAGATATTAGTTTTTCAAATTTTTCTTTCCAATATTCAATAGTATTTTTTAAATCTTGCGTTTTAGATTTTAAAAATGATATTTCATTATCTTTTTCCTTAATTGTATCATTTAAGCTTTTAACTCTTAAATTAAGTGCTTCATTATTCTCAGTAAGAGTTTTAATTTTATTATTCTTTTCTTTTAATTGCTCGTGAGCATTAACAAGCGTATTTGATAGTGTTTGAATTTTATCATATTCTTTATTTGTATAACTTGATTGATAAAGTCGATAAAAGATTTCTTATCTTCTTTTGACAAAATATAATTATCCTTGTTTAGTTTTGATATTTTAAGTTTATCAATTTTATCTTTTATATCTTTAGAGTTTTGTTTTAACTTTGAAGATTTTTTATTTGCTTGTTTTAGATTTTCAGTATTTTTTTCAATTTGTTTTTTCATTTCTATGTAGTTATCCATATCGGATACATGAATATCTCTATTCCTACCTTTTTGTTTTTTCTTTAAAGCAGAATCTAAACTATATACCCCGTTAAATTCTTCAATACATAAAGTTCTCATTTTATCTTGTAATCTAATTAATGATTCTTTAGTAAATACATCTGATTTACCAACTTGTTTTTCCATACCATTTTTATTTTTATATTTAATTGGAACACCAACAATATGTAAATGTGGACTTGTTTCATCATAATGAATTATTGCACTAGCCACTTTAAAATTAGGAACAAGCATTTCTAAATCATCTACTTGTTTTTTATATACTTCAGACATTTTCTTTTTAAAATTTTCATCTTTGGTATCCCAATATTCTTTGTCTTTCAAGTTCAAGTATTATTTCACAAGCAAGATCTTTCTTTTCATTTAAGATAGGTTTGTTCTTTCTATTGTTCTAATTGAACCTTTTTGTATTTCACATTTAGTATTGCAGAAACTACATACAAACTCTAGTTTCTTTTTTAATGCCTCTTCAATATCAATTTCTTGTTTAATAATATTTACTATTAAATCATCCCTTTCTTTTACACAACAAAAAATCAATTCCATTTCTAGAATTGATATTTATTAGTAAATTGAACCTAAGTTCAACCAGATTCTTTAATGGTGCGATTGCTAAAGGGGTTTAACACACATAATTATAAAAAGTTCATTTATATTTGATAGTTAAATTATATCGTATAAATTTTAATAATTCAATTAAATAAATCAAATTTATACTATAAATATATTTTTGTTTCTAAAAATAAATCATCAACATATTCTTTTGATTTGTATGTTTTTGTATATGATATTGAGTATTTAAATTTTGTTAAGAATAAATTGTCTTCTGTATTTAAAACTATCATAAAATTATTTTTATATTCTCAATATTATTATATAATAATATAAGATAGAATTAAGAAAAAGCATTAGTATGTTATCAATTCAAATTTCTAAACTGAAAATCTTTTGCCGGTCTATTTTTTTAATTCAAGAGACAATCTTTTATCTTTTGCACATGATTTATAAGTATTTGCTTGTAGATTTTCCAAATTTTTTAGTTTTCTATTTTCTAGTTCTGTAAAAAACTGCAAAATCAAATTTTCATCAGTTAAAATATTTAATATATCATTACGAATGTAATCAACATCATAACAACATCTTTCAGATGGTATAACAACTCCACCAAATATATTAAAATCCTCTCTACTTAGATCATTAGAAGTAATTACAATACCTAAATCTTTGTTATTAAATTCTTTTTGCATAAAATAACGAAACTGATTAAGTTCAGACATTGTAATAAAACTTTCACCAAAAATTTGTGATTTTTCTTTTATAAGTACCATAGCTACATATCCTATTGATAAAAAAGAGCTTGCCATATTATTTCACCTCAATAATATTATATAATATTTTGGGTATTTTTTCTATGATCTACAACATTTTAATAATTTTTTAACTATTAAGCCGAAAATAGTTAAAATTTAAATTACAACAGGATATGGGAATGCACCACGAAACTTTGAAAACCTTATAAATAAAGGATTTTCTAGTATCGTAGTTGCACCACCAATACTTTTCACACTTGCGAAAAGACCCCTTTTTACCCTTTTTGGGGTTCAAATTCTTATAAAAATCTTAATTTTTCCTTATTACATAAGGAAATCTATAAGAACCTTTTTTGAACCTCTACCCAATTTTTAATCTTTTTTAGTATATCCAAGTGCAGGTTGTCCAGATATATGACCTTTTTTCGCAGCACCAATAAGACCAAATTTTGTTCTTTCACTTGTTCTTTCGATTTCTAATTGAGCAAGTATAGTAAGCATTCTGATAAAAAATTTACCATTCGCATTTCCAGTATTGATTTCTTCTGCCACACTTTCTAAATCACAATTATATTCTTCTAACATCTTACAAATGTTTTCTAAATCTTGAATAGAGCGAGTTAATCTATCAAGTTTATAGACAACAATTTTATTTATTTTTCCATCTTTCATATCTTGTATCATTTCTTTAAATTTAGGTCTATTTGTATCTTTTGCTGATACCCCTTCTTCACGATACACTTTATATATTTCATAATCTTTAAATTCACATAGTTTTTTTAGTCGATCTTCTTGTTCATCTAAACTATGACCGAATCTACTTTGATCCTCAGTTGATACTCTAGGATAAAGCCCAGCTATTACTTTCTTTTGTTCTTCCATCTAACCACTAATCCTTTCTTTGAACACAAAAAAACACAAGGTTTTTCATTTTTCCTTGTGTTTAATAGCTAATTTAAATTTTTAAATACTGCTTTTTTGGAGAAAATTAAAAGAGTATTTGTTATAGAATCTAATTCTACACTACCATATTATCACATACAATATGGAACTTACTAGATACTTTATATGGTAAATTGCTAGACAAATCATACTGTAATTCACTTGACAAATTTTAACCTACATCTAGAGAATTATCTTCTACAATACATAGAATCCCATAGTCTTTTTATAATGACAATACCCAAAAGTCTACCATTTTTACTAGTAATTTGTCTGGTAGTTTTACTGATAAAATAACTGGTAATTTATTTTCCCATTTTGTTCATTTCATTAAGGATAGTAATAAACTTTGTAAATGAGATAATGGCATTTGAAATAGGCAAATATATCTTGTCATTATCTTCGTATAAATATGCAATTAGTATCTTAGAATTATTCTCAATAATAATCTTATATGGTTCTGTAACACTTAAATTAGTATTATTAATTTTAATTATATGTCCTGAAGTAAAACTAATACTTAAATTACCTAAACTAGCTTTCATTTTAAGTTTCTTCTTAAATTCACAAGGAAATTCTAAAGTTTCTATGGTCGTTTTCATAAATATTCATCAACTCCTTTAGACAATGAAAAAAGCCCATAATATCAAATACTATGAACTTTATCTATATAGTAATCGCTAAAGTGCGACTTTTAACCTCAATGGTGCGAGTGAAGGGACTTGAACCCCCATGCCTTGCGGCGCTAGATCCTAAGTCTAGTGCGTCTGCCAATTTCGCCACACTCGCTTTATGGTGGATCTTGTAGGACTCGAACCTACGACCATCCGGTTATGAGCCGGGAGCTCTAACCAACTGAGCTAAAGATCCAGTACTTGTTAAATATATCATAAATATTTAATTAATGCAATATTTTTTGTTAAAAAAGTTGAAAATAATGATATAATTATATTGGATGTGATAAATATGATGATATATAATACGTTGTCAAGAAAGATTGAAGAGTTTAAAATAAAAAATAAAACTGTTAATATGTATACTTGTGGACCTACAGTATATCATTATGCACATATAGGAAATCTTAGAACTTATATTATGGAAGATATTTTAGAAAAAACTCTTCACTATCTTGGTTATAGTGTCAATAGAGTTATGAATATTACTGACGTTGGTCATTTATCAAGTGATGCAGATACTGGTGAAGATAAAATGTTAAAGGGTGCTAAAAGAGAACATAAAACAGTACTTGAAATTGCTAAAATGTATACAGACGCTTTTAAATTAGATTGTGAAAAATTAAATATAAAGTGGCCTGAAAAGGTAGTAAATGCCACTTCTTGTATTGATGATTATATTAAATTTATAGAAGAATTATTAAAAAAAGGATATGCATATAAAAGTGGGGACAATGTTTATTTTGATACATCTTTATTGTCTAATTATTATCAATTAACAAATCATGAGGCTAAAAATTTAAAAGAGGCCGTTAGAAATGATGTTGATGTTGATTTTTCTAAAAAGAATAAAACTGATTTTGTATTATGGTTTACAAAATCAAAGTTTGAATCTCAGGAATTAAAGTGGGATAGTCCATTTGGCTTAGGATATCCAGGATGGCATATTGAATGTTCCGTAATTGCTTTAAAGTATTTAGGTAATCATTTAGATATACATTGTGGTGGTGTTGATAATATATTTCCACATCATACTAATGAAATTGCTCAAAGCGAAGCATATTTAGGCCATAAATGGTGTAATTATTGGTTTCACTCTGAACATTTAAATGATCAAACAGGTAAAATGAGTAAGTCAAAGGGAGAATTTTTGACTGTTTCTGTTTTAGAAAAAAATGGATATGACCCTATAATTTATAGATTTTATACACTTCAATCACACTATAGAAAGCAATTACTGTTTACATATGATAATTTATCTATGGCAAGAAATGCATATAATAAGTTAATTAATAAAATAAGGGATTTAAAAGAAAATGGTAATGTTGAAAAAGAAAAAATAGAAAAATATAGGAATTCTTTTAAGGCAGCTTTAGAAAATGATTTAAATACGGCTAATGCAATTACAGTATTGTATGATGTTTTGAAAAGTGATTTAAATGATTCTAGTAAAATATATTTGATTAAGGAATTTGATCAAGTTTTATCTCTAGATTTGTTTAAATCAAAAAATAATAATATAGATTATAATTATATAAATGAAATGATAGAAAAAAGAAATATAGCTAAGAAAAATAAAGATTATGTGCTTTGTGATCACATTCGTACTGATTTAAAAAATAAAGGCGTTATTTTAAAAGATACGCGAGAAGGAACACAGTATGAAATAATATAACAAGTAAGTGGGTATTTTATGGATGGAATAATTATAGTAGATAAACCCAAAGGTTTTTCTAGTAGAGATGTGGTAAACATAATATCAAAAAGATTAAATACAAAAAAGGTAGGGCATACAGGTACTTTGGATCCTATAGCAACTGGAGTTTTAGTTATATGCGTTAATGGTGCTACTAAGCTTGTTGATAGATTAAGTTGTACCGATAAAAAATATGTTGCTAAGTGTTTGCTTGGAATAAAAACTGATACTCTTGATAATACGGGTAAAATATTGGCATATAAGGATACTAAAATTTCTGAATCTGCGATAAAAATAGTGTTAGATAGTTTTGTAGGATCGTATTTGCAAGAGGTTCCTATCTTTTCCGCTATTAAGGTTAATGGTAAGAAATTATATGAATATGCAAGGGAAAACAAAAAAGTTAAATTACCCAAAAGAGAAGTTAAAATAAAAAGTATAAAATTAATTGAAAGTAAAATAGTTGATAATAAAACAGAATTTACATTTGAATGTTCTGTAAGCAAGGGAACTTATATTAGAGCTTTGATTAGGGATATTGCTATTAAACTAAATACATATGGAATAATGACCGATTTAAGAAGAGTAAAGCAAGGTAAATTTACTTTAGATGATGCTATTAAAATAGATGATGAATTAAAAATTATTCCAATTGACAAGGTATTAAATTGTAAATGTATACCAATAGAAGAAGAAATAAAAAAAAGAGTTTTAAATGGTGCAAATGTTATTAATAAATATAACAGTGATGAAATACTTTTTACTTTAAATGGGCCTGTTGCCCTTTATGAAAAAGATAAAAATAATAAAAATGAATTAAAAATATCTAAAATGTTTGTAGGAGGAAAATTATGACACTTGTAATATTAGCTGCTGGAATGGGCAGCAGATTTGGGGGACTTAAACAATTAGAACCAGTTGATGAAAATGGAAATTTTATAATAGATTATTCTATATATGATGCTAAAAGGGCTGGCTTTACTAAAATTGTCTTTGTAATAAAAAAAGAAAATTATTCTTTATTTAAAGAAACTATTGGAAATAGAATTAGTAAAAATATTGATGTTTTTTATGTTTTCCAAGAAAATGATAATTTAAAGGAATACATTCCTTTACATTTAGGAAGAAAAAAGCCTTATGGAACAGCACATGCTTTATATTGTGCAAAAGAATATATTGATGGACCATTTGGTATTATTTCAGCAGATGATTTTTATGGTTATGGTGCATTTAAACAATTGTATGATTCTCTTGATTCTAATGAATGTTGTGCTATAGGTTATAAATTAAAAAATACAATGAGTGCGAATGGTTCTGTTAAAAGGGGAGTATGTTTTAGCTGTGATGGTTATTTAACTACCAATGATGATTATGTAATTGAAAGAAGAGGTAACAAGGTATATGGAATTTCTCTTGTTGATAAAAGTGAAATTGAATTAAGCCTTGATCAAGAGGTTTCTATGCTAATGTATGGACTTAATCGTTCTGTTATTGATTACATAGAAAATGAATTTTCATCATTTTTTGAGAAAAATAAAAATGATTTAGATACTTGTGAAATATTATTACCAATTGTTTTAACAGATATGATTAAAGATAAAAAAATTGCTATTAAATTAATTCCTACTTATGAAAAATGGATGGGAGTTACATATAAAGAGGATTTAGTTGGGTTAAAAGAATATATTAAATCATTAATTAATCAGGGAACCTATCCTAAAAACTTATATAAAAAATAAAAAAATCTATTTATAGATTTTTTTATTTTTTATAGTTTCTGTATAAACCAATTAATTTTCCTAACACCGAAACATTTTTTAAAATAATAGGTTTTAAATGATCATTTTCTGGTTGTAATCTAAAGTAATCTTTTTCTTTAAAAAAACGCTTAATTGTAACCTCGTTATTATCGTTCATTAATGCGGCAATTTCTCCGTTTTTGACTATAGATGTTTTTTCTATAATTACAATATCTCCATCAAAGATTCCGGCATTTATCATGCTATCACCACTAACATTAAGTGCAAAGATACTTTTCCCTTTAGGTATCATTTCACTTGGAATTGAAAAAAATTCATCCGGATTTAATATAGCTTCAGTTGGTAATCCTGCTTTTATAGTTCCTAGTAATGGTATGTTTTCTATTTTATTATTAATTTGATATTCATTAGGAACTAAAAGCTCAATTGTTCTATTCATATTTCCCTGCCTTTTTATATAATTTTTTTTCTCAAGCATATCTAAGTGTGCTTGAATTGTTGCAGGGCTTGATAAATTTAAAATTTTAGCGAGTTCTCTAACAGTTGGTGGGAAACCGTTTTTAGCCATAAAATTTTTAATTGCACATAATGTATCATCTTGTCTTTTTGTTAATGTTTCCATCATATCACCATTTTAATTATAGCAAATTTAAAAAAGAATGTCAAACATTTGTTCAACCAATAACTTTCAAAAAAACATTTATTATTTAAAAAAATTTTGTTATAATAATTATAGAAAGTAGGGATAATATGGATAAAACTATAGCTAATATAAAATCTTTAGCTCTTGATATGATTAGTGAAGCTAAAAGTGGTCATCCAGGCATTGTACTATCATCTGCACCAATTCTATATGTACTTTATAAGTATCATTTAAATATAAATCCAATTAAGCCTGATTGGTATAATAGAGATCGATTCATAATGTCAGCAGGACATGGATCTGCTCTTTTATATGCTACACTTTATATGGCTGGTTATGATATAAGTTTGGATGATTTAAAAAAATTTAGACAAATTAATTCAAAAACGCCAGGACATCCAGAATATGGTGTTACAAATGGAGTTGAATGTTCAACAGGTCCACTTGGTCAAGGAATTGCAACAGCAATAGGAATTGCCTTAGGAGAAAAAGTTTTAAATAGTAATTTTAAAGTTGAAATAAACAAAAAAGAAAAACCTATTATTGATTTTAATGTTTATGTTTTAGTTGGTGATGGAGATCTTATGGAAGGAATAAGTTATGAGGCTCTTTCTTTAGCTGGAACTTTAAATCTTAATAATTTAATCATTTTATATGATTCTAATAATATGACTTTAGATGGTAGTACTAAAAATACGTTTACTGAAAATATTCATAAGAGATTTTCAGCTCTTGGTTTTGAGACATTTAAAGTAAATGATGGAAATAATATAAAAAGTTTAAATTTTGAAATAAATAAAGCCAAAAAAAGTAAAAAACCTGCTTTTATTGAAGTTAAAACACATTTAGGATTTGGCTCTTTATTGCAAGATAGTAATAAAGTCCATGGAACCCCTTTAACTTCTGATGATCTTTTCCAGTTAAAAAATAAACTGGGAATTGATTCTTTGCCGTTTTTTGTCGATGAATCATTAAAAAGAGATTTTACTGGTTTTATTGCTCAAAGGGTAGGAGATAGGTATATTAGTTCAATAGATATATATAATAATCAGGTAAAGCCTAATTTAGATTCCTTGTATAAAGGATTGAAATTTTATTTTAATAAAAATATCAATTATGATATTAGTACTTATAAATGGCAACTTAAGGAACATATGTCTTTAAGAGATATAAATAAATACATATTAAATGAACTTTCAAATCATATAGACGCTATAATTGGCGGTAGTGCGGATTTATTTTCATCAACAAAAACTTATCTTGATTTTAAAGATGATATTACACCAAATAATTTTTCAGGCAGGAATATTTGGTATGGAATTCGCGAACATGCTATGGGGGCCATTTCAAATGGTTTGGCACTTTTAGGTTTTAGACCATTTGCATCTACTTTTTTAACTTTTTCTGATTATTTAAAGCCTGCAATTAGGATGAGTGCATTGATGAATTTGCCTGTTCTTTATATATTTACGCATGATAGTGTAAAAATAGGAAAGGATGGACCAACGCATCAGCCGATAGAACAATTATCTAATTTAAGATCAATTCCTAATTTAAATGTATATCGCCCTGCTGATATAAAGGAAGTTATTGGTTGCTATCAGTCTATATTAAATCATTCTAAAAATCCTTCGGCATTAGTTATTTCAAAAGATGAGGTTCATATTAATAATACAAGTGCTAGCAATACTTTAAAAGGTGGATATATAGTGAAAGATTTTCCTGATTATTCTGCTTGTTTAATAGCAACAGGTACTGATTTGTTGACGGCTTTGAAGATATCTATGATACTTGAACAAAAAAATATAAAGCTTCGTGTTGTAAGTATGCCTTGTTTGGAAATATTTACAAGTCAGCCTAAGGAATATCAAAATTTAATTCTTTCTAATAAAAAAAATATTGTTATAGAGTCGGCTTCTTTCTTTGGATGGGGGAAAATTACTAGTTATGATAATATTATTTCGATTGAGAATTTTGGAAAAAGTGGAGATGGAGAAGATGTTTTAAAATATTTGCACTTTGATATTGAATCAATACTTGAAAGAGTAATTAACATTATAAATAAAAAATAACATAATTCGACAAATAGATAAAGTATAATTTAATTGGTGATGATATGAAATACTATTTATTTGTTATAAAAAAGGAATATTATAAAAAGAATGATCAATATTTATATAAGATGCTTGAAAATTTAAAATTTATGAATAGAGAAAATTATAATTATGGATTTAGTATATATCATAATATGTGTTATTTTTTTAATGATACTATTATCAAAAATTATTTGTCTAAAAAATATGATTTACAGTGTGTGGATGATACTTATTATTTTTTTGATGATACTAGTTTAAAAATTACAAAAAGTTATGCTTTAATTAAAACAAAGAAACATTTAAGAGAACTTTTATGTGTTTTTTATATTTATCATAAAGATATATTTGTATGTAATTTTGATACGAAGGAGTATTTTTGGCTAAAGGAAAAAATAACTTATAATTATGCATAGGCACAATTCGTGCTTTTTTTGTTTAATTTTATCTCTTTTAATATTTTTATATTTATGTTATTATAATAAAGGTGATTTAATTGAGAAAATTAACTATATTTAGTGTTATGTTTTTATTTTTGGATTTTATAGTAAAATTATTTGTTAATAATATAGTTATTTTATATTCAAGGATAGAAATTATACCTAATTTTTTTGAAATTACTAATGTAAGAAACACAGGAGCAGCTTTTAGTATACTAGAAGGTAATAAAATGTTATTTATTGTAATTGGTTTTTTAGCAATCTATTTAATATATAAATTTATATTGAAGGAAGGTGAATTATCTAATTACGATATATTAAGTTACTCGATGTTAATTGGTGGCATTTTTGGAAATTTATTAGATAGAATTATATACGGTTATGTTATAGATTATTTTTCTTTTATAATATTTAATATGAATTTTCCTGTGTTTAATTTGGCTGATGTTTTTATAGTTATATCTGTTTTTTTAATTATTATTAAATTAGGGAGGAATCATGCAAGAAGTAGTAGTAGAGAAAAATGCTAGTCGACTTGATTGTTACTTATCACAAGTTTTAGGGCTTAGTCGAAGTAAAATTAGTAAGATGATTAAAGAAAAAAATGTATTTGTAAATGGAATAAACAAAAAAGGTAGTTCTAATATTTTCAAAAATGATATAATAAGATATGAAATAAAAGATGATGAGGTGAAGTTTAAAGCTGAAGATATTGCTTTAAATATTGTTTATGAAGATGATGATGTTATAGTTGTAAATAAGCAAAATGGAATGGTAGTTCATCCAGCTGTAGGTAATAAAAGTGGTACCCTTGCTAATGCATTGATGTATCACAGTAATCATTTAAGTAAAATAAATGGTAATTTTCGCCCTGGTATTGTCCATCGGATAGATGCATATACAACAGGTCTTTTAATGGTTGCTAAAAATGATAAAGCTCATTTGTTTTTACAAAAACAATTACAAGAGAAAACGATAACTAGAAAGTATATTGCTTTAGTGTGGGGTGTTATTTCATCTGATACAGGTTTAATAGATGCCCCAATAACAAGAGATAAGAAGGATAGAAAAAAAATGACCGTTGGTTTAGGAAAAGAAGCTATTACTCATTTTAAGGTTATAGAAAGATTTGAAAAAGCAACATTAATTGAATTGAAGTTAGAAACTGGCCGTACACATCAAATAAGAGTACATATGAATTATATTGGACATCCTGTTGTAAATGATCCTTTATATGGTAGAAGAAAACTTATTGATGAAACTGGGCAATGCTTACATGCTAAAACCATTGGTTTTATTCATCCTACTAAAAAAATTTATATGGAATTTGATAGTGAATTACCTTCTTGTTTTATTAATATATTAAATAAGTTTAAGGAGGATTGAAATGGATAAAATAGTTGAATTATTAAAAACAAAGGATGTTTTAATTCCCCGAATTCTTTTGTTTAATTATACTAAATTAAAACTTAATACGACAGAACTTGTAATTATTATTATTTTAATTAATAGTTCTATATATAATCCTAAACAAATAGCTGAATGTATGGAGATTAAACTTCCATTGCTATTAGAAATGATTGCTTCATTAGAAGAAAAGGGAATATTAAAAATAGAATTAAACAAAGTAAATAATATTCAGGTAGAAGAGGTAAATTTAACAGGTTTATATGAGAAATTATCTTTTCTTATTACAGATAGTAAAAAAAATCATAATAGTATTTATGAAACGTTTGAACAAGAACTTGGTCGAACACTGTCACCAATAGAGTATGAACTTGTTGGTGAATGGTTAAATACTAATAGTGAAGAATTATTACTTTTGGCACTTAAGGAAGCAACATATAATGGTGTTAGTAATTTTAGATATATAGATAGAATAATTCATGAGTGGAATAAAAAAGGAATTAAAACGCGTGAGGATGTAGCTAAAAATAATATAGAATTTAAAAAAAATAAAATACAAAAGCAAGAATTATTTGATTATGATTGGTTAAATGACACAGAAAATAATTAATTATTTAAATTTATTATTTGCTGATCCTAAATGTGAGCTTAATTATACTAAGGATTATGAATTATTAATATCGGTGATGCTTAGTGCTCAAACAACAGATAAAAGAGTCAATTCAGTGACTAGTATTCTCTATAAAAAATATAACACACTAGAAAAACTTGCTAGTAGTGATATTGAAGATATAAGAAAAATAATAAGGCCTCTTGGTACATTTAATAAAAAGGCTTATAATGTAAAAAAAATTGCCGAAAGATTATTAACAGATACTAATAAGGTAGTGATTAATGATAGAAATTACTTAGAAACATTGCCAGGTGTTGGTAGAAAAACTGTTAATGTTGTTTTGTCTATTTTGTATAATGAGGCTTTAATTGCAGTAGATACACACGTTGCTCGTGTAAGTAAACGATTAAATTTGGCAGATAATAATGATGATGTATTAACTATTGAAAAAAAATTATACCAAAAATTTAAGGGACAACCATTAAATAAGTTACATCATCAATTATTGCTTTTTGGTAGGTATTATTGTAAAGCTAAAAATCCTTTGTGTAGTAATTGTAAATTAAAAAACATTTGTTCATATTATAATAATAACATATAATAATAGACATTTGACAAAATTATAAATATTTTATATAATGTTGTCGTAAAAGGAATAAGTGGTGATTTGATGGCAGATGATAAAGTAATTCTATCTAGTCGTGATATTTTGGAAAAAGAATTTAAGATAGATACTCGTGGTTATTGCATGCAAGAAGTCGATAGATTTTTGGACGTAATAATTAAGGATTATGAGGAGATGAATAATATTATTCGTTCTCTTTCTTTAGAAAAAAAAGAACTTGTTGAAGATAATGTTAGATTAAAACAAGAAGTTCGTAATTTACGTACTAAGCTTGATGTTATAACCGATGGTAGTGAGGGAAGTAGTACTGCTGATGTTTTAAGAAGATTATCCAATTTAGAAAAATATATTTATAGTAAAGATTAATACTTTGACAAACGCTGCATACAAGTTATGTAGAGGAAAGTCCATGCTCGCACAGTCTGAGATGATTGTAGTGATTGCGCTTAGGGAAAAAATAACCTAAGGTAGATTTATTCTAACGGCTCCAGATTGACCTAAGTCTAGTATATGGTCTATGGTATAAAAGTGCCAAAGTGACGAATTTAGAAGAAATTCTAAAAGTGGAACGTGGTAAACCCCGCAAGCGAGAAACCCAAATTTTGGTAGGGGAACTTTGATGAGGAAAATGAACCAATTCAGGGATCGAAAGATAGATAAATGTTTGTCGCCCAAGTGGTACAGAACATGGCTTATAAAGTATTTTTTTTATTGTTAATAAAGGATGGTATTATGAAAGAAATAGGTGAAAGGCTTAAAGAAACCCGTGAAAATATGGGAATTAGTGTAGAAGAAGCCGCTGAAGATTTAAAAATAAGACCTGCCCAACTTGAAAATATAGAGGATGGAAATAAAGAGGCTTTTAAGGATGTTTTTTATTTAAAATTTTTTATTCGTGATTACGCTAAGTACTTGGGGCTTGATTACGAGGCATTAACAGAAGAATTTAATGAGTATTTATTTGATTATACTTCTAAATTGTCACTTGATGATATAAAAAAAGCAAGTCAACAAACAAAAAAAACTGTAAAAAAAATAAAAAGTCCTTATACTTTGGAAAGAAAGCAGCAAAGAACAATACCACCAGCACTTATTTATTTATTGATAGTTTTAGTTATATCTATTATTATATATTGTATTATTTTAATAGCAACAGATAAAAAAGGTGAAGAAGATGATATCATAAAAGTTGATACGATGGAGGAAAAAAATGAATTTGCCTAATAAATTAACAATTGCAAGAATTATTGCATCAATATTGATTATATTATTATTATTATTTCCATTTCAAATGGCTGGGATAGAATTTCCACAGTTATTTATTAATGAAAAATTAGTGGTTGATTCTAAGTATTTGATTGCTGGGATCTTATTTGTTTTAGCTAGTATTACTGATTTTTTAGATGGATATATAGCTCGTAAATACAATTTAGTAACCGATTTTGGTAAATTAATTGATGCTATAGCTGATAAAGTATTAGTTAACTCGGTATTAATTATTTTAGCATCTCAGGGCTTTATTCATCCAATTATACCAGTTGTTATAATTGTTAGAGATAGTATTGTTAATTCAATAAAAATGTTAGCAGCTAGTAAAGGAAAAGTAGTAGCAGCTATTAAATCTGGTAAAATAAAAACAGCTTGTTTGATGATTGGAATATCATTTACTTTATTTTATAATTTACCATTTGAATTATTTAATTTGCGTGTTGCAGATTTCTTACTTTTTGTGGCTGCTGTAATGTCAATTATTTCAGGTATACAATATTACATTCTAAATAAGCATTTAATTTTTGAAGACTAGTTCTTCTTTTTTTTATGTTACATAAACTTTATTGGTGATAATATGGATATAAAAAGGTTTAAAAAACTTGCTTTTGATTTTATATTAAAAACTTTGATAGTAGCGATTATAACATTAATATTATTAATTATTATGAAAAATAATTTAAAATTTAAAACGGTATTTTATAAATATGTGTATGATACTAATATAAGTTTTAATAAGTTTAACAATTTATATAATAAATATTTCAAAGATTTTAATATAAAATCTTTGAAGGAAACAGAAAGTGTATCTAGTGACAAAATTGATTATAACTCAAAGGAAAAATATAATGATGGTGTAAAACTTTCTGTCAGTAACAATTATAGTGTGGGTGCACAAGAAAGTGGTATTATAGTATTTAAAGGGAAAAAAGAGAAGTATGGAGATACTGTAATTGTCCAACAAATAAATGGTATAGATTTATGGTATGGTAATATTAGTAGTGAATATAATTTATATGATTATGTAAAAAAAGGTGATATTCTTGGCGTGAGTGATAAAACTTTATATTTGGTATATAAAAAAGATGGAAAAATATTAGATTATGAAAAATATTTGTAAAATTCATCCATTAACTTACATAACAGCGTTGATTTTTATAGGTTTTGGGTTCTTTAAAATATATTTAAGTTTTATGTTTGTTTTAATAATTCATGAATTAGGTCATATAATTTTTGCTTTAATTTTTAAATGGCATATTAAGCAAATTGTAATTTTACCACTAGGTTTTTTGTTAAAATTTGAGGATAATTTAAATAAACCTTTAATTGAGGAATTTTTAATAGCTATTATGGGTGTTGTTTTTCAAAGTATTTTTGTTTTGATATATCACAATAATAATATATTAATTTGTTCTAATATAATATTATTTTTTAATCTTTTACCTATTTATCCTTTGGATGGTTCTAAGATAATAAATGTTTTTCTAAATAAAATATCAACTTTTAAAAAAAGTTATAATTTTTCTTTATGGATTTCTTTTGTCATAATAATTATTTTTGTATCTATTTCTATTATAAATTTAAAGTTTATTTTATTTATATCATTAATTCCATTGCTTATTAATATAATTGATTTAATTATTTCCAAAAAACAAATTTTTATGAAATTTTTATTAGAAAGATATTTGTATCATTTTTCATTTAAAAAATATAAATATATTAATAACGTAAAAGAAATGAAACGCGATTATTATCATTTATTTATTGGAGATAATATTATTACTGAAAGAGAATATTTAAAAATGTTATTTAAAAATTGACACTTATTTGAATATATGATAATCTATAAATAGAAAGGAGTATTTATGAAAGAGCGTAATATTGCATTATGTATTGTTCTTTCTATTATTACTTGTGGTATATATGGTATATATTGGTTTATATCTTTAACTGATGATGCTGTACGTATTAGTAATGGGAAAGAGTATAATACATCTGGTATAGTTGCCTTTTTACTTACATTAGTGACTTGTGGTATATATGGTATATATTGGTATTATCAAATGGGTAAATCAATTTACTCAGCCCAACAAGATAAGGGCTTAAATGCAACAGATAATTCAATTTTGTATTTAGTTTTAGGAATTCTAGGGTTAGGAATTGTTTCATATGCATTGATTCAAAACGAATTAAATAAGTTATATCAGGTTGAAGCTTAATAATAAAACAAAAGAATGTAAGATACTAATTACATTTTTTTCTGTCATAATTTGTTTATATTATTTAAAAATTCCTATTATTTGTTTATTTCATAAAATAACTAAACTTTATTGTCCAGGATGTGGGGTTACTAGAATGTTTGATGCTTTAATTCATTTGAATTTTAAAGCCGCTATTTCATATAATGCTTTTGTCTTTTGTTTATTAATTATGTTATTTATATATATATTATTAAATTTAGTACGTTATTTGTTAAAAAAACCTGTATATAAAATTCCAACGTTTGTTTTTTATCTTTTAATCATATTAGCAATTTTATTTGCAGTAGTAAGAAATATTCCAACATTTTCTAGTTTAGCCCCTTAGATTTTGTTGTTTATAAAAGTTTATTATATTTAAATTTATTTTTATTTGAAATAATAAAAATCCACGTTAAATTAATCTAAAGCGCACAATTAAGCGCAACTAGATATAAAAAGTGTGCTTTTAAAAGAAATTGCACATTTTTTAATTGTTTTAACAAGAAAAAATAGTAAAAACTTATAATTTATGGTACATTATTAAATGTCAAAGGAATTTTATTCCACGACAGTAGGAATTGTTCATTTTAAAAAACTAAGTGCACAATGCCCACATTAAACAAATTATTGGATTTCTAGCAATTAGACAATATATATTTAATAAATTCATGATTTTTTTCAATCATACTTTTTTGACATGACATGTGTTGTTTGCAAAAGAATAGATAAGTTACATATTCTCTAGTAGATTGGATACATTCTATATTGTTAACATCAAAGAATTCACAATCATTATCTGTGAATATAACTTGAAATAATCTTTTATATTCTTCATAGGAAATTAATTCTTGTAAAATATTAAATATTCTTGATACTTTATTAGTAGTTTGATTTTCTAATTTGAATATAAGCATAAACTTTGATTTGCTTCATAAAAGTGTAAGGAAACAATCAGATTCTTCTTGTAAGCCAACAACAGTATCCATTTCAGCTATATTAACATCATAGTTGTTAGAAATATGATTAGTAAAATCTTCATAAGTTCTGTTAATTAATATTTCACGTTCTTTCCTAGTTCTACGTTTTTGTGAATACAAAATAATAAAATAACATTGACAACATTATATAAATATGTTAAAATTTATTACTGTGTAGGCCTCATCCTACAACCGCATACAAGGGGTTTAAATTATTACCTTAGTAGCGAGTCTTAGATTATGAAGGAGGTAAAATATGAAAGCAGTTATAATGACTGGTGGTAAACAATATTATGTTAGCGAAGGTTCTGTTATCTATGTTGAAAAGCTTGGTTTAGAAGAGGGCAGTAAAGTTTCTTTTGACAAAGTTTTAATGGTAGATGGTAATGTTGGGGCACCTTATTTAGAAAATGCTGTGGTTACTGGAGAAGTTTTAAAAAACGGTAAACAAAAAAAAGTTATTGTTTATAAATACAATGCTAAGAAAAAATATCGTAAAAAACAAGGACATCGTCAACCATATACTAAAGTTGAAATTAAAGAAATTAAGGTTAAGTAATGATTAAAGTTACTATTAATAGTACTGATGTTATAAATAGTATTGAAATTAAGGGACATTCTGGATATTCAACTTCTGGATATGATATCGTTTGTGCATCAGTATCTAGTATAGCTATTACTACTGTTAATGCTGTTATCAGTATATCCAAAAACGCAATTACTTATAAAGAGGATAATGGTTATTTATTAGTAAATATAAATAATCATAGTAGTGTAGTTGATAAGCTAATTAATAATATGATTTCTTTATTGGAAGAAATGGAAAAACAATATAAAAAATATATAGAAATAAGGAGGTGCCATCGATGAAATTGATGCAATTAAATATTCAATTATTTGCTCATAAAAAGGGACAAGGTTCTACTAAGAATGGTAGAGATTCAGAGTCTAAAAGATTAGGTGCGAAAGCTGCTGATGGAGAATTTGTTACAGGTGGATCTATTTTATATCGTCAAAGAGGTACTAGAATTTATCCAGGTGTTAATGTAGGTATTGGTAGTGATGATACACTTTATGCTAAAATTTCTGGTTATGTTAAATTTGAACGTAAGGGTAAAGATCGCAAACAAGTAAGCATATATGAAGTTAGATAATTATTTACGTAATTAATTATTATTTTATTTAAAAATCTCATTTTCTTTTAGAAAATGGGATTTTTATCATTTTTTTAATTCAATTGATTTTATTTGTATATAAGGTTTTGTTTTATAAATCTCCCCACTTGAAACACTATTTTAAAATTAGATGAATTTGACTAAAAATATTAAAAATGATAGAATATACATCCCAAAGGAGGGGAATTATGAAAATGAATGAATATGATGGTGAAAGTATTAAAAATGATTTAAGTGAGGAAGTTTTTTCTTTGGCTTTTTATTTAGGTAATCATTTTTATGATAATTATAGTGATTTAAAAAGTCTAATTGGAAAAATAATTGAGTTAGATAATGATAGTATATCTTTAATAATATCTTCTATTACTGATTTACATTTATATAAAATAGAAGAAAATAATCCAATTGCCACTAAAAGTTTTAATAAACGAGTTTTTGATTTTTGTTCTATTATGTGTGCATTAAAAGATTGTGGTTATGATTTATCACTTTTAAAGGATAAAAAAAACAATTCTCTTTATATATCGTATTTAAGTCAGGCTAGGGTTGGATTAATGAAAAAAATTCAAAATAAAATGGATATTATGATAACAAATCCTTTAGATTTTAATTATAGTAATAGTTTAGAAGATGATGCCACTGTAAATAGAAGATTAATTTCTAACACTAAAATAAATGGAATTGAATTATGTAATTTAATGAACTATTTGTTGTATCCACAATTTAAAAATTTAGATATTATTAAATGTGGCAATTATGTGGCAGATAATCCAAAAATATTAGTCAAATAAAATAAGTGGGGATATGATGGAATTTAAAAATAGAAATGATTTTTTATGCTTTTTAAAAGGATTAAAATTTATAGGTGCTGGCACACAGGGCGTTTGTTATAGTGACATTAATGGTAAGGTATATAAGATATTTCGTCAATATTTAGATCAAGAATACTTATCTGATAATTTTTTAGAAAAAGTTAATTATCAAAAGGAAGATATTTTAAAGTTTGGATATATTAAAAATAATACATTTAAATGGCCCGAGGATGTAGTAATTGTTTTGGGAGAAGTGGTTGGTTACATTGGAAAATTTGTACAAGCAAAACCACTTTATAATATAAATCCATTAAATATTGATTTGGATAAATTTGTAAGATGTATTAAACGCACACATGATGATTTATCCATTTTATCTAAAAACCATGTTTTAACATATGATTTAATGTATAATATAATGTATGGTAATCATTTTTATGTTACTGATTGTGATGAATTTAGCTATTCTAATAGAAAAGTCGGTCTTGATACTAGAAATATTAGAAATTTTGATATGGAATTATATTATTTTTTAATAGATAATTATTTTGATGAATTCATAAATGAATATAGTATTTTAAAAAAAATGTATTTAAGAAAGGATACTGATATATTATATTTTATTGAATTATTTAGAAAAAAATTAAGTGAATATTTAGGCGTTAATGTAAATAGATTATCTTTGGCTAAAAAGTGTTTAAATAAAAATAAATTAGAAAAAGAATATTTGAGGGGTAAAGTAAAGTAAAAATCTTTTCTTGGTTTTATTTTACTTTTCTTTTTTTTATTTTAATAGTATAATTAGGTAGGTGATGATATGGACAAATTAATTATGGTAGATGGAAATAATTTGCTTTTTAGGAGTTATTATGCTACTGCTTATCAAGGTAATTTTATGAAAAATAGTAAAGGTTTTCCTACTAATGCTTTATTTGGTTTTACCAATATGATAAATAAGATAATTAAAGAAGAAAAACCTACAAATATTATAGTAGCTTTTGATAAAGGAAAAACATTTCGACATGAAAAATATGATTTTTATAAAGGTGGAAGAGATGAAATGCCTAATGAATTAGCTCTTCAATTTCCTGTAGCTAAAAAAATGTTAAACTTAATGGGAATAAAGTATTATGAAATTGATAATTATGAAGCTGATGATATTATTGGTACTTTTGCCTCTATTTGTGATATTAATAATTATCATGGATTAATAATTAGCAGTGATAAGGATTTATTGCAATTAATATCAAAGAATGTTGAGGTTAAATTATTAAAATCAAGTGATTATATTAGATATGATTTAAAGTCTTTTAAAAATGATTATGGTATTGATCCTATTAATATTATAGATTTGAAAGCTTTAATGGGGGATAGTTCAGATAACATTCCGGGAGTTAAAGGAATTGGAGAAAAAACAGCTTTAAAACTATTACATGAATTTAAAACTTTAGATGGTATTTATAATAATTTGGATAAAATAAAAGGTGCTGTTTTAAAAAAGTTAGAAAATGATAAGAAATCTGCTTATATGAGTTATGAGATTGCTACTATATATAGATTAGTTCCTCTTACTATTGATATTAATGATACTATTTATAATGATAAGAAAGAAGAATTATATGATTTATATCGTGATTTGGAATTCTATTCTTTTTTAAAGGATAAAAAAATTGAGGAAAGTGATATTGATTATGTTGTTGTTAGCGATATTAACGATTTTGTAGTTAAGGGAGATGCAGCTTATTTTTTAAGCCTTGATAATGCTAATTATCATAAAGCTAATATTTTAGGAATGGGAGTATACTCTAAGGATAAAAGTTATTTTGTTCCATATGATATATTAAAACAAAATCCATCCTTTTTAACTAATAATATAAAATATACCTATGATTTGAAAAAGAATATTGTTTGTTTAAAGTGGCATAACATTAATCTTGATAATACACAAATTGATATTATGCTAGCGGCATATTTACTTGAGTATAACGTTAAGGAAAATATAAGTTATTTAGCACGAGAATTATCGTATGAAATAGATAGTACAAATATTGAAAAAGATAGTGTTTTAAAGGCTAAATTTATATATGAGATAAAAGATAGATTAATAGATGAGTTGCATAAAGAAAAAATGCTAGATTTGTTTAATCATATAGAAATGCCTTTAAGTTTGGTTTTGGCCGATATGGAATATACTGGGTTTAATGTTTCAAAAGAAATGTTAGATAATATGGGGCTTGAGATAAAAGAAAAAATTGATAATTTAAGAAAAGAAATATATGATTTATCTGGGGAAGAATTTAATATTTCTTCACCAAGTCAATTAGGGATGATTTTATTTGATAAATTATCTTTACCACATGGTAAAAAAACGAAAACTGGTTATTCTACTTCGTCAGATATATTAGAAAAATTAAAATATAAACATCCTGTTATAGATAAAATTATTGAATATCGTATGCTTATGAAACTTTATTCATCTTATATTGAAGGTTTAAAAAATAATATTTTTCCTGATAATAAAATTCATACAATATATACACAAACTATTACTCGTACTGGTAGATTATCTTCAATAGAACCTAATTTACAGAATATTCCCATTAGAAATGAATATGGACGTTTGATTAGGAAGGCTTTTTTACCAAGTGAAGATTCTATTATATTAAGTAGTGATTATTCACAAATAGAATTAAGATTATTATCTCATATGGCAGATATTAAAACTCTTAAGGAAGCTTTTAATAAAAATTTAGATATTCATAAAAAGACAGCTAGTGATATATTTAAGGTTGATATTAATAGTGTAACAAAAGAACAAAGAAGAATGGCTAAGGCTGTTAATTTTGGTATTATATATGGTATAAGTAGTTTTGGACTTAGTGAAAATTTAAATATTAAAGTAAATGATGCTAAGGAATTTATTGATAATTATTATGAAACATATCCTGGTATTAAAGAGTATATGGACAATATAGTAAAATACGCTAAAGAAGATTGTTATGTTAAAACCTTATTTGGAAGGAAAAGAACTGTTAAAGAAATTAATAATAAGAATTATTTAATAAGGCAGGCAGCTTATAGAATATGTTTAAATACACCAATTCAAGGGACTGCTGCTGATATTATAAAAAAAGCTATGATTGATGTTTATAATGAGTTTAATAGACAAAAATTAAAAAGCAAAATACTCGTTCAGGTGCACGATGAACTTGTAATTGATTTAAAAAATGACGAAAAAGATAAAGTTATAAAAATATTAACTGATAAAATGGAAAATGTTTATAAACTAAGTGTTCCATTAAAAGTAGATATTAGTTATGGTAAAGATTGGTATAGTGCTAAGTAAGGAGAATTATGAAAAATATAAAGAAAAAACAAAACGAGGTAAAACAATTATTTGTTTTAGTTGTGGCTACCATTTTGGTAATACTTGCAGTAGTATTAGGGTTTATGTTAGCTAATCATTTTTTTGGATAAGTATTTAAAATAAGTAAAAATATATTACTTGATATTAAATTAAATATGTAATATAATTAAAACGTGATTAGACAATATATTTTTATAAAAATGTGTAAGTATTAAATTCATAAAATATTATGAAATTGAAATTAAAATTATTATCTTTTCATAATATTTTTTATGTAGTGGAGGATATATGAAACCGGTTATTTTATTTCTAATAATGTTTATAGTTGTGTTTTTAATTTATTATTTATTTGTTATAAGGAGAAAAAAATATTTATATAAATTTATAAATGGTAAGGAAGTTTCTTATTTAAAGAAAGTATATAAAATAAATATAAAAGAAAATGATAAAAAAATAGCAATTTTGATAGCTTTTACCAATTCTTTTATCATATCTTTTGTATGCGTTATTGTTTGTTTTATATCTAATATTTTTTTTCAAGCAATACTAGGTTTTGTGCTTGTTATTATTTTAATATTATTAATGTATCATATCATTGGCAAAATATATCAAAAAAAATAAGGAGGATTTATGTATAATTTTAAAGAGATAGAAAAAAAATGGCAAAACTATTGGTTGGAAAATAAAACGTTTAGAGCTTTAAATGATTCTTCTAAAAAAAAGTTTTATTATTTAGTTGAATTTCCATATCCATCTGGTGCTGGGCTTCATGTAGGACATGTTAGAAGTTATACGGCTCTTGATGCAATGGCAAGAAAAAAAAGAATGGAAGGGTACAATGTTTTATATCCTATTGGCTGGGATGCTTTTGGTTTGCCAGCTGAACAATATGCTATTAAAAATCATATTCATCCAAAAATAGCTGTAGAGAGAAATATCAAAGTATTTAAATCGCAAATTCAATCTTTGGGTATATCATTTGACTGGGATAGAGAAATAGCAACTACTGATGAGAAATATTATAAATGGACACAGTGGCAATTTTTAAAATTTTATGAAAATGGTATGGCATATAAAGCTAAAAAAGAAATTAATTGGTGCCCTAATTGTAAAATTGGATTATCAAATGAAGAGGCTATAGGTAATGTTTGTGAAAGATGTGGTGGCAGGGTTGTAAAGCGAAAAAAAGAACAATGGATGTTAAAAATGAGTGCTTATGCTGAAAAATTACTAAGTGGACTTGACAAAACCGAGTTTATGGATCGTATTAAAACTGCACAAATTAATTGGATTGGAAAAAGTGTTGGAGCTACTATTAATTTTAAACTTGAAAATATAAATGATTCTATTGAAATTTTTACAACTCGTTGTGATACTTTGTTTGGTGTTACTTTTATGGTAATATCACCAGAACATGAAATGTTAAAAAAATATGCAAATAAAATAAAAAATTTGAATGAAATAAATGAATATCAATTACTTGCAGCAAGTAAAACGGAAATTGAAAGAACGGATATGACTAAGGAAAAAACAGGAGTTAGAATTGATGGTATAAATGCTATCAATCCGATAAATGGTAAGGTTATACCTATTTGGATTAGTGATTATGTACTTACTAATTATGGTACAGGAGCAATTATGGCCGTTCCTGCTCACGATAGTCGCGATTATGCATTTGCAAAAAAATTTAATATTGATATTATTCCAGTAATTGAAGGTGATATTTCAAATAATGCGTTTACAGAAGATGGTAAGATGATTAATTCAGGCTTTTTAAATGGGTATACAAATAAAAAAGATTCTATTAATAAAATGCTTGAGTATTTAGAAAAAAATGGTATAGGAAAAAGAAAAACTAATTATAAGTTACAGGATTGGGTTTTTTCACGTCAAAGATTTTGGGGAGAACCAATTCCTATGGTATATTGTGATGATTGTGGTTGGGTTCCTGTTAAATATTCTGATTTACCAGTTAAACTACCAGATGTTGCATCGTATGAACCAACAGATGATGGTGAAAGTCCACTTGCTAACATTCCTTCTTTTGTTAATACTAAATGTCCACGTTGTAATAAAGATGCTAAAAGAGAAACAGATACTATGCCTAACTGGGCTGGTTCTAGTTGGTATTATTTAAGATATATGGATCCAAATAATGATAAAGAGTTTGTTTCTTTAGATGCATTAAAATATTTTAATCAAGTTGATTATTATAATGGTGGTATGGAACATGCGACAAGACATTTGCTATATGCTAGATTTTGGCATAATTTTCTATATGACCAAGGGCTTGTTCCTTACAGTGAACCGTTTAAAAAAAGAGTAGCTCATGGGATGATATTGGGTTCTAATGGGGAAAAAATGAGTAAGTCAAAAGGTAATGTTATTAATCCCGATGATATGGTTAAATTGTATGGAGCAGATGCTCTTAGATGTTATGAAATGTTTATTGGTGATTATACCTTAGATGCGTCTTGGAGTGAAAATGGTCTTAAAGGTTGTAAAAAATTTTTAGATAGGATATATCGTTTAGGAAAAAAGCTGAATGATAATGATAAATTTTCTAATCAAATAGAAATATTAATGAATCAAACAATAAAAAAGGTTACTTTTGATTTAGATAATATGAAATATAATACAGCTGTATCTTCGTTAATGATATTATTAAATGAACTTGAAAAATTAGATAGTGTTAGTAAAAAAGATTATAGAACCTTACTTCATCTTTTAAATCCAATTTCACCACATATTACAGAGGAATTAAATGAAAAATATGCTTTAGGAGATATGCTTGCATCTTCAACATGGCCTGTTTATGATGATGCAAAATTAGAAAATATTGCATATACAATGGTAGTACAAGTTAATGGTAAAGTTAGAGGTAAATTGGTAGTTAATAATGATATATCAAAAGAGGAAATGAAAAATATTGCCCTTAATATTGATAATGTGAAAACATGTATAGAAAATAAGGAAATTATAAAAATAATAGTAGTACCTAAAAAAATTGTTAATATAGTAGTAAAATAAATTATATTATCCATGCAAGTTTTATAAAAAACTTGCTTTTTTAGTATATAATAATATACTTTTAGTAAGAATTTTGTTAAGTTTAAATAAGTAAAATTAGATATTATTTACTAAAAAGGGATATAAATATTTTAAATATGTAATTAATGTATTTTTTTTCTTTATTTTATTGACAAAGTTTCACTAATAGTATAAGATATATAAAAAAGTATATTGCCAGTGTACATATTTCGACAAAAGATTTATAAAAATAAAAATATAATAAATTAAGGAGATTAATTATGAAAGAAAAATATATTATATCTGTTGATCTGGATGGCACTATTTTAAATAGTAATAAGTGTATTAGTAATTATACTTTAGATGTATTAAAGAAGTGTCAAAAACTTGGCTTTAAAATATTTATTAACACTTCAAGAAGTTATTTAAATACATTGGAGTTGTCAGTTAAGATGAATGCTGATTTTGTTTCTTGTTTTAATGGAAATTATATTTATAGTAAAAAAACTATTTATAAAAATAGTTTTAGTAAAAATGTATTTAACAGTTTAATTAATATTATTATTAGAAATAAATTAGAGGTTATTGTTGAGTGTATTGATGGTACATATAGAAATAAAATAGAGGCATATAGTTTTATAGATTCAAATTATTTTGACTTTTCAAAAATTAAGAATAATTCTTGTTTTAAAATTTTAATAGCAAAAGATGATCTTGTTTATTTTAATTATTTAATAGAAAAATATAATTTAGTATATGAATATGATTCT
Organism: uncultured Bacilli bacterium; assembly: GCA_934153675.1. Taxonomy (GTDB): domain Bacteria; phylum Bacillota_I; class Bacilli_A; order RF39; family UBA660; genus RUG12438. Next base: position 52,249 of record CAKPFG010000006.1, read on the forward strand.
ATAAATAAAATTTATAGAATCATGCCGAGTTTTTCAAACAAATTAAATGGTTTAAAGTATATATTAAATTTGCTTAATTTTAAGTATAAAACCATATCTTTTGGTGATGATATTTCTGATTTAAAAACTTTAAAATATAGTGATATTGGTATTAAAATGAAAAACTCTAGTAAAAGTTTAGATGAAATTAAGTTTGTAACTGATGATAATGATTCTGATGGAGTAGCTAAATTTTTATCTAATATGTTTAATTTTGATATGAAAACTAATTATAATAATGTTAAACTTTTGGATTGTACTTTAAGAGATGGGGGACATTTAAATAATTCTTTTTTTGGATATGAAAATATTATTTATATAATAAAAAATTTAGTTAAATCTAATATGGATATTATTGAATTAGGTTTTTTAGAAGATTGTGTATATAATTGTGATATTGCTAGATTTAATAAAGTAGAAGATGCTTATCAATTACTTGATGATATTCATTTTAATGGAGTTTATTCTCTTTTAACGCAGGTTGATAAGTTTGACATAAATAAACTTAGTTATTGTAATGGAAAAATTCAAATGATTAGAATATCATTTCATAAACATTTATTAAAAAAAGCATTATTCTTTTGTAAAGAGGTAAAAAAGAAAGGTTATATTTGTACATTAAATCCAATTAATTTTTCTGGTTATAGTAATTTAGAGGTTGTAGAACTTTTAAAGAAAGTAAATAATCTTGATATAGATTATTTTACTGTAGTTGATACATTTGGAACATTAACTAATAATGCCTTTAAAAATAAGTTAAGTCTTATAAACAGATTATTAAAAAAAGATATTTCATTAGCGTTACATCTACATGATAATCTTTCTAGTTCTTTTTCTACTGCTCAAATACTAATGCAAGAAAATAGTAGATATAATAAAATAATTATAGACTGTTCTTTATTAGGTATGGGAAGAGATCCTGGTAATTTAAAAACAGAACTTATTATGTATTATTTAAATGATTACAAAAAGTGTTATCAAATTAAATATATATATAAATTAATCGAAACTGTAATAAGAAATTATAAGGATGAATATAAATGGGGACATGATTTTTCGTATTCTATTAGTGCTTTTTTAAAAGCACATAGATCTTATGCTGAGTATTTGAAAAATAAAAATATTGGATATTATGATATAGATAGAATAATTAAAATGATTCCAGATACTTATAAAGATAGATATAATTTAGAGTTAATTGAAAAATTATATGAGGAGGAAATATGTATTTAGATAAATATATTTATGAAAATAATGTTAGTACAGATTATCCAGTTTTTAAAGATAATATTTTCGTTGATTTAAAAATGCCTGTTAACGATTTGTTTTTAGCACAGTATAAAGATTTATCTTTTAATGCTGTTGATATTGTTTTTAAGTATTTGGCTATAGAAAATTATTATAATATAAATGATTATGGCTTTAATTTATATAATAAACTACAATATTATAGGACCGGTAAGGATTGGTCTAATCGTTTTAAAGATTTAATTAAATCATTTGAATATGGTTATAATTTAAATAGTAAAGTTGAAACTGATTTAAATTATTCAATTCATGATGGTGCACATAGAGTTGCTCTTTGTCTTTTTCACAATATAGATGATATAAATGTACGAATTTTTAATACTTTTTTATATCGTAGGGAATATGGTTTTTCTTATATTGAAAAATATTTTAATAAAAATGAAATCAATATTATAAAAGTCAAATTAAATGAATTATTAAATAAATGCAATCATCCATATTATTGTATATTATGGACTCCAGCTTATTTCATATTTAATGATTTAAAAAAAGATTTAATAAATACTTATGATGTTAATTTATTATCCGATAGTATTATTTCTTTTAATGAAGAAAAATTAAGAAAATTTATTTATGATGTATATAAAACAGATGATATAAAAAAAGAAAAATTAGATTTAAAGTATAAATATATTATTAATTCTATTAATAAAAGTGGAATTTCAAGTCCATATCAAGTGAATTTAATAAAGTTAGATTTAAATAATCCTTTATTTAGATTAAAGCCTTTAACAGGTCTTCCACAATCTAAAAAAACAATGATGATTAAATCATATTTAAGGGATAAATATCAAAAGAGTATAGTTGATTATCATTATGATATTATGATGCATATGACAGATAATACTACACAAAATAGAGATGTTAATAAAGTTTTAAAGAAAGTAGGTAACTTATGAAAGTAATTGGAATGATACCTTGTAGAATGAATAGTACAAGATTTAAAGGTAAGGCTATATATAATATATTATCCTATCCTATGATATATTGGGTTTATTATAAAGCTTCTAAATCTAAGTTATTAGATAAAATATATGTTGTAACTTCTGATAAGGAAATAGAAGAAGTTTGTTTAAAGTATAATATTCCATGTATTTGTAATAAGACTAATGAAACGACTGCTTTGGAAAAAATAGCTATAGAGTCTTGTAATATTGACTGCGATATAGTTATTAATATTCAAGGTGATGAACCTTTAATTGAAACAAGTTGTATAGATCAAATTATAACTGCTATTAAAGAAGATGATTCTTTATATTATGTTGGATTAAAAAGTAAAATCAAAACAAAAGAAGAATTTTTGGATAGTAATGTTGTAAAAACAGTTACTGATAAAAATGGTTTTGCTATGTATTTTTCAAGAAGTCCTATTCCTTTTAATTATGATAATAATAATGCTTATCGTGTGATGGGACTTTATGGATACAAAAAGGAATTTTTAACTAAAATAAAAAATTATAAAAAAAGTGAACTTGAAAGATTAGAGCAAGGAATAGAAATGTTAAGAGTGATGGAGGAAGGGTATAAAATTAAGCTTTTAACAACTTCTTTCTCTAGTATTGGTGTAGATTTAAAGGAACATATTAAAAAGGTGGAAACTTTAATGATTGAATCTGGTGAGTATGGTGAATATACTGATCTTTATGATAGTAATAAAAATAAAACTGGAAAAATATTATTTAGAGCAAAAGGAACTAAATTAGAAGTTCCTAAAGGATTGTATAATATAGTTGTTTTAGCAATTATAGAAAATGATAATAAGATATTATTTCAAAAAACATCTAAAGCAAAGGGAAGTATTTATGCTTTGCCTGGTGGACATGTGCAAATGGGGGAGACGTCAAAAGAAGCAATTATACATGAATTAAAAGAAGAAATGAACTTAAATATAGAAGATATTAATTTGTTTAAAACTTACAAATATGAAACAGCATTTAAGGATGTCTATTGTGCAAAAAATATTAAATTAGAAAATATTAATTTAAGAGAAGAGGAAGTTAGTGATATTTGTTATTTAACAAAAGGTGAAATATTAAAATTCATTAAGGAAAATAAAATAAGAAAAACAAATATAGATGCTATAAATGATTATTTAAATGAACATACAAATTGTTAAATTTTGTATGTTTTTGTTGATGAAAAAATGTAAGTTTATGTATAATTAACTGGAAGAAAAAAAAGAAAAAAATAAAATTTTTTGTCTTAATGAAGTTACTTATGTTAACACTTGATAAAAGAAGTGTAGAAGCATTACCCATAGGATAATATAAAATAAGAAATTTAGTAACATATAATGACATTAATTTTTGTGTTATAGAAAATAGTGATTCTGTAACACTATAAAAAAAGAGTGAAATCTATTAATCTTTTTTGCTATTTGATTAATGGATTTATTTTCATTTAATTCATCTTCAATATTTTTTCTATCCTCATAAGATAGATGACAATAATTTGCCATTTCTAATACCTCCTTTAATGATAAGTAAATTGCTTAAATGGTATTATATCAATTATAAATTTTAGTACACAACTTTTGTGCACTTCTTTTTTTAAAATACTATTTTTGTAAAATAGTATAAAAATACTTTTTAACTATTTACAAAATGTATAATTTAGTATACAATTAAGGTACAAAGTGGATGATAATGGTTAAAAGTGGTGATAATGTGTTTTTGGGGGAATATAGTCATACAATTGATTCTAAGGGAAGAATTATTCTTCCGGCTAAACTTAGAAATAATCTCGGTAATAATTTTATTATTACTAAGGGTATTGATAATTGTTTATTTGTTTATTCTGAAGAAAACTTTAATAATATTATAGCTAAGTATAAAAATTTGAATGATACAAAAGATAAAAGAATTTTTATGAGACTATTTTTATCATCGGCTTCACGTTTAGAATATGATAGGCAAGGACGTATTAATATACCTATTTCCTTAATTGATTATGCTTCTTTAACTAAAAATTGTAAAATTATTGGAGTAGATGATCATTTGGAAATTTGGAATAAAGATGTTTGGGATGAATTTATATTAAATCATTCAAGTGATTTATCAGAAATTACTGATAATTTATTTAAAAATTAGGGGGAGTTATGCATAAGAGTGTATTGCTTAATGAAAGTATTAATTATTTAAATTTGAAAGATAATAGTATTGTTGTAGATTGTACACTTGGATATGGTGGTCATAGTAGTGAAATATTAAAAGTTATAAAAAATGGTCATTTATATTCTTTTGATCAAGATAGTGAAGCAATACAGTATAGTGATAAATTACTTTCTAAAACGGGATTTAATTATACTATTATTAATAGTAATTTTGAAAATATAAAAAAAGAATTAAATAGACTTGGAATTGAAAAAGTAAATGGCATTTTATATGATCTTGGGGTATCAAGTCCTCAACTTGATCATGATTATAGAGGCTTTAGTTTTCATAAAGAATCTAATCTTGATATGCGTATGAATCAAAATCAATCATTTAGTGCTTATAATGTTGTTAATGAATATTCTTTTACAGATTTAACAAGAATATTAAAAATATATGGGGAAGAGAAATATGCAAACAGTATTGCTTCTAATATCATAAAAAATAGACCAATTAATACAACTCTTGAACTTGTTGATATTATAAAAGCAGCGACTCCTATGAAATATAAAGTATCTCATCATCCTGCACGAAAGACTTTTCAGGCAATTAGAATAGAAGTTAACAATGAGTTAGAAGTATTAAAAAAAAGCTTAAAAGAAGCTTTAGAACTTTTAGATTTAAATGGTAGAATATGCGTTATTACTTTTCATTCATTAGAAGATAAAATATGTAAGGAAATATTTAAAAGCGTTAGTACAGTAAAAGAAGAATTAAAAAATTTACCTGTAGTTCCTCAAAAATATATGCCTAAATATAAAGTAATAAAAGTATTAAAACCTAGTTTAGAAGAAATATCTTTAAACAAAAGATCACGTAGTGCAAAATTGAGAGTAATAGAAAGAATTGGTTAATATGAAGAAGAAAAAAAGGAAGGTTGCTAAATTTACTAGGGGTGAGAAATTATTATATGTTCTTGCTATTATTTGTGCTTGTTCTACTTTTGTACTTAAAATTTTTGTATCTGCTAGTACTAGTAATTTGAAAATTCAAATAGAAAAAATTAATACTAACATTGAGAAACAAAAAAATACTAATGAGAGTTTAACGATGCAAGTTAATGAACTTACTTCTTATGAAAATTTAGACTCTGTTTTGAAAAATATGGGTCTTGCTTATAATAATGAAAATATAATTGTAATTAATAAATAAGAAATAATATACAATTAAAATTAGTAAAATGATTAGGAAAATAAGTATTATTTCATTAAACTATATCATAGACGATTATACTTTTGGTAGAAAAATCGAAGGCTGATATAATTATTACTTCGATTTTTTTACGTAAATTTTTAGACTAAAGTTCGTTTTTTACGAATTTTTTTTAAGATTTAATGCCGTTATTTTATTAAAACGGACATTCAAATAAAAATTCACGTTGCAATGCTTTTTTGTAAAAAAAGCTTGCGTTTTTTTTTTTTTTTTTTTAGTAGAATAAGGGTGAAAGGTAGGATATATGAAAAATAAAAAAGCATTTACATTAATAGAA
>CAKPFG010000007.1 GCA_934153675.1 uncultured Bacilli bacterium
TCTTAATTTTTCCTTATTACATAAGGAAATCTATAAGAACCTTTTTTGAACCTCTACCCAATTTTTAATCTTTTTTAACTTTAATGTCTTCTAATTCATTTTTATAATTTTCTTTCACAATTTTTGGAATAAATTCTAATAATTTTTCTTTATCACTATCAAAATATTCTAATAATTGTGGTATTAAAAATTTAAAAAAATAATTCATAATTTATCAATCCCCCTTAAATAAAAAATGAGATATATTTCTATACCTCAATTTGTAATATTGTAAATTTATTTTTTTCAAATTTATTCTTTTTTTCTTGTGTAATTATTTGAATGATATCTTCACAATAATCATTAATATCAAATAATTCACTAGTAATTTTTGTTTCAACTACATTATAAAATTTTCTTAATGTCTTAATATATTTTTTTATTTCTTCATTACTTTTTACATTAGATAAAATAACATCTTTATCTTCTATATTAACAACCATATCAAAACAATCATTTCTAAACATAAGTCCAATATTTTCAATTTCATTTTTATTGAAGATAATATTTAAAATAGAAATATTATGATGATTATCGCTACTAATTTCTATCTCATCAATATATTTATTAATAATATATTGTTTTTGTTCTTGACTAAGTTTACTCCAAAAATTATGCTCTTTTACATATTTTGATTTTAGTTTTAATTTTTCAATTTCTTTCATATTGAAAAACAATTTTACATCTTGTTTATGCTCATTATTTTGTTTTAAATCTTTTAATTCCGTAATTTTAATTTCAATACTTTTTGTTTCTTTTTCTAAATAGTGAAGTTCCTTTTCAAAACTTTTAGCAGCTATTTCTCCATCCAGAAATTCTTGTTTAATTCTAGTTATTTTATCATTTAAATCTTTTTTTAATTTTTCATATTTAGTTATTTCTTCTTCAATATCTCTACACATTGATGGTTTAAATGAGTTATCAATGATCAAGAAAAAATCTAACATATCATTTAAAAATTTCATAAGTTCACTCTCAATTTTCTTCTCACTAATTCTTCTCTTACAACAATTACACTTATAATAAATATGTTTAGCTCCAGTTCCACTTGTACTGGATTCACCACCCATAATTTTATGACATTTAGGGCAAAGTATCTTTTGCATAAATATATAGGTTCTTTTTCTTTTATAATTTTTTAGATTTTTCTCTTTTCTTTTTTGAACACATTCAAATGTAGTTTTATCTATAATGGCAGGAACCATATCTTCAAATATTTGAGTATTCTTTTTATCTCTTTTTCCATGTTCAATACTTCCAATATAAATCTTATTAGATAAAATTTTATCTACTGTAGTAGTTGCCCAGTGCTTATTTAAAACATTTTCTTCATTAAATATATCACATATATGACATACAGATGAACCTTCTAAATACATACTAAAAATTCTTTTTACAACATCACTTTCTAACTCATCAATTACTAATTTTTTGCTTTTATCTTTTTTAGTATATCCAAGTGCAGGTTGTCCAGATATATGACCCTTTTTTGCAGCACCAATAAGACCAAATTTTGTTCTTTCACTTGTTCTTTCGATTTCTAATTGAGCAAGTATAGTAAGCATTCTGATAAAAAATTTACCATTCGCATTTCCAGTATTGATTTCTTCTGCCACACTTTCTAAATCACAATTATATTCTTCTAACATCTTACAAATGTTTTCTAAATCTTGAATAGAGCGAGTTAATCTATCAAGTTTATAGACAACAATTTTATTTATTTTTCCATCTTTCATATCTTGTATCATTTCTTTAAATTTAGGTCTATTTGTATCTTTTGCTGATACCCCTTCTTCACGATACACTTTATATATTTCATAATCTTTAAATTCACATAGTTTTTTTAGTCGATCTTCTTGTTCATCTAAACTATGACCGAATCTACTTTGATCCTCAGTTGATACTCTAGGATAAAGCCCAGCTATTACTTTCTTTTGTTCTTCCATCTAACCACTAATCCTTTCTTTGAACACAAAAAAACACAAGGTTTTTCATTTTTCCTTGTGTTTAATAGCTAATTTAAATTTTTAAATACTGCTTTTTTGGAGAAAATTAAAAGAGTATTTGTTATAGAATCTAATTCTACACTACCATATTATCACATACAATATGGAACTTACTAGATACTTTATATGGTAAATTGCTAGACAAATCATACTGTAATTCACTTGACAAATTTTAACCTATATCTAGAGAATTATCTTCTACAATACATAGAATACCATAGTCTTTTTATAATGACAATACCCAAAAGTCTACCATTTTTACTAGTAATTTGTCTGGTAGTTTTACTGGTAAAATAACAGATAATTTATTTTCCCATTTTGTTCATTTCATTAAGGATAGTAATAAACTTTGTAAACGAGATAATAGCATTTGAAATAGGCAAATATATCTTGTCATTATCTTCGTATAAATATGCAATTAGTATCCTAGAATTATTCTCAACAATAATCTTATATGGTTCTGTAACACTTAAATTGGTATTATTAATTTTAATTATATGTCCTGAAGTAAAACTAATACTTAAATTACCAAAACTAGCTTTCATTTTAAGTTTCTTCTTAAATTCACAAGGAAATTCTAAAGTTTCTATGGTCGTTTTCATAAATATTCATCAACTCCTTTAGACAATGAAAAAAGCCCATAATATCAAATACTATGAACTTTATCTATATAGTAATCGCTAAAGTGCGACTTTTAACCTCAATGGTGCCCTAAAGGAAGAAGTACAACAACTTTTAGGCAAGAAAAATAGTTAGTAATAAAATTAACTAACTAAATTATATCAATATTAGATTATTTTATCAATAGTTTTAGCTGTTTAAAGCACCCGACATAATTCTAAATTTTGATACATTGTTCCATATATCTAATATTTTATCAAAATTTTTATCAGGTTCTAATAATAATTCTGCTAAATTATCTAATTCAATATATTCTTCTTCACTTAATTCAAAATTCTTATCTTGTATATATTTAGGTAAGTGTAAAAATATTATTTCATCATTCATTAAAGAATGAAAATCATAAAATAATCCGCGAATACTTGCTTTTAAACCTAATGTTGCGGGGTCAGAAGCATAATAAATTTCTTCTGTTTTATATTTTCCAGTTCTCATCCCTAAATATGCTTCAGCACCAAATATAAATTTATTTCTAGGAATATCGTTTAAATCAAACTCCATTTCATGGTCTGGACAATGTTCATCAGCATCTACTAATACCCATCTTTGTTTAATTTCATCATAATATTCTATAATCCAATGATCATAACTAACACCATCATATTTTATATAAGGAGCAAAACCACTTCTTACTCTTGCAGAATAACCTTTTGCTTTTAATGTTGCAGCAAGTAATATTGCTTCTCCTCTACATGTAACATGTATTTTATCTTCTGCTTTTCTATTTACATTATATGTTTTATCTTTTCGTAACAATTCACTTATCATACTTATTGCTGTCGGAAACAAGTCATCTTCATAATCTAATCTAGTAATTGGAACTTTTGTCATATCACCCCAAAAACAATTAGATTGTTTTCTAATGTTAGGAATATCAAATACTACTGGATGAATAATTTGTTTTCTTTGAAGAATACACAATTCGTTAATATCATCAGGAAGATTCTTCATAAAATTTTTATATAAACCTAAATCAGTATATAAACTAGTCTGCTTATAAAAATTAAATAATTCATTATTCATTATACCACTCCACAATATCCTTTAATTTTTTTCTAGGTCTTTGTTTAGGAAATTCATTTGGGTAGCCTATTGATACCGCACAATTTAATTCCATATCTTCATGTCCTAGCATCTTAGCTACTTCATCTGCTACATAAACTATATCTCTTATCCACAATGAACCGAGACCTAAATCGGTTGCTCTTAAACACATATTTTCTACACAAGCTCCAATAGATAAATTATCACCGACTATCCAATTATTATCTTTTTCTCTAAATATTAAAATCAATATAGGTGCTTGTTTGATTACATTAGCTGTAGGATTAACACTACTATTAAATCCATATATTGCTCTTTCTTCTGATTTTTTGCTTTTTAACGTATAATTAACCATCATATCCACAACCCTGTTTTTTGTTTCTTTTGTTAAAACAACAAAATACCAAGGTTGTTTATTTTTAGCAGATGGGGCTAATCTTCCACAATTTAATATATCTTCAATTAATTCTTTATTAACATTATCATTTTTAAAATTTCTAATACTTCTTCTTTCTTCTATAATTTTTAAAACTTCCATTTTATCACCATATATTACCTTTCCAAATCATCAAAAAGTCTAAATCTAATTGTTTTATTTTGAAGGAAATTCCTTTTGCAACCTTTCTAATTGTTTTGGCAAAATTTTGCCACTGATTACATCTTTAAAAACATCTCCCATTACCCCGTAAAGAACATTACCTGCTAGTTTTTTGCTTTTTTCATCAATTGTTGATTGACTTTTTAGTTTTTGCATTTCAATTTCATGTTTATATTTTTTATCTTTCATTTCCATTTTCAATTTGTACTTTTCTTTTAAATTTTCGATATCTATCTCATGTTGTTTTAACAATTTTTCTAATTTATTTTTATGATTTCTTTCTAGTTTATCTAATTCTAATTTGTATTTTTTTGTTGCTTCTTTATATGCTAACTATGCAGTGAAAATAGAAACAACATATGGTAAAAATTCTTTATATATTCCATAATTAAATCAGCTCCGTTTGATAATATTATATCACACTTCACGGACTATTTAACTAACAAATAGAAAATCACAAGCATAATGATTATGTCACTATGCAAGTGTGTTTCTAAATTGAAAAAAATAAAACTACTTTCAAGTAAATTTGAGAGTAGTTTTTATATTATCTCGAAAAAGTTCGAGTTTCCTATCAATCTGGTGCTGGAAATAGGAATCGAACCTACGACCTATTCATTACGAGTGAATTGCTCTACCTACTGAGCTATTCCAGCAAAAATAAAAATGGCTGCCCCAGATGGATTCGAACCAACGCATAATAGAGTCAGAGTCTACCGCCTTACCGCTTGGCTATGGGGCAATTACCACATACACATGATATAACAATATTTGTAATTTGTAAAGACATTTATAATTTTTTCATAAAAAAACTAAACAAAATGTTTAGTTTAGATTAAATGTAAATAATCCTTAATAACCCAAAAGCGATGCTTTTTATTATTATCATAATCTAATTGATAATATTTATTATCATTAGTAATTTTAGTAATAGTAAATACTTTAACAAATACAAATTTTTCACCTTTTTTTATGTGTCTTTTATCACTATCGGCTATTTTTTTACCATTTCCATCTACTATATCAATACACCCCTCAGGAATACCATTATCACTCCAGTTAAACATTTTTTTACCACCAGCATTAACATTTTCCCTGACTTGATAAATGCCGTATATTTTTTTTACATCATCAGATATCCAATATTTATAGCGATCCATAGTTTTAATTATTACTTTACTACCAATTTTAACAGTATTAGTATTATTTTCCTTCTTTTTTAAGTAAAAATTAATTTTATTAATAAAACGATTCCATCCTAATAAAAGAGTCCTATGAGGGCAATTTTTACCACTATAATCTCGATGTTTAGTAACTTTTGAAATATCAAAATTATATTGCTTTAAAAGTTGTGCTATAAATTTAGCAGCGTTATTTTCTGCTTTATCAAATTTTTCCCCTCCACTTTTAGAATAACATATTTCAATAGCAATACCATACCTATTTCCTCTTCCAGTTACACCATCTCCAGCATGCCATGCATTCCTATTTGTATCTATGCCTTGAACAATTTCTTGATCGTCAACTGCATAATGAAAAGATACCTGTTTATTATTACTTAACATATACTTTACCTCATTATATGCAGAAGCATCGTTAGCAGTATTATGCACTACTATAAAACGTGGTTCCATTTTATATGGACATTTAACACTAATAAGATTTTTAGGACAATTGATTTTTCTTATATTCAAGATATTTTCCCCTTTCTTTTTTTTAAATGAACACACCTTCATTCTTCTTTTTTTAACTTTAATTTAAGTAAATTTATAACAGCAGAAACACCAGCTATAATACCACTTGTAAGTACTATTTTAAACGTATTAAAATCTTTTACATCTAACAATATACTACCTGAAGTTACTCCCAAAAATCCTTCAATAAAAGTTAAAATTACACATCTAAATAAGTCACTTTTAAAAAAACTTTTCATCTGCTCACCTCAGTATATTTTATTAACTTATAAAAAAAGGAAATAATTAGAAAATTTAAAAAATGATAATTTTAAATAATAAACTACATTTATATAATAAAAAAAATTACCAAAAGGTAATTTATTATCAAATTTGGTGACCCGTACGGGATTTGAACCCATGAATGCATGCGTGAAAGGCATGTGTGTTGAACCACTTCACCAACGGGCCATATTATAATGGTGGGCCTGGATGGACTTGAACCATCGACCTCCCGCTTATCAGACGGACGCTCTAACCAGCTGAGCTACAAGCCCAATTAATCAATGACTATTCAAGTATACATTATTTTTAAAAATTAATCAATACTTTTTTTAAAAAAAAATTAAAATCGTGAATTTTCATTTGAAATTCCATTTTAAATAAAAAACTGCAATAAGTCTGTTTATAGCATAATATAAGTGTTTCTTTGCCAAAAAGGAGAAATTGAAAATGAAAGAATGGAAACACTTAACTTTTGAACAAAGAAAAGTTATTTCAAACGAAATATCGCATAATTATAAACTAAAAGAAATTGCTGAAACTTTAGGATTTAAACCAACAAGCATTTCTAAAGAAGTAAAAAAATAAAGAAAGCATAACTTTGGAGCTTAACGTAACAGATTGTAAAAAAGTGAATAGATGGCCTTATGTATGTTCTGGGTGTAATAAAAAATACAATAATCAATGTTGCTTTCAAAATATAAGTATGATGCACAAAAAGCACAAAACAAAACTGATACTAAGCTGATTAACTCAAGAAAAGGTATAGATATAGATTCGGTTGAATTTTAAAGACTTGATAAAATTATTGAAGATGAAATTGATAATAAAAAATCTATATATCAAATAACTATAGAAAATAAGAGAGAAATAAATAAACAAGTTACTACTCTCTATAGATATGTCAATAATGGATATTTAACAACAAAAAGAATTGATTTACCTTATGCTGTTACTTACAAGAAAAGAAAACATAATAAATAGTATGAGTATTCTGAAAATAATAAAATTGACAGAACTGGTCATACTTATATTGATTATCTTGCCTATTTACACAAACATCAAAGAATCTACGTCTGGCAACTAGATTTTCTTAGAAAAATTAAGACAAATAACAATAATATTTTATCATTAGTTTTACCAGATTTGCAATTTATTTTATTAGATTTGATTAAAAAGCCTAACCAACAAAAAGTTGTTGAATATTTTGATGAGCTTGAAGAAAAAATTGGAACTAATGCTTTTATTGAATTAGTGCCTGTTATATTAACGGATAGAGATCCTAATTTTACAGATATGAAAGGAATATGTTTTTCCAAAATAACAGAAGAAGAAAGATGTAAATTATTCTTTTATGATCCAGATGAAAGTATATTTGACAAACTATTTTAGAATTATTTGTCAATGGCAAGACTTTAGTCGAGTTCATCTTAAACATTGCTAAATTAATATTTTTATAATGATTTTAACAAATAAGGTTATCCTTTATTTGTTAATTATTAAATAAAAGCAAGCAAACAAAAAACGGCAATAAGTCTAATAAATTAAATAATTTTTTTAAAACTACGTTTAGTCTAAAAAATTAAAAAATATATTAAAAAGGAACAAATTAATTGTTCCATACAAATTGAAAATAAGTTTCATCTAAATTACTATATATTTTATTATTATATTTAATTTTAAGTCGATATCTTCGATACCTAGCTCTAGATATCAATTCAACAATAGTTCCTTTTTTTAAGGTTAAAGATCTATTTATTTTATAATTTTTCTTTAACTTACCATATATTTTATAATTCCAAACATTACCATTTTTTTGAGCTTTAGACATTCTATTATATAAATCAATACTAGAATCAGGAAATTCACTTTTTGTATATTCTTTTCTAGAAACACTTGATTTTAAATTATTAAAATTACTAATGCTTGGTAATATTCTTAAAGGATTAATCCGTGATCCAATATTTATAGAACAAGAATTAGTATTTCTAATGTCTACGTGAACATGTGGAATTCTTGTACCACCCGTCATACCAGAATAAGCAATAATTTGACCTTTAGCAACATTTCCCTTTTTTACTACAAATTTTTTTAAATGGGCATAAATAATTCTATAACTTTTACCATTTATTTTAGTAGTTTGAATTAAAGCATTACCAAAGTCTTCATCATTATTAATGCCATTTCCAACATATGTAGAGCAGATAGTACCATTTGCAATAGCATATACTGGTGTTCCAACCGGAATAGTTATATCCAACCCCTCATGACCTTCTGATATTCCATATGCATAATGTTTATATCTATTAATCATTTTATCATGTTCCAACAATTGAAATTGTGGAGTAACTGGCCAAATAACTGAATTTAAATTATAAGTATTAGTCTTATAACTAGTAATTTTTGAATGACAAGAACTATCAGAATAAATAGCAATCTCCCCATATCTTTTTGCCATTATATCAAGAGTATTAATCATATTCTTACTACTAGCTTTGCTACAATTTCCATTATAATGTAATTTTCCATTTTTATATGTTATCCATTTATAATAATAATTATTATTAAAATCTGATAAATTCATATTGATTTTTATTTTATATTTTCTTCTAGAATAAACAATTGTCGAATTAGTTTCTGGAGTAAATTTTACCGTTACAGCTTTTTTCATATTCACCCACTGAGCATACATTGTTATAACCTCTCCGATATTACCTGTTTTAAAAACTACCTGTTGATCTTTATAATAAACATAACCATATTTACGACAAATATCTGCACTTACATATCCCTGAGAAGTTTTATTTCTATTTTTATAACAAGCAAACTGTCTACTACTATTATTATAAGCTTTCCAACCTATAAAGTTATACCCCTTTTTTGTATAATTATTTTTATTAAGTTTTGTATTGATTCCAAATTGAATATGTTGATTATTCATTTTTCCGGTACCACCATTAGAATCATATTTTAGAGTAAATGTCTTATTTTCTTCTTTCCCTAAATATTTTGATAAAACTACTCTATCTTTAATATCAACCTTATCATCACCATTTAAATCGGCGTTAATTATGCTTTGACTAGTTAGATTATAATTTAAACTGTTAGTTAAATATTTTGTTAAGTAAACTAAATCTAATTCATCTACTTTACCATCTAAGTTAATATCCCCATATAAAGCATTAGAAATTTTACTTTCTTGTGCTATTTTATTTTTATATGGAAGATTTTTTATTGCACTATTTTTATTCAAATAACGAATCAAAATATAAACATCTTCGGCATTTACTTTACCATCTGAATTTACATCAGCATTTTCACTATTCTTTAATTTATATTCTGAAAAATTAGCTAAACTTTTTATTAAATATTCTATGTCTAATTCATTTACTTTACCATCTGAATTTACATCACCATACAATATTTTATTTTTTTCTATTTTTTTAGCATCAACATACATTATACATTTGCTACCTGAAAGATAACCAACAGCACAAGTTTTCAATGTCCCTAAATTATATGTTTTATAAGTTGATACAACATCTTCCCCATTTAAATATTTAGTTAACAACTCAATATCAATAGATTCAACAGTACCATTTTGATTTATATCAGCTGCTGCAAACTGATACTTATCAAGTTCTGTACTGTTTAAAAATGCTTTTTCCATTAAAATAATATCATCATTAGTTATTTTTCCGTTTAAATCAACATCTCCAACTAATATGGCATTTTTACTAACTTGGCATACCATTTTCCCATTCTTTTGGATTGGCTTTCCATCATCGCACTCAAAAACAATTACTGAATTGCCCATTAATTTATTAAATTTTCCGCATAACAAGGTAATTATAAAACCGATAAACATTACAATAATTCCACATATTAAAATTTTGTTCCTTTTATTTTTCTTTAATTCTAAGTTACTAGGTCTACCGACATGTTTTTTCTTTAACATAAAACCACTCCTACTATATCTATATAATATAATGTTATAAATTAAAAGTCAATAAAATTTTAAAAAAAAATAAAGAGATAAAAAAATAAAGAGAAGAATATTTTCATAGCATTCTTTATAAAAAAATATAATACAAAAAAATATAAATCATATTTTTATTTATAAAGACCGAATTGTTTATTAAAATATATAATATTTTTATCAAATTAACAGCTTTTTAATGACCAAGAACAATATCAAAATAAATATGCAAGTATCTAATCATTATTACTAAAAATACACACAATAACTACAGCACAAAATAATCTCTAATATTAATTAATCTAATATTTATACTTTATATTACATAAAATTTAAAACATACTTATTTATAAGTTTTTTGTATTATAATTTATAAAAAAAATAAGGATTACCTTATCTTTATATGTGCCTCTCTAAGTTGTAATTCTGTAACTTCACTAGGACAATTCATCATCATATCAACACCCGATACACTCATTGGAAAGGCTTGTACTTCCCTCAAATTTGCCTCATCATTAAGTAGCATTAATATTCGATCAATTCCAGGAGCCATTCCAGCATGTGGTGGTGCACCATATTGAAAAGCATTATAAAGAGAAGCAAATTTTTCTTTTACAATTCCTTTTTCATATCCTACAATTTCAAAAGCTTTTTCAAGAGAATTAATATCATGATTTCTAACAGCACCAGATGACATTTCATAACCATTACATACAAAATCAAATTGGCATGCAATAATATCTTCTATATTTTCATGATCAAAAGCATCTTTACCATTTTTAGGCATACTAAATGCATTATGACAAAAATCATATTTTCCTTCTTCAGTATTATATTCAAACATTGGAAAATCATTAATAATACAAAATTCAAATACATTAGGATCAATCAATGAAAGTCTGTTACCTAATTCCGTTCTAATCATACCCGCTTGTTTGGATGCTAATAATTTATTTTTATCAGCTATAAAAAATAATACGCTATCTTTTTTTAAATCGGCCCTTTTTACTAAATTCTTTCTATCATCCTCTGTTAAAAATTTATCGATAGGTCCTTTAAAAGATAAATCTTCATTTACAGTTATATAACCAATACCTGGCATGCCTATTGTTTTAGCATAACTAACAAGGTCATTAAACCAACTATTTGATTTGCTAGCTAAACCATCAACCTTAATAGCTCTTACTGTAGATGCCCTAAATGGTTTAAAACTACTTAAAGCAAAAATATCAGATATATCTATAATTTCAAGTGGATTTCTTAAATCAGGTTTATCAGTACCATATTTTAGCATAGCTTCATTATATGAAATTCTTCTAAATGGTGTACTACTTATCTTTTTATTGCTAAATTTAGTAAAAATATCAGTAAATATTTTTTCACCTATTTTATATACATCTTCTTCCTCTACAAAAGCCATTTCAAAATCTAATTGATAAAATTCTAATGTTCTATCACTTCTACAATCTTCATCTCTAAAACAAGGGGCAATTTGATAATATTTATCAAAGCCACTTACCATCAATATTTCCTTAAATATTTGAGGAGCTTGAGGCAATGCATAAAATTTACCCTTAAACTTACGAGATGGAATTATAAAATCACGTGCTCCTTCTGGTGATGAGGCAGTTATAATAGGTGTTTGTACCTCTGTAAATCCTAAATCATCCATTTCCTTTCTTATAAATTTTAAAAGTTCACTACGCATACGTATGTTTTTACTAACCTTTTCATTACGCAAATCAAGATATCTATATTTAAGTCTAATATCTTCTGATACTTCTTTACTTTTCATAATTTCAAACGGTAATTCACTAGGGGCTTTACCTAATATTTCTAAATCTTTAGCTAATATTTCTATGGTACCAGTCTTAATATGATCATTATAATCAAGAGGGTCTCTTTTTCTTACCTTACCAGTTAATGTTATAGCAGATTCCTTTGTTAAATGACTAAACATATTATCATCATTACTTACCACTTGGATAATACCAGATTGATCACGAACATCAACAAATATAACGCCACCATGATCTCTTATATTAGCAACAAAACCAGCAATAGTAACACTTTCATTTACAAGGCTTTCAGTTATATTGCCACAATATATATTTCTATACTTACTCATAAAATTCCTTTCTATCTTTTTTCTATTTCTTCTTTAATTATTTTAGCTGTTAAAGAAGGATTAGCTTGACCTTTTGTAGCTTTCATAACCTGACCTACAAAAAAGTCAAAAACATTTCTTCCCTTACGATATTCTTCTATTAAATCTAAATGATTATCTAAAATATCTATTACTAGAGGACGTATTGTTTCTTCACCTACTTGTTTCAATCCAAGTTTTTTAACAATTACATCTGGTTTTTGTTTATCAGATAAACATTTATAAAAAACTTCTTTACTCTGTTTAGAAGATATTCTACCATCATTTTCCATTTGCATTAAATCAAATAGCATTTTTGGAGTTATAAAAATCTCATCGATGCTTAAATCAAATTTATTTAAATGACCTAATATAACTGTTGTCAACCAGTTAGAAGCCTTTTTAGGATTACCACCTAATTTAATAACCTCTTCATAAAAATCAGATACTTTCTTATCTTTCACAATAATTGTAGAATCATATAAAGAAAGACCATATTCATTTATATATTTGCTTTTTCTCTCACTTGCTAACAATGGTATAGTTTTTCTTATTTCATCAAGCCATTTTGTTGAAATTTTAAATTTTGGAATATTAGGTTCTACAAAATATTTATAATCAATAGCATCAACTTTACTACGCATATAAACTGTCGAAAGACTATCTTCATCCCAGCGTCTTGTTTGTTGAATCATTTTATCATATTCACCATTTTCTTTTAATTCAATTTGACGGGCTATTTCATAGTTAATAGCATCCCTAACACCACCAAATGAATTAACATTTTTAATCTCAACTTTAGTACCCCAATTAGAAGGATCTTTTATATCTAAATCCTTAGACATAATAGATACGTTAACATCACATCTAATCTGTCCTTTTCTACTGTCTGCATCACTAATATCTGCATATTGATAAATAGATCTCATTGTTTCCAAAAAAGCTACCGCTTCTTCAGCATTATGCATATCAGGCTCTGTTACTAACTCTAACAAAGGCACACCAGCACGATTATAATTTATCGTTGAAAAACTTGAATAATGATCAGTTGATGCGGCATCTTCTTCTAAATGCAAGTTATTAATTCTAACTGTTTTTTCTACTCCGTTACAATCATAAGTTAAAGAACCATATATTCCAACTGGAGCAGGTTTAGTTTCCTGCGTTATTTGATAACCCTTAGGTAAATCTGGATAATAATAGTTTTTTCTTTCAAAGTACATATATTCTGGCTGTTTGCAATTTAAAATCATTGAAGCCTTTAAAGCCATTTTAACAGCTTCTTTATTAACAACTGGTAAAGTTCCAGGAAAAGCCATATCCACTGGTCTTATATTAGTATTAGGACTTTCTTTATAAGAATTTTCCGCCCCTGAAAATACCTTAGTATTAGTTTTACTAATCTCACAGTGCATCTCCAACCCAATTAATACTTGATACTTATCCATGAAATACCTCCTTGGCAATTTGACCTTTATAATTCATTGTTGATTCTATTGCATAAGCAATATTTAACACATTTACATCATCATAATTATTACCAGTTATATTAAGTGCAACAGGTAATCCATCTATAAATCCATCCGGGATAGTAATTGATGGAAAACCACCAAAATTGCCAATTTGTAAATGTTCTTCTAAAGCTTTTGTATCCTTAGATAAAATATCTTTAGATCCATCTAAGTGTTTAGCAGGGCCTGTGCCAACCGGTAAAATAACTGCATCATATTCTTTAAATAATTCTTTCCACCTATTTACAAGTAATCTTCTAACTCTTTGTGCATTATGAAAATATCTATCTTTATTTTGAGCTTGTAAAACATATGATCCTATTACAAATCTTCTTTTAATAAGTGGAGAAAATCCTTTCGTTCTATGGTCTTTCATAACATCTATATAACTTTTCCCCTCTCCACGAGGTCCAAAAATTAATCCTGTTAAATTAGACATATTACTCGTTGCCTCTGCACAAGAAATTACAACATATACCGAAGCAAGAGCATCCAATAATTTTTGATCCACAGATACCTCTTCCACTGTAATACCAAGTTCTTTTACCTTATTTAATACATTTTTAAAATTTTCTAAATGTAATTTTAATTCTAAAGGAGCATCTTTATAATTTTCTATATCACAAAGTTCTTTAACATAACATAATTTTTTTCCCTTAACATCTCCAGTTATAGATTCATAAAGATTAATATCTTTAGAATCCCAACTAGTCATATCATTACGATCTATTCCCTTCATACCATCTACTACAATTGCAGCATCTTTAACACACCTAGTTAAACATCCACAATGATCAAGACTAGAAGCAAAAGGAAAAAGACCATAACGTGAAATCATACCATAAGTTGGTTTATAACCAACTATACCACAATAAGCAGCCGGTTTACGAATTGAATCACCTGTATCTGAACCAGTTGCATAAGGATATACACCAGCAGCTACAGATGCAGCAGATCCTGCTGATGAACCAGCACACATACGTGTTTTATCCCAAGGGTTTCTAACAATACCAGTATGACCGGTAGTTCCAGTACCACCCATACCAAATTCATCCATTACAGTTTTTCCAATTGCAACTGCACCCTTACTTTCTAAATTAGAAATAGCAGTCGCCGTAAAAAAAGGAACATAATCTTTTAACGTATTAGAAGAACCAGTAGATAAAATATTTTTAGTACTATAATTATCTTTTATGCCATAAGGTATTCCAGACAATAATTCCGTAATTTCTGTTTCTTTCGCATCATCTATAATCGTAACAAAACTATTACACTCCTCTTGATTTTTATGAGCTTTTGCTAAAGACTCATTTATTAATTGCTTACTAGTTACTTTTTTATCAACCAAGCATCTATGTATTTGTTCAATACTCATACTCATGTAATCCATATTATTCCACCACCTTTGGTACTCTAACTTCATCATTAATATAATCATCACAATTTTTCAATAAATCATCTATTGAAACAGAATCCTCAACTACATCTTCCCTTAATTCATAAACAAAATCATCTAAAGTATGTGTCATTGGTACAACATTTTCAATATTATCTATTTCACATACCTTTTTTATATCGGAATCTATTATTTCAAATTCATCCAATACCATTTTATTTTCCTCTTCTGTAAGTCCAATTAATAATTTATCAGCATAATCATCAACCATCTCTTTAGTAAACATGTCCAATCCTCCTTTAAATATAAAAAAACAAGTTCTAACGAACTTGTAATAATCAAATGGCGCCTAATGTAGGACTCGAACCTACGACCTATCGGTTAACAGCCGAGTGCTCTACCAGCTGAGCTAATTAGGCATTAAATGGCGCTTAATGTAGGACTCGAACCTACGACCTATCGGTTAACAGCCGAGTGCTCTACCAACTGAGCTAATTAAGCGTATTACTTTAGTCCGCTATTGGGACGAAATTTCCGCGGTGCCACCCAAATTGTCATAAAATGACCTCTCATTAGTGATAACGGGTTGTCCCCGGCTTACGCACCAGATGAATGTTTTTCATAATACACTTAATTGTTAGCTCTCACCATATCTAACTCGCTTAAATCAGTTTATATTATTACTCTTTCATCTATAGTTTTAACTTCCAAAAAAAGTTACAAATTAATTATAGATGAAAAAATGTTCTTTGTCAATACTATTTTTTATTTATTCATAAATTCGTTAATTTTCATTTAAATGTCCGTTTTAATAAAATAACGGAATTAAGTCTGATTATAGTATAATATATATCGTTACTTTATAATTATAAAAAGATGAAAAATGAAAACATGGAAACTTAGTGAAGATAATAGAAACTATTTGTTCTTGCACCTCACACAAAATTATATCGAACTCTACATAAACTATAAAAACAGCATTAAATCTAAAAAAAATTCGTAAAAAAACGAACTTTAGTCTAAAAATTTACGAAAAAAATAATAAAAAAACGCAATAATAATTACTGCCTTTGTATAAATAAAACTTTCAATAACTTATAAATTATTGAAAGTTCTTTTAAATATTAGTAAGACTACTCACTATATTATGAATAGCAAATCGCTCGCCACGGCAGAGCTATCTATCGCAATAATTTGTGAACAAATTATTATAAATTATTAAGTATCATTTACAATATATTTTTAGCTTTTCTTCTTTTTTAATTTCTGTTATCTTTTTGTTTAAATAGCAGATTTTTTTATGGTTATAACAGGGCGCACGGAACCTCCGTAGTAATACACATTGCCATTCCCCACGTCGCCATATTCGCCCACACTCCACACGAGATAAGTGGAATCTTCTCTTTGGCTCATCGTATAATACCAATAGTTACTATTATATACCCAACTTGGGGTTACATCTGCCGTTGGGTCATAACGAGTAGTTACATCTACAATTGTATAACCCAAATTATCTACTAAGTCATCCAACGTTATTAATCTTGCACTATAGCCGGTTTTATCCTCTTTTAGGTCACTTACCTTTAGTTTATCTAATACCCATGCATCAACTACATATTTTACTTCGCTTTTGGCATAATCTGCCGTGCATCCATCATCTATCCAATCAGAATACGTAGAATTAGTATAATTAGTATATCTACATGTTGAACTTGAATAGTATGCCATTCCTCCGTATCCATTGTTATCATAGGCTTTTTGATAATATGAGGCATTTGCTTCATACATATTAACGTGGTTATTTTCTGTTCCTGCTCCGCCATATTTATTTACTTCAGCTACTGTTAATGGTTCTTTCTTTAATAATGTGACCGTATCACTATTCTCATCACTATTTTCTATAACATAAAAATTAATACCGTTATATGTGATTTCATCGCCTATTTTATAGGCTTTTTTTTGAAACTTACCATAGTGATACCATCCATCGCTAGTATTTTTATCTTTAACATCACTACTTCCTACTTTGCATTCTGATAAGTATACACTTGAATCTTCATTTAATAGAGAAATATTACATATAACCTCTTCCCCTGAATATTCAATTTCTAAATCACTTATGTTTGTTGGAAATTCTCCTTTATCTAGTAAATAATTAGCTACGGCAAGTTCTATACTTTTTCCGTATGCATCAACACTTCTTTTATTGGCTGATTCCTTAGAACGTTTTACGATATTTAATACTATTGGGGTTACTATTAGTGCTAATATAGCTAGTATTACTAATACGGCTATTAATTCTATTAATGTAAATGCTTTTTTATTTTTCATATATCCTCCTACCTTATGTATTCATAATAGCATATTTAACTAAAAAAAGCTACCACTTCAAAATAAAAAAAGGGAAAATGTCCCCCAAATTTGAAAGTTGTACTATAAAAATCTTTTCTAGATATTGAAAAATCTAGTTTTTTTGCATTTTTATATTTGCGTAATATATCATTATATTGTATAACTTGATTTTGACAGCAAAAATGTTCTTTGTAATACCATTTTTTATTTATTCATAAATTTTGTGAATTTTATTTTTTTCCATGAATATTAAACAAAAAATTTGAAATATTAATATTTCAAATCACTGGCATTAATTTTGCCATCTTTGTTAGTATCAGCTAATATTTTTTGAACAGTATCAAAATCTATCATCTTTGTTAAATATTTATTAAGCATATTAATATCTAGCATTGTAACCTTACCATCCATATTAATATCACCTAAAGGATAATTAGAAGCAATATATTTAGCAAGAGCGTTTGCATCATTGTTATCTATTACACCATCTGAATTATAATCTGCCAAAGTCATTTGATCAATAGTTAAATTTGTTTTTCCCAAAATATAATTTTCAATAATGGTAACATCATCATTCAATACTTTACCATCTAAATTTACATCACCCTTTTTATATTTTTTTATACTACTGACTTTACTTCTTAAAGCTATGCTATCGTTTGAATTTATAGTTTTATCACCATTTATATCACATAAATTCAACTGAACTTTATTAAGAGTGATTACACCATTTAGGGCATCTTGAAGCAAAGTAAGATCATCAATATCAACTTTACCATTCATATTAATATCCCCTACTTGATAAAAATCAGATATTTTTTTTGCCAATACATTTACATCATCAACATTAACAACTCCATCAGAATTAATATCGGCATATTTTAATCCTTTAGTTAATTTAATTTCTCCTGATACATATTTACTAAGCATAATAACATCATTACTATCAACAGTACCATCTAAATTAATATCACCTAAAGCATTATCTAATATTGATGATTTATTTAAATAGCTTTTAAGCTCATTTAAATCATTAATATCAATAATACCATTACCATTAAAATCAGCAACATTAAGTTGGATAGTCGTCAAATTAACCTGTTTTTTTAAATATTTATTTAAAAGTTTTATATCTTGTTCATCAATATTACCATCTAAATTAATGTCCCCCCTTTTATAATTAGCTACTTTAGCATTTGCTACAGTTTCTTTAACACATAAATTATTGTTTAAACTATAATCAGTAGGACAAACTAAAGTCAAAGATATTTTACTTAAATATTCGCTTCCAGCATTATGACCATTAACATAAAGCCTAATATTTTCAGCATCTCCAACACTTATGATACCATCAGAATTAACATCAGATGCTACCAGTTGTAAATCTGTAAGCGTGGTCGTTTTAGCTAGATAACTATTTAATAAATTGATATCATTACTATCAACAATACCATCTAAATTTACATCCCCTAAAAGCGCTGGCTGTGTTGTTTGCGATTTTATACATTTATCATTATTCAAAGTATATGAAGAATCATCACAATAATAAAAACCAGTCGTAACAGAATTTCCCATTAAACTTTTTAGTCCTGTATTATGTGCAATTAATTCATATGATAAAAACAAAATTAACAAAACTATAACAGATATAATTATTATAAAAACAACTTTACTATTTTCCCTTTTTATAGTCATAAAAAATCTCCTTATTATTACAATAATTGTATACTAAAATAACAATTTTGTCAATTGTTAGTTTGACAATAATTTTAATATAGAATATAATTTTGGTGGTGATTTCATGTACACTATAAAAGAAGATTTAGAAAATATAAAAATACTTAAAAAATCAAAATTCATAGCTAAAGTATTCTTTATAAAAAATCAAAAAGAAGCTAATACGATTATAAATAATACTAGATTAGAATATAAAGAAGCAACACACATATGTTATTGCTATATATGTAATAATACAATAAAATTTAGTGATGATAAAGAACCTAATAATACAGCAGGAATACCAATTTATAATGTACTTAAAAAAAACAACCTAAACTATGTATTAGCTATTGTTATTAGATATTTTGGAGGAATTAAATTAGGTAGTGGTGGATTAATTAGAACCTATTCTAATTGTATAAGTGAACTTGTCAATAATAATATAATTCCAATAGAAAATAGCTATTTAGTTGATATTAATTTTAAATACCATAATATTAAAAATGTTAATCAAATACTAAATAAATATAATATAATCAATAAAAAATATCTAACTTTAATAAATTATAAATTTGAAATTTCAAAAAAAGAATTTAAATATATAAATGACAAATTAAAAAGGTATATAGAAAATATTTCTATAATAAAAGAAAGTATAATAAGATAATATTTATACTTTCCTATCCATTCTAACATGTGAGCAAGGATTTGGACAATGATACCCAGGAAATTGACATCTTTTCCTTTTTACATAAGGTTTTACCTGCTCTTTTAAAGAATCATTTCTTTTTGTTAAAGCATCATATAAATCTGGTATGATGTTTTTTATATATACATTTTCTATTTCTAATTGAGCCATTTCACAAGCCCTCTCTTGAGAAACAAATTTTAATAAATTTTTGACACTCATTAATCTATTTACCTTAACAAGTTGTCCTTGTGGAAAATAGTTAGATACCAAAAACATATCATTCAAATATTCATTTATTAAATTTTTGTCTTTAAAATCTATTAATATAGGTGGAACAAAACATTGAAAATTATCTAAAACTAACATTTCACAATCAATAGTACGATGTCTTTGCTCTTGTGCAAGACATGCAAAAGATTCAAAATTATTATAAGAAACATTTACACCATATTCATTTTCTAAATTAATACCACTAAATTTATTTCTACTAGCAAATAAGCTTAGATCAATATCCTTATTATTTTTATATAATAATTCATTTGAACCAACATATTGTTTTATTTCTGGATATTTTTTAAATAATCTATTTTTGACATCCTCATTTTTAATAACAACATTATAAATACTATTTTTTGTAAGTGCTACATTTTTGCTAATACATAAATTTATAAATTCCTTAAAATATGGTATTAACATTTCTTCTAACTTATCATTAGGATTTTTTATAATCCTTTGCATATATACAAGTAATTTATTTAACTGAATAAAAGGAACTGTATAAGTTATTGTGGTTGGCATAAAAATACTTACCATATATCTTGCATTTTCTTGTGCTATTTTATGAATGGCTTGCAATGCCTTTTTCTCCGTTTTATTATACTTTAAATAAAAATCAAACATTTTTTTCTTAATTAAATTTTCAAATATTAATATCCATTTATTATATAATTTTACTTCCAATTCACTAATATACTGATTATTATAAACGCTAGTATATCTTAATGATCTTTCATCTGCTGTATACTGCTTTTCATTATTCAATACCATACATAGTATTTTAGGAATAGATGTAATCTCTAATGAAACCATTTGATGTTCGGATGGTGTTGTATGATCTAAAAAAATAGTATTTAATGCTCTATTTATAAGTATTGCATCACTTTCTTTTCTAATTTCACTTTGAGAAATTAATTTATCATTTAAAACTTCTTTGTAACAAACGGCAGCCTTTACACCAACGCTTTTAAGTGCCTCATATTGATCAAAATGACCATTTACAACATATCCCTGTTGTGGATCTAATTCTATTTTCATATTTCACCTCTTTTATATTATCATATAGTAAATTACACAATAAAAATAACAGATTATACTGTTATTTCATTTGTTTTGCTACTTCCTCAGCAAAATTTTCTTCTCTTTTTTCCATACCCTCGCCAACTTCATAACGAATCATGTTAGTTAATTTACCACCATTTTCACTTACGAAATCTTTAACTTTTTTGCTTGAATCTTTAACAAACAATTGGTCTTCAAGACATATTTCTTCAT
Organism: uncultured Bacilli bacterium; assembly: GCA_934153675.1. Lineage (GTDB taxonomy): Bacteria > Bacillota_I > Bacilli_A > RF39 > UBA660 > RUG12438. The sequence continues at coordinate 21,669 of CAKPFG010000007.1, forward strand.
AAAATTTACGAATACGTCCATTAACCATTTTTTCTGCTATCTCCTTAGGTTTACCCTCATTCATAGCTTGTTCTGTTAAAACTTTTTTCTCTTTTGCAACTTCTTCACTAGGAACTTGTTGTTCATTTAAATATTTTGGTCTCATTGCTGCCGCGTGCATAGCAATATCTCTAGCAACATTTTCATTTGTATTTAAAGTTGTAATTAAAACAGCAATTTTACCACCCATATGAATATATTCGCCAAATGTCTCATCATCATTTTTAGTTACTAACGCAAATCTTCTTAACGATAATTTTTCACCTATTGTAGCTGTTTTAGCAACTATTAAATCATTAATAGTAGTATCACCACAATTTAAATTTAAAACATCATCTAAAGTTTTAGCATCACTTGCTATAATAGTGTTTAAAATAGTTGCAACCATAGATGTAAACTCTTCATTCTTAGCAACAAAATCAGTTTCAGAATTAACTTCAACGATAGCTGCTTTATTTCCTTTAATTAAAATACTCGCAATTCCCTCAGCAGCTATACGTCCAGCTTTCTTTTGTGCCTTAGAAATTCCTTTTTCTCTTAACCAATCAATTGAAGATGTAATATCTCCATTATTAGCTTCTAGTGCCTTTTTACAATCAAGCATTCCAGCACCAGTTTTTTCTCTTAGTTCTTTAACTAAACTTGCACTTATCATTTTTTCCTCCTTAAAAATTAAAGATGATTTAAAATCATCTTATATCTATTTTAAAGCTTCTAATAATTCAGCTTTTTTCATTGACGAATAACCTTTTATTTCTTTTTTCTTAGCTAATTCTCTTAATTCAGCTACGGTTTTACCAGATAAATCAACTGTTTCTGGGGCTTTTTCTAAAACTTTAGCTTTTTTAGCTTCTTTTGGTTGTTCCTTGTTTTCTTTAACTTCTTTATTTTCGCTTCTTTTAAATGATTTTTTCTTATCGAATCTCTTTTTATCAAATCTTCTGTCAAAATTTCTTGGTCTATCTTCTTTTTTCTTAACAGATTCTACTGCTTTTTTCATAATATCAGTAGAATCATCATTTTTACCACTAACATAATCTACTATCTTACCACCATTAGCTTCAACGATAGCATTATTAAGCACTCCAATAATTAACTTAACTGCACGAATAGCATCATCGTTTGATGGAATAACATAATCTACCATATCTGGATCACAGTTAGTATCAACTATTCCAAAAACAGGAATATTTAATTTTCTAGCCTCACGAATAGCTATTTCTTCTTTCGATGGATCTACAATAATCATAGCCTGTGGCAATTTATCCATAGATCTAATACCACATAATAACTTGTCTAATTTTGCATATTCTTTTCTTAATCCAACTACTTCTTTTTTTGGTAACAAATCAAATGTTCCATCATTCTCCATTTTTTCAATATTTTCTAATCTTCTTACACGATTACGAATAGTACGAAAGTTAGTTAATGTACCTCCTAACCATCTTTCATTTACATAATAAGATTCTGAACGAAGTGCTTCTTCCTTCACAGCTTCTTGTGCTTGTTTTCTAGTACCAACAAAAATAACTTTTCCACCATTTTTAGCAATATTTAATAATGCTTGGTAAGCATCTTCTATTGCTTTGGCTGTTTTTTGTAAATCAATAATATAAATATCATCTCTTGAAGTAAAAATATATTCTTTCATTTTTGGATTCCATCTTTTTGTTTGATGACCAAAATGAACTCCAGCTTCTAATAAATTATTCATAGATACAACTGCCATATAAATTCCTCCTTTTGTTAATCTTCCACTTATCTCAACTTTAATTACCACCAACTAAGGCACCGATAATTAAATCAATAAATGTGTAATTTAAAAAGCCAAATGTATTATACCATAATAATAAAATATTATCTATACATTTTTTAAAATTTTAAAATAAAATCGACTTTATAGTATTTATAACCTCTTCTTTTAATATTTTATAATCTATTAAATCATGTTTATAATAAACAACCTTATGACAATAATTATCAACTATACCAATTATAATATGTACTTTTTCCAAATCATTACTAATTATTATATTATTTTTCTTTAATAATGAACAAATTTTACTAGTTGCAATAATTTTTTTCCTTAAATATATCTCCTATTTCATTATCTAAATAACTCATAACCATCAACTGTTCATGTGCTAACTTTTTGATTGTATGAGATTTTACAAAAATGGATATAATTTCATTCAATAAAAAATTATGAGTAACAACTATAACAGTATTTTTTTACTTGAATCACATTGTTTTTTTAAAAGTTTTAAGACAGTAACTCCTGTTTTAGAATCTAAAGCACCAGTTTGTTCATCTGCCAAAATAATACTAGGATTTTTGTAAATGGCACGGGCAATAGATATTCTTTGCTATTCTCTACCAGAAAGTTGACTTGGAAATTTATTTACCTGTTGTAACAATTCCACCTCTTTTAATACGTCTTTAGCTGATTTTTTTTTAATAATATCATTTATTAATTCTACATTTTCCATAACTAGGATTTAAAATGACAACAAATTCACCACAATTAATAGAAAAATCTACTCCATCATGTGCATTAAAAAATTTTTTTCAATTTCATAAGGTTTCTTTACTTTCTCAAATGTAATAAACTTTTTCATATATATCTCCTTTTTTATTAATTATATGAAATTTATTTCATATTATCTAAATAATACTTTTATTATATTGCACAGTCAATATAAGTTGAAATTTTTTTCAATGATATAACAAAAAACTTTAAAGAATATATCTTTAAAGTATCTTTTTTAAAAATTGTCCAGTATAACTTTTATCTATTCTACTAACTTCTTCTGGTGTACCTTTTGCAATAACAGCACCGCCACCATCGCCACCTTCTGGGCCTAAGTCAATTAAATAATCAGCCATTTTAATGACATCTAAATTATGTTCTATTATTAAAACAGTATCTCCATTATCCACTATTCTATTTAAAATAATAAGCAATTTTTTAATATCATGAATATGTAATCCCGTTGTTGGTTCATCTAAAATAAATAATGATTTACCAGTTGGTCTTTTCTGCAATTCCTTAGCAAGTTTAACACGTGCAGCTTCTCCACCTGATAATGTTTTAGCACTCTGCCCAAGCTTTAAATAAGATAACCCAACATCCATCAAAACTTGTAATTTAGCTTTTACCTTTGGAATATTTTGAAAAAATGCAAATGCTTCTTCTACTGTCATATTTAAAACATCATATATATTTTTATCTTTATATTTTATTTGCAATGTTTCCTTATTGTATCTTGTGCCATTACAAGCACTACATGGAACATAAACATCAGGTAAAAAATGCATTTCTATTTTCTTTACACCATCACCAAAACAAGATTCACATCTACCACCTTTTACATTAAAAGAAAATCTACTTTTATCATACCCTTTTATTTTAGCGTCTTTTGTATTAGCAAAAACATCCCTAATATCGTCAAAAACACCAACGTATGTAGCAGGATTACTTCTAGGTGTCCTTCCTATTGGGTCTTGAGATATATCTATTACTTTATCAATATGTTCAAGACCCTTAACACTTTTAAATACACCTGGTTTTTCTTTAACACGATATAAATTATTTTTAACTACCTTATAAATAATTTCATTAACCAAAGTAGACTTACCACTGCCTGATACACCTGTTACGCAAATCATTTTACCTAAAGGTATTTTAACATTAATATTCTTTAAATTATTTTCAGCAGCACCTTTTATTTCTAAATATTTACCATTTCCTTTTCTTCTTCTTTTAGGTACCTCAATTTTTAAAGCACCTGTTAAATATTTACCAGTTAAGCTATTTTTATTTTTCATAACTTCCTCTGGTGTTCCACAAGCAATTACACATCCACCATTAATACCAGCATATGGTCCTATATCAACCAAATAATCACTTGCAAGCATTGTATCCGTATCATGTTCTACAACTATTAGCGTGTTTCCTAAATCTCTCATATCAAGCAAAGATTTTATTAATCGGTTATTATCTCTTTGATGAAGACCAATACTAGGTTCATCCAATACATACAAAACACCTGTTAATCTAGATCCTATTTGCGTTGCCAATCTTATTCTACTAGACTCTCCACCTGATAAAGTAGATGCACTTCTTGAAAGAGTTAAATATGAAAGTCCAACATTAATTAAAAAAGTCAATCTTGATATTATTTCCTTTAAAATTAATTCAGCAATATCTTTTTTTTCATCTGTAAGATGTAAATTAACTAAAAAACTTTTTAAATCTTTAATAGACATTGTTGTTACTTCATAAATATTTTTCCCATTTATTAGTATAGTCAAAACAGAATTATCTAATCTAGCTCCTAAACAATCTGGACACTTCATATCCTGCATGTATTGTCCAATCCAATCTCTTATCCAACCACTTTTAGTCTCAATATACCTTCTTTCTAAATTATTTACAACACCCTCATAATAATCTTTAACAGTTCGTTTATTTCCATTTGATGAAATATAATTAAATTGTAATATATCCTTAGATCCATATAATATAATATTCAATTTTTTTCGATCTAAATCTTTAATAGGACAAGAAAGATCTATGTCATAATATGAAGCTACTGTATTAATTTGAGTATTTAATGTATTATTTTCTGTATTTAGTACAACAATTCCTTTATCGTTAATACTCAAATTTTTATCCGGCATTATTAAATCTTCAGATATTTTTTGCTTAATACCAAGTCCATTACACGTTTTACAAGCACCATAAGGAGCATTAAAAGAAAATATTCTCGGTTCTATTTCAGGAAGAGAAAAATCACATTTTGGGCAAGCATAATTTTCACTCATAATTATCTCATCTTTGCCTATTACATCAACTACTACCTTTCCCTTAGATAATTTTGATGCAAGTTCTATAGCCTCATAAAGCCTGCTGTGAATATTTTCCTTAATAATCAAACGATCAATTATAACATCTATATTATGTTTTTTGGTTTTAGAAAGTTCTATGTTATCATTTAAATCATAATCTACATTATCAATTCTAACTCTAATATATCCATCTCTTACTAGTGATGATAATAATTCCTTATGTGTACCTTTTTCACCATGAACAACAGGAGCCATTATTCTTATTTTAGAGCCAGTACTAAGTTTTTCTATTTGATTTGTCATTTGTTCTACACTCTGACTTGTAATTGGTATTTTATCTTTAGGACAATAAGGAACACCAACGCGAGCAAAAAGTAATCTTAAATAATCATATATTTCAGTAACAGTTCCTACCGTACTCCTTGGATTATTGTTAGTAGTTTTTTGATCTATTGATATACTTGGAGAAAGCCCCTCTATACTATCTACTAAAGGTTTTTCAGTTCCACCTAAAAACTGTCTAGCATACGCAGAAAGAGAGTCAATATATCTTCTTTTCCCCTCTGCATAAATTGTATCAAAAGCCAAACTACTTTTGCCACTTCCAGAAACTCCAGTCATTACAATTAATTTATCTTTAGGTAGCTCTAAATCGATATTTTTTAAATTATTTTCACGAGCACCCTTTATTATTATTTTATCCATAAACATCCCTCAAAGTAATTATAACACATTTGTTCGTATAAGTAAATTAAAAAAAGCACCTCGTTACGGTTGCCATTTTAACCATCTATTTTTTATCAACCATAAAGTGTACTTTATTAAAAAATTATTTTTTATTATTAAAAATATTACTTGAATTAAATCTATTAACTTTATTAATATTGCTAGGATTAAAAATATTTTTGACATTATTAGAAAAAGTATTATTTTTTTCACTTGAATTATCAACACTCTTAACCTTTTTTTCAGCCTCAGATAACATCCATTTTAATCTTTTAGAATTACTACGATCTATTTGAGAAACTCTATATTCATGCCCATTAGTATTATATCCTTCTAATCTATCCATTAACCCACTTTCCTTCATAGAAACAATAAGAATCATAATTGCAAGTATCTTTTCTAAATGTATATTGATATTTTTTTACATTTAATTTTGATAATATCTTTTTTATATCATCATTACTAGTAAAAGTTCCACTACTTACCTCGTCAGTATAATTATAATCACTATATAGCGTATACTTCCCATTTACAACTTTTATAAAAGCAACATAAAAGAATGTATTAATAGTATTATCATCTGGAGAATTCACATTATAAATTTCTTTTATATCATAGTAAACTGTAGATTTATTTTCTACATTATCTTTTTGATATACATAGCTATGAGTTTTTTGATTATATTTAAACGTTCCTACATAATTACTAAAAGAACCAGTTGGTACTTTAAAATCAGTTAAATTGTATCCCGTTTTAGGGCCAAAAATATTTTTAATTCTTGATTCTAAATAATTACTAGAAAAAGTAATCTGATTAGACTTTTCTACTAAATAGCCACTATATATTTGTAAAAATGCATTATATAAAATATCATTATTAGATAAACTAGTAACACTAATTTTATCAAATTTATAATAATTGTCTACTCCATATTTATCATTATGCATAATAGGATAAACAAGTTCATTTAAAACTTCACTCTTTAAACTAATACTTTTTTTAGTAACCCTTTTATCATCTTTTTTAGTAACATTCTTAATTTCACTATCTAAATTTTTAGTACTAATTACTTTATAAATACTAGGCATAATTATTATTCCTATCGAAACTAGTAAAATACAAATAATTATTAAAACAACATTTCCCTTTTTCATAATCCTCCTATATAAACGATTTTCTCAAATACGGAACTATATCATAAATAGTAGTAACCTTTACAATTCCACTTTTTACCTTAATAAAACAAAGCCCTGGTATAACAACATCAGAAAAAGTAGAAATATTATACACATTTTCCCTTCCAATCATGCCTTTTTTATCTTGATAATATCTTTTTACACTAAAATTGGGGGGGATATATACAATTATATCATCAGTTGCTTCTATTTTTATAATATCTTCTATATAAATATATTGCTTGCTTTTTATTTGATAACTCTTAGGCTTTATTCTTTTTAATTTTGACAACTTTTTTATCATGTTAATAGATAAATAATTTGTAATGTCATTTTTATTAATAATTCCTGGAGTATCTATCAAATTAAAATTCAAAAGTGGAACATTTATTACATCTAATGTTGTATTTGATAAAGGACTTACAGTGATAGATGACTTATAATCTGAATAATTATAAATAAGTTTATTTATCAAACTGCTTTTTCCTGAATTAGTATATCCAACAAAATAAACATTATTACTCTTATTATTAATTATAGATTGATATAAAATATCTAAATTATAATTATTCTGACTACTAACACAAAAGGAAGCTACTATATTTAAATCAAGAAATGAAAAATAATCTATACATCTTTTTTCATTTCTTGAAGGACAAAGATCAAATTTTGATAAAACTAATATAACATTCCCTTTTATCTTCTTTAAAAAAATATCAAATGATTGAGGAATGTTTAAAAAATCAATCACCAAAACTGTTAAATCATTTTTTTTTATATTATCTAAAATTTCTGTTAATAAAGATTCTTTTATATCAATCTTTTTATAATCGTTATAATTTTTTATTCTAAAACATCTTTCACATAAATTGTTTTCGCAATAAGCACCACAACCATAACATTTATTCATAGTACCTTCCTTTAGTAAATAAATTATGATCTCTCAATTTTTTTTGAATCTTACGCTCACGTCTTCTTCTAAAATGTGCTAAAACAAATTCTCTTTTACTTAATTGATCCGTTAAAATAGTTGTTATTCCTATTCTATTTCCACAAACTACATCATCAGTCATAGAATCCCCTATAATAGCTATTTCAGAAGCATTATAAGAAGAATTTAAAATAAATTTTTCAAGTTCTAACGCCTTTGGTTTATGGCAATTACTTTTATATTCTATACCTAATTCCTGAGCAAATACCTTGACCCTGGTGTTTATACTATTAGACGCTATCATCATTTTAAAACCCATTTTTTTTAATTTATCAAAAAGATCTATCACTTGTTTAGATGCATGCCTTTCGGTAATTAAAGCAATTGTATTATCCAAATCAAATATTAAAAATTTAATTCCTCTGTTTACTAAGGTATTATAATTAATTGTAAATATATTTTTTTGATATAAATCTGGTACATATTTTTCCATTTTATCACCACATTCTTAATATGATTTTATCATATTTAATTAATAGAATCAATTAAATTAATAAAATTTATCTTAACTTATTTACAAATACATGCTATACTATATTAGAAAGGAGTGTATGATGAAATATATAAGAATTTTTAGTATCTTTTTTATTATTATATTATTTACAGGATGTAGTAATAATTCAAAAAGCAGCGAAAAAGTCATTACTTGTTCTTTATCTACTGTAAATAAAAATAACAATTATGAATTAAATGCAACTTATAAAATATATGCAAATAACGATATTGTTAACAAAGTAATTACAGAAGAAATTATTACATCAAGCAATGATGAAATACTAAATTATTTTCAAGAATATCTAAATAAAACATATAAAGAATCTAACGAAAAATATAGTGGTTATGATTATAAAGTTACAAAGAAAAATAATAAAGTAACATCTAGTGTTAAAATAGATTATAATAAAATGGATTTAGAAAAAAGTGTTAGTGACAGTAAAGAATTAAAAGCATATGTAAATAAAGATAACAAAATGACTGTTGATGGTATTAAAAATATATATACATCAATGGGTGCTGTATGTGAATAAAGTGCCCCTTTAGGGTAGGCATTTATAAAAAAAATCAAGTATGATAGAATACGCTTCCGAAAGGGAGTGTTTTCTTCATCTTCAAAAGGGCAAAAATTTAAAAATTATGCGTGCCATACTTAATATAAGTCCTAAAATTTATTATAATTATAGAAATAAGGAAGATCTTGATTATTATGATTATTTAGTAATTAAAACGATATTTGATAATTCTAAAGGCACATATGGTTATTATAAAATAACATTAAAACTTAGAAATCAAGGTTATAATGTTAATCATAAAAAAGTATATAGAATAATGGTTATATTAGAATTAAAACTATTAAAAAAACAAAAGAAAATATTCATCTTATAAAGGAACTTTTGGTAAAATAGTCGACAACCTAATTGAAAGAGATTTTGATGCAGAAAATTCAAATAAAAAATGGTATACTGATGTTACAGAATTTAATCTTCAAAAAGAGAAATGTTATCTATCTCCAATACTAGATGATATAATAAAGAAATAATATCTTATAATACTTCTAAATCACCTAATTTAGAACAAATTAATGATATGCTTAAAAAGGCCTGAGATAAAAACACTAATCTCAAAGATTTAATTTTTCATTCTAATCAGGGGTTGCAATATCAACATAAATCTTACCAACAAAAATTAAAATGCATGAATAAAACAAAGTATGTCAAGAAAAAAAATAGTATGGATAATGTATGATAGAAAATTTCTTTGAACTCTTAAAAACGGAAATATTTTATGGCCAAGAAGATAAATATAAAACGCTAATGAATTAATTTGGGCTATAGACGATATATTAATTATTATAATTACAATAAAATAAAAGTGAAATTAAAAGGACTGTCACCTGTAAATTACAGGTTACAATCCTCTAACTAATAAATAAAAAAGTGTCCAACTTTTGAGGTTATATCATTATGTTGGTTTTATTTTTTTATTAAGAATTACGTTTGAAAATTAATTTTATTGATATTACAATAGTAATAATCAATAATATAATCATTATACTATAATCTTTATCATTTAAACCTGTGTTAGGTATATTAATATTATTATCATTATTAACACCACCAATACCATTTAAATTTAAATGGGCAAGAAGTGATAATGAGTATGAATAATAATTTTTCACCTCTACTACTTTAAAATTTTGAATATACTTTATTTCTTTTTCTTCTGTCATTTTTTTCAAGTTATAAGTTACTACATAAATATCTTTATATATATCTTTTTTAGCTAATCCTACTAAATGATATTTTAATACATTCTTTGTTTTTGTAAATTCTATTTTATATTTTGGATTTATAGTTATATTACTAACAGTACCAACAACCCTATACTTATGAACTCTCTCAATCTTATAAATATCTGCAGAAACAACATACTTAGGATCTTTATTTTCTATTACTTTAGTAGTATTTAGTCTATATATATCAACTAAATTATCATCAACAATAACTTTAGAATCATCAATATCTATGTTATTAATTGTATATTTAAATAAATTATTTAATCTACTTACATTATAATCTTTGTTTAACACACCATATGTATTAAAATCTTTTGTAGTATATCCTAAACAAAATAATTTTCCTCTTCTACTACAATAAGTAACACTTCCGTTTATAGAAACAACAGAGTTATTTGAAACTGGCATTTTATTTATTAAATTAAAATCGTAATCTTGTCCATTTAATTTAACATTTTTAATAGTAACCGTTCCATCTGATGAAATAATATTTCCATTTTCATTAACATTAACTTTAGTATTCAAATCAAATATCATATATGAATATGTTTTATCTTCTGTATTCAAATTTGTATCACCATTGCTTATTATATCTTTCATATCAATTTCATCAGCTGATAATTTTTTTATACTAGTATCTTTTAAAGTAAAATCACTTAAACTATTTAAATAATTATTAGCATCTTCATTTGATAAAAAATACTTAGTAACATCTTCATAAGTATAAGTAATATCATCATTTCTTGTAATAGAATCATTTGTTACCTTATACTCTTTTTTTAAATTATTTAAATAATTACGAGCATCTTCTTCTGTTGTAAAAACTTGGCTAACAGAAGTATCTGTAACTTTATTATATGACTCATTTTTCACTTTTAATTTAATGTTATTATAATCACGTGCTAAAGATATCATATATTTACTACTATCACTTAGTGATGAAAAAGTCTCATCAATATTTAATTTATCAGATTCTATTTTTTCAAAATCAAATCCTTTAAATTTTGTACTTACATCATATCCCTGTAGCTCTAATAATTTTTTATACATTTTTATTTCAGAAATTTTGGAAAATAATTTATTTTCCTTTGATGTTAAAGTAACCATTTCTTTATTTAAATTATAATTAGTACTATAACCATTTAAATTATATTTCCCTAAATATAACAAAGCATCAAGCTTAGTATCAAACATTTCATCTATCAATAAAGTATCTGTTTTAATATACCTTCTTTGACGTTCATAGGCACCTTCTAAAGTATAATCATCTGTATGAATTTCATTATTTTTAATAGCATCTTTTGCATCTTCTTCACTATCAAATTCACCAAGCACACCACTTTTATATTCTATTTGTTTTATTGTTTTTTCTATAGTATTTAAACTTTCTAATACAACATCATATTTAGTATCTGAAGTAGTAAGTAAAGCGTAATTAGATCTAATTTCCTCTATTTTTTCGTTTATTTTAGAAACATCATTTGCTTCTATTTTATCTTTCAATATTATTGTATTAATTTTATTAATTATCTTTTTAGTATCATTTGATAAAATAATTCCGTTCTTTTTTGTCACAAAATTATTAAAATCGTTTATGTCTTCATTCATTTTGGAAACTTCATAATAAATATTATTATAACGTGCTACTGTATTACCATTTTCATAAGTTATTTTAATATCTTTATCTTCTAAGCAATTTATTTTCATTAAAAAACTTACCATAATCATAACTAAAAATAAAAATTTAAAATTTCTTTTCATCTAATCACTCCCTATCATTTTTTCATACACTTTTTTACCACCAATTACTATATATGTACTGTTTGAATCATTTGAACAAGTTTGAAGTATAATAATATCATCATTTGAAGTTAAAGAAACATTAGTATCGTATAAAGATTTCTTTTTTAGACTATTATAATGTTTTTTATAATCAATAATATCTAAATCATAATAAATATAATTATTTTTATATATAGACACCGTAAAAATTTCATATCGAATTATTTTTTCATTAGTTTTTAAATTAATAATTTTATTTTTCTTATAAAAATTATAATCTAAATATTTTTCTAATATCTTAAATGGTGGATTATAATTTTTAGCATTATGACCATAAATAATTATTTTCTTATCTGTTATTTTATTTCTATAATCTAAAAATGGATTACCTAAAATATTATAACTACGATCAAGTAAATGGTTAAGATAATAACTATTATTAGTAGTTTTTGTAACAATTGTATCATTATTTGCTATTGAAATAATAGCAATTATATCTGAATTATTATAGAACTTTTTATAATAATCAACACTCTTAATATCACGACTATTACTTATTATTTTATTTACCTTTTTAAACTGTTTTTCTACTTTTTCATGTTCACAAAGTTTAAAAAGAAAAATTAAAAACAATACTATAAGAGTTAGAAACAATATAAAAAACAATACTTTTACTACCTTTTTTTTCATAAATTCTCCAATAACTGTGTTCGGTGAATTATTATATTTAAAAACTGAAATAATGTCAATAATTATTTACGTTTTTTTAAAAAAGTAAATATTTTTTTTATTTATAGATGCAGTACGCTTCAGATAATCATATAGTAAAAAAGGCTGCTTATATTGTTTTAGGTATCAATTTGGAAGGATTTAAAGAAGTTTTAGGAATATGGATTGAAGAGAATGAATCGGCTAAGTATTGGCTAGGTGTATTAAATGAATTAAAGCAACGAGGAGTTAAAGATATACTTATAATATATAGTGATAATTTAACTGGAATTAAAGAAGCAATTATTGCAGCATATCCAAATACTGTTCAACAAAAATGTATAGTTCATATAGTTAGAAATTCAGTTAAATTTGTAAATTATAAAGATTTAAAAATGTTCACAAATGATTTGAAGAAAATTTATACATCAGTTGATGAGAAAAAAGGATATGAACACTTACAAGAAATAAAAAATAAATAGTCTGATAAATACGCATCAGCATTTAAAACTTGAAAAGAAAATTAGAATGCAATTTGTCCATTCTTTCAATTTTCAAAACAGATTAAAAAAATAATGTATACTACTAATACAATTGCATCTTTAAAAAGACAATTTAGAAAATTTACTAAAACTAAATCTGTTTTTCCAACAGATATGGCATTACTTAAATGTTTATATTTAGCTACTAAAAATATAAATAAAAATTGAATCAAGCATATAGAAATTGGGAACCTATATTATCTGAATTATCAATTATGTTTGATGGTAGAATTTAGTTCTTTGAAAATTAAATATTATATGTTATTATTTAAATAACAAAAAAGAAACCAAATAAGGTTTCAAAATATCGTGGTTAGATTCCATTTACAGACTCCCTTACACACTCTAAAAAGGTTATAAACCTTTCTTTATTTTCTTATAAATAATTTCTGTATTTGAATTTACATGATTATTTACTATTAATGGAATAAACACAATATTATTTATATTTTTATTTTGATCAAAATATATTTTTAAACGCCAAGCACCATTACAAAATCTATCAACATTTAAACTTGGCACAATTGCATATCCATCTGTAATTGAAATAGAAGATTTATGAACATGTCCTAACAAATCCAAATATGAATCATAAAGTCCCATTTTTTGATGATATTTTTTTAAAGCTGACAACAAGAAATTCTTTGAGTAATTATCATTTGCTATTGATGTATTAAATTTAGAGGCAATATGATGAAGATAAATATTATCATTTCCTAAACCAATTTTAGCATGATCATAGCCTAAATTTATAAAATCCTGTCTTTCTTTAGTTAATATATCTATACCATCAACGCCAAGTATTAATTTATCATGATTTCCTCCAAGTAATAAGTGTTTTATATTACTTTTGGGAAAATATTGAATAGCTTTATTTATTACTTCATTATTTATCTTAAAATTATCATACTTATCCTTATCTGTAAATGATCTAAAATCAAATAAATCACCCAAATTAATTATAATTTTAATATTGTTTTTTTCTGCATAATCATAAATCAAATTAACTCTATTAATTTCCTCATTTTGAAAGTTCCACATATGTAAATCAGATATAACTATAACATCTAAAAAGGATGAAACATCAAAATTAACTGTTAAATTAGTATCATAACTAGGCGATGATAATTCATATATAATATCTAAATTATCATCAAACTTTTCTATAATAGAATATTTAGATTTTAATCTTAAAAGCGATGAATATATAGTATCAACACCAACATTACCAACTGTATATTCTAATTCTCCTTTTAAGTTGTTTATTGTACTTGCTCTTTCTAATAATAATACCAATATAGATTCATCTATTATATCAGCTAATTTTTTCTTACTATATTCTTGATCTAATATATTAGCCTTTTGTTGAATTTTTTTAAGTTCATCCTTTACTTGCTTTAACTTTAATCGCTCATTTTCCAGTTTTTTTAATTGGTTTTGATTAAGACTATTCAAATTAAAGTTTTCTTTTTCTTTCATTTTAAGTTCATTATTCAAAGAATCAATTTCTACCTTGTAATTCTCATTTTCTAAATTCATTCTTTTTAAATCTTGATGTAATGATAAAATAGTATCACTAACTTTATCATCTTGTAAACAGTCACATTTATATTCCCTATATTCTTTTTTTACTTTTCTTAATTCTTTTTTCAAATTATCATTTTTAATTTTTAATTCATTAAGCTGCAATTTTTTTTCTTCATATCTTTGTTTTAAATTATCAATTATTTTTTTATCATTTAAATCTTCGTTTGATTCAACATGACTTAATAAATCATTTAAATAGTTAAGTTCAAAGTTTATTACATCATCTTGTTTATCAGATAAACTAATATATTCATTAACTTTATTTTTAAAAGTTACTAACTTTTTATGTGCAACAGAATCAATCGTTTTATATAAACAAACATATTCATCTATAGTCAAATTTATAGCTTTTATTATCACCGCTATCTTTTTAATGGAACCATTTGTTTCCATTTTATTTATGGATAATTCAATTAAATAATCTACCAACTCATCATAAGTATATAAATTTCTTTTCCCCATATAAAATGATGAAAAATCTAAATTATCAATTGACGACTTATTTATAATTTCATTTATTTTTGCTTTTATATAACCAGACATTGCCATACTTTTCCCTCTTTTTCTTGTGTATTATAACAATAATAAATAAATATGTCAAAACAACATTTTATAAGATAGTGTTTCTAATTACTAAAAATTAAAACATATATTTTAACCTTAAATATTTATAATTAATATTTTATATATAAAATTTATCTTTTTAAAGCTTATGTCAAATTAATTAACAATAGGTATTTTAACATATTATTTTAATCTTTCTTTTACTTCATCATTTTTTGTTAATTTTCCTATTAATAATGAAGAATTAACGTTATGCAGTTTATAATTACTATTTACTTTTTTTTCATCATAATTTGCATAACAATATTTGCAAAAATTATAAGCACCAATATCAGCCATTTGTACACAATGACATTTTCGTTCTTTTCATGATTTCCATTCTTCTTTATATATTTTTCCAGTTAATTCATAGGTCTTTTTTGTGACAAGCACTCATCTTTTACAAAACCATATTCAGTTAAATTTCTATCTTCAAAACAAGTATAAATTATAAGTCCATGCTTTTTTGCACTTGTAAAAATGATTCTCCGATTATTTTATAATTTAAAATTTTCTTATTTTTTCTAACATTTTTATAATCATCAATAAATAAGATTAATATTTTACTAACACCACATCTAATAAACTACATAATCTGTCAAAAACTTTTTGATGATAATAAAGATTATATTTATCACTTATAAATACCGGATCATACCTTATTACTATTTTATCACTACCTATTAAATTAGATAATTCTTTTATAGCCTCAATTATTTTTCCTTTTGGAGGTACATTTGGCTCAATTTCATTTTTATATGCCGTTAAAGTTACATGAAATAAAATTAGTTTATCTATTTTTTTATATACTTTAAAATTGGTATAGGATTTTTCGTACAAAATAAAATAGCATCTACATTCTTAAATCTAATTCTACTAACTAACTTAGAATTATATGGATTTCTTAAATCTACAAATCCCTCTTTAGATCTATTCATAAACCATTCTGAATAGAAAGCTACAATATCTGTTCTACCACTTACATTTAAAATCATACCAAATCCTCCAATATTCTATTTATATTCATTATCAATTTTAAGTAATAATAAATTTTGAATAAATTTCACAATGATAAATATAATACTTGACATTAAATTTATACATATTTTAGCCTTTGAATCAACTCTTAAATAAATTATAACATTATAAGAAAAATTTATTAGATGCAACATTAATATCTCTAGTAAAAAATAGTATAACAGTAGATGGAGTAAAGTTGGATAATGAAAAATTTCAATATAAACAATGATGTCTAGGATATTTTTATCCTAGACATAGTGATATAAGGAAAATTCTTTATTTTATTTAATTATAAATTAATCTCCCCACTTGATATATCTTTTAAATATTTGAAATACAATTCCAATATATTAGCCTTTTTAACATCATTTTTGACAGTTAAATTAATTTTGCCAATTATTTTATTATTGTTTTTTACCTCAATATATCCAACCTTTTCACCTTTTTTAATATTAGTTTTAATATTATCTATTTTCAAATTATAGCTTGGTTTTATATCATCTAAAACTGATGTTAATATATTTACATCATTACTTGGTACTATTTCTATAAATTCATTTTTAGTTTTATTATTATATATTTTTTTTAATACCTTATTCTTACTTATATATTTTTTCATTCTATATTGATTATAACTATAATCAAGCATATTGGAAACTTCAGCGTTTCTATTTTCTATTGTATCTTCCCCCATTACAGTAGCAATTACCCTCATACTATTTTTTTTCATTGTTGCAGTAAGACAATATCCAGCAGTTTTTGTATATCCTGTTTTTAAACCATCAACACCTTTTTTAAATCTTACTAATTTATTTGTATGTTAATATTACTATAGTAAAAATGGTATCACTTCTTAATGAAATGATACCATGATTTTTAGTTTAAATCAAATAAACATTAATTAATGGAGGTCATCACTTGTTATTTATAAAATTAATACATTACTTTCATATTCTATTATGCTTAATTTTTATTATTATCAATATAAATTCTTTTATTTAATTTATTAATATATTTTTTTCGCTTTCAATATTGAAAACTTTAAAAAAATTATCATTATTGTTTCAGTAGTAATGTTCTCTCTAAGATAATTATATTTTTTTAAAATGCTAAAATGAAGTATATTTGAACTGAACCCCAAAAGTTGGACAGTTTATAAATAGTTTCTAATTAGAGGATTGTAACCTGTAATTTACAGGTTACAATCCTTTTAATTTCTCTTTAATTCTATTATAATTATAATAATAAATATAGTCATCTATTGTTTTATAATTATCTTCTTGGTCATAAAACATTTCTGTTTTAAGTAGTCCAAAAAAGTTTTCCATCATGCCATTATCCATACATGCTTTGCTTTATACCATTATTTTTTAATCTTTGCTGATATGAATAATGTTGATATTGCCATCCTTGATCTGAGTGAAATATTAATCCTTCAAGATTATTATTTTTATTGAATGCTTTATTAAGCATATCATTTATTTGGCCTAGACTAGGTGATTTAGAAGTATTATAAGATATTATTTCACCATTAAAACCATCTAATATCGGCGATAAATAACATTTTTCACCACGAATATTAAACTCAGTAACATCTGTATACCATTTCTTATTAGGTTTATCAGCATTGAAATTTCTTTCAATTAAATTATCTGCTATTTTACCAATTGTTCCTCTATAAGAAGAATATTTTCTTTTATTTCTTTTTAATGGCTTTAAACCCAGTTTCACCATTATTCTATAAACTTTTTTATGATTAACATTATAGCCTTGATTTCTTCATTCTACTGTAATTCTACGATAACCATATCTTTCTTTATTATTAATAAATATTTTCTTTATTTTATTTATTACTTTTTTATTTTTTTCATCCTTATCTATTTTAGATACAGTATAATAATATACTGATTTAACTAAACCAGATACTTTTAGAAGAATCATTAATGGATATATTATCCGAAGTTCACTTACAACATTTACTCTTTCTTCTGTTGTTGATTCTTCATTGCTTGAACAACGGCTCTCAATTTTTTTGAGTATTCTAACTCTGCTTTTAAATATAAATTTTCTTCTTCCAATCTTTTTATTTTCTCTTTATCAGTTTCATCTTCTTTTTTCTTAGTTACTTTTGTCATAGTCGTGCGACCTCGCTTTCATACAACTATATTATAACCAATTTCTTTATATTTTTTAATCCAATTTACTAACATTCCACAACTAGATAATCCTTCATCAATCGCAACAGATAAAATTGATTCTTTATTTAATAATACACGATTAATAATTTGTTGCTTTTCATATGCTGCAAATTTTCTGCTTCTATTTTTTTTAAAATATCATAACCATGCCTATCTATTATTCTAATTAAATATTCAACATTAGCATGTAATATTTTATATTTTAAACACAATGATGAAAGTGTTACTCCCGATTCTCTATCATTATATAAATTTATTTTATCTTCAAATGATAATTTTTCCATATAAAAACCTCGTTTCTATTTTGTCCAAGAAACGGGGTTCATATCACTTATACCAACCTTTTCAATTTCTTCTTTAATGTATTTTTTTAAATTCAACATAAAATCCCCTCTTTCACTAACAAAATTTTAATTTGTATATACTATAACGAAAGCCTACCAAAAGTCAATAGTTTTTTTACATAAATGTATTAATAATTTCTAACAAACTCTTTTCCCAATTATTTTTGTAATATTTATTTCTAAACTTTATAATTTTTTTCTTATAGTAAGGTACTTTTCTTATAAATTGTTTTATTTCCTCATCACATATTTTACTTGATATTTTTCCTAAATTGTATTTTTCAATCATCTTAGCATTATAATTTTGTTCATATGTACTTAATGGTATTAAATATGCTGGTACTTCGATTGAAATTGATTCACTTAATAACTGATGTCCTGCCGTAGATATTAAGCAAAAAGCATTTTCAAGATCACTCTTAAATTCATTTGAAAAAGTTTTAAAAGTAATATTGTTTGAATCAATATTAAATTTTTCTTTCGTATAAATAATTACATTATAATCTGTTATATCTTTTAACGACTTTACAATCTTTTCATAATTATTTGAATTTTCATATGGCGAAAAATATACTAAAATATGATTTTTCTTGTTTTTCACCTCATTTAATGGAGATATTATTGGTGGAACAACTTTAACACTATCATCTTTTATAGTTATAGGAAAAAAAGATGATATTATTTTATAAGAATATTTTGGAAAAAAATAATTAATTCTTTTCTTTTCTTCTAAAATAGAAAAATTTTTGATTTTTAGTTCATCTAAATATAGAAATTTTGATTGTTGTTCCATACAAATTAATGGTATATCTGTTGCATAAGAATATTGAGCAACATTAGGTTCATAATCTGTTATTACTAAGTCTGGCATTCCTGAAAAAGCAGCTTCTACATTCATAGAAAATTTTAAAAATCTAGCGAATTGATCTATCTTTACTTCTTGATATTTTTTTATTGAAGTCTCAAAATCAATTCCCTTTGAATTACATGCTATCCATGGAATAAAAATTTCTAAAACTTTAAATTTTGGGAATTTATTTTTAAAATAATTAATATTATTATTAGTAGTAGCTATAACTATTTCATGACCATTATTCATTAGCAAATTAATTACATTTGTTTGTCTACTTAAATGTCCATTTCCAATTCCACAAATTCCAATTAATATTTTCATTCAAAATAAGTCTCCACAACATGTTTATCATCTTTATTTTTTGTTACTTTTATAATTGAACCATTTATTAATGTATGTACCGGATCTGTATGTCCTATATCTGTATTTATATAAATTGGAATATATAAATCAAAGAGATTATAATTAATTGCATCTTTTAGTGTTGTTCCTGTATAATTAATTTCATTTTCAATTCTTCCAAATAAAATAGCTTTACAACTAACAAACCATCCTGCATTTTTAAATTGCCACATTGTTCTTAATATGTCTTCATTTGTCATTTCTGCCACGTCAAAATACCAAACTATACCATCTTCTTGATATTTTTTTATAAACTTTTTAACACAATCATATTTTGTTCCTATTATATCCTTTAAAGAATCTAAGCATCCGCCTATAAGCCTTCCATTAAATTCTTTTTCTTTTGTTATACATTCCCATGGTTGTTCTACTTTATCATCGTCTATTTTATACCCATATTCAATTTGCTTTGGTGTTTTTCCATTTAAAAATTCAATGTTATTTTTAAACATTAATTCTGGTAAACTATCATCGCCAAATGATTTTGCGTTAAAACTATATACTGTGGCAATATCCAATTTAGTTGTTATATAAAATAACAAGGGTGTAATATCAGATTGTCCCTGTATCCACTTTGTATTTTTTTTCAATTGATTAAAATCTATTAAATTCATAATTTGAATTAAATAGTCTCCGCCTGAACATGCAATCAATGCTTTTAATTCTTTGTTTTTTATTGCATTGTCAAATTCAACCGATCTATTAAATGCAGATGAGCTAACTCCATTTTCAGTATTTCTTACATATTGGTCTTCGATTACAGTGTATCCATAATCATTTAATTTTTCTATTCCCTTTTCAAATTTTTTCAACTTTTTACTTTTTACACCATTTGAAGGTGATATGATTCCTATTGTATCACCTTTTTTTATTTTTTCTGGATAAATCATTTCCTCAACTCCTTTATTTTTTCTTCCTTTCTATATCCTAGTCTATCTAAACACTTAATCAAAAATTTCTTATATAATCCTTGTATATTATAATATTTTTCCTTGTTAGTTTCATATTCATTTACTATATTAATTAAATATTTATAAAAATTACTCTGATTACCCATTTCAATAGATCTATTTAAATTATAACAAACTAATGACATTTTATAAATTAAATCATTGCCTGATTTTATGTTTTTTTCATTATTTAATCCATCTATACTAGTAACAACATTAGTAAATAATTTAATATTATTTTTGTATTTATTCAATTTATCATAATCAATAATTGTATCATTACTATTAATGATCATTAATATTTTTAATAAATCTTGATAATCAATATTATCGTTGTTTATTTCTAAATTATTTTTTTCAATAAATTCATTTAATTTTTCAGACCATGAATTAATATTACGTTCATCAGCATTCCTACATATTTCATACGTTAAAAATCTGCTTCTTAAATCATAATTTTCTTTCAGCAACTTTTCTACTTTTAATACATGAGTACTTTGGTTTGCACCTATGATATTAAAAAATACATCATTACTATTATCTAAAATTGAATTAATAAACATTAATTCTTGCAATGAATATTTTAATTCACCATTTTCTTTTAATTCATCTATAAAATTTGGATTATTTTTTAATGATTTATATAATTTTTGATTTGAATATAATTTTGACTCAATTAAAAATTCTTTTGGAACTAATCTTAATTGATTTAAAAATGCAGAAATTTGTTTTAAAGCTGATAAATCATATTCTTCTAATTTTCTTAAAATATCACTAGATATATTATTGTTAACAAGCATCACAAATAATTCATCAGCTGTCGTGTTTATGTGATTTTTTTCAATGAAATCTTTTAATGATTTTAGACTTATGTCTCCAAAACCATAAAAACTTTTGACATTTTGTCCTATCATACTTGTTAAAGAATTTTCTATAACTAAATTTCTTACTTGTGCCAATTTAGGAATACATTTATGTGGATGAGTATCACCATATCTAATATAAAAATTGCTATCGTACATTTTTCCATCGTTCATAAAAAACTCAATTTCCTCTATACATTTTGATAGTGGAATTTGAAAATGTGGATATCCATTGATAAATTCACAATTTGTAAAAGTTTCTGTGGGATTAGTTATTGAAAATGTCCCATCAGAGTACTTTTTTGTATAAATTAAATTTTCATTTGTATATAAATGTTTTGACTTAATATACTCTATTAAAGGCGTATTATAAGATAAATATCTATTTTCTTCTGTAGTATATATCATTTAAATTTCCTCTTTACTATCATGTTCATTAAATGAAACTGGCATAAATGATATTTCATGATGAACACCTTGTGGGCAATACTTACAATAGTCAAAACAGATATTTTTACATTTATTCAAATTTTCTAATTTCATAAACTCATCAATTTCATCATAATTTATTTTATATTGATATTTGCTTTTAAAATATTCATGTCCTGGGCATGGGTCTACTGTTCCATTAGGATAAAATGTGAAATGTTTACCACTCCAATGACAATTTTCATTATCTTTATGGTACTGATATAATACTGTTCCATCATTGTAATAGTTATCTAATGATTTCATAATATTATTTTTTATATTATCATCCACTACTTTTTTATTAATTATTTCTTTCAGCTTCGGAATTATATTGTTTTTAAAGTCATTTATTTCTTCACAGCTTAATCTTACTTCTGGCAAATTAATTGCATCTTCTAAATATGATGGCCAAAATAAATTTGTATCGCTATCAATTGCATAATTAAGTAATTGTGGCATTTGCTTATAATTCTCTTTCATAATTATTGTTTGAATAATAAATATAAATTTATATTTTTTCTTTAACTCTTTTATAACTTCAACCGCTCTCATACTTTTATCAAAGATAAGTCTGTTTCCTCTTGTTTCAATAATACTATTTTCATCCAATCCATATATTGATAAAACTATTTGATCTAATCCATTTTTTAACCAAGATTCTAGGTTTTCTTTTGTAACATTCCAGCCATTTGTATTTATTCTTGTCGCTAATTCATATTTTTTTGCTATTTTTATATAATCATCAATATTTCTTACCGTGGTTGGTTCTCCACCAGAAACGCAAACATATGAACCATTCAATTTTTTTATATTTTTACATATTTTTTCAAAAACATCTATATCAAAAATACTATTTTTTTCATTTTTTAATTTGAAATTTTCTTGTCTATCACGACAACATTTACAATTACCCGGACAACCTGTTGTTAATTTTACAATAAAATTGTAATCTTTATTCATCATTATCATCCCCTTTGTACAAGATTTTATTTCCTTCTTCTACTATAATATTCATTGGAGCAGAAACATATTTGATAGTGTTATTGATTAATAAATCATCAACAATTTTTAGGATTTTTTTCGAATTACTTTTATTTAGAAATATCGGTGATGTTAATTCACCATCAAACAAAATTGTTTCACCACATAATAATCTAGAAAATTTTTGGTATAGATACCAACAAGATTCTTCTTTAGATATGTAATGAATATTATCATCTCCATTATTAATGTATGGTAACATAAATCCAATTATCTTTAAATTACTGTCATAGCAATACTTATTATTATAAAAATATCTATCATTAACATTAAATATTGAGTTATTTTTATCTTTTATATCTTCTTTTCTTACTGATATAAAACTAGTAGCTCCTATTATATAACCATCTTTAATAGCAACATAATTATCTGAAATTAAATTATATTTATATTTAGATGAAATGTTTATTGCTGAAGATGTTTTTCCTTGCCAAAAATCTCCTATTACAAGCAATACATTATTTTTGTTAGCAATACATGATGCTGGTATTATCAAAATATTTTCTTTGATTAATAATTTTTGAAAACATTGTGTTATAAATTTAGCTATATAACTAATATTGTCTCCTATAGTTCCATATAAAAATATTTTATTATTCCTTATTCTATAATTCGTTTTTTCAGATTTATTAATAATAATTTCTAAATCCTTTTTCAAATTTACTGAATCTTGAATTTTAATTATACTAGGGCAAAATCTCTTTAACCAAAAATCCAACATTTCATTTGGCTTTTCATACAATTTAATAGAGATTTTTTTATTAAAACAACTATAATAAAATGTCATTATTTTCACCACCTTAAATTACAATATAATCAATTAATAGTTTATCTATCCGTTTTTCATTTTTTAAATGTATACCTATACCACCAGAATTTATCCATTTTTCAATATTATTACTATAATCATCAATCAAAATATTATCTTTGGGATTAACAATTATATTTTTATCTATATAATAAGGAACTGAAATAATCTGTATATTTTTTAACTTTCTATAAACAAAATTTTCTTTGGCTGATTTTTCTTTATCCGAATAAACATGGGTTAAAATTACAACTTTATTTTGTTGGAATTTTTTTAAAATTGTTTAATTATTTTCTATTTCATTACAATTTTTTAAAAAATAATCCCATGGAAAATTTTTACATGTTTCTTCTGAATTTCCTTTTATTTTAAGTTCTTTGCTTATAAATTTAGGAGTATCCACAAGCACACCGTCAAAATCTATATAAATAACTTTATTCATTATTTTTTCCAAATTCTTTTATTTTTCTTTTTGCTAAACTTGTTTGAGCTTTATCTATCCAATCCTCTCTTGGTCCATAAGATAATTCATCAGTGACAATTCTAACCCTATCTTTATTTCGCAATACATAATCTATTGGCACAAATTCATCATTTACAAATACTCCTACCATTGTATTTCCTATATCAGTATGTATTTTATATGCAAAATCTATTGGAGTTGAACCTTTTGGAAGCTCTATTATATCTCCCTTTGTGGTATAAACATAAACTTTGTCCGAAAATAATTCAGTCTTTACTTGATTTACAAATTGTTGATTATCTCCGAACATGGAATTAATTTCTGTTAATGATTTGAAAAATTGAAATTTTTGTTTTAAATCATCTTGCATTACATCTCTTGCTTTTCCCTTTTGTTCATCCCAGTATGCAGTCAAACCAAAGGATGCCACTTTATCCATATCAAAAGTTCTAATTTGTGTTTGTACTAACCTATCATCAGGTCCAAAAACTGTTGTATGTAAACTTTGATACATATTTGTTTTTGGGTTACAAATATAATCTTTAAATTTATCATTTATTGGATGATACTCATTATGTATTAAATATAATGTTCTGTAGCAATTTTCTACTTCATCTACCATTATTTTAAGTGCCAACAAATCATGTATATCAGATAATTTATGACCCTCATTTAATCTTTTATATATGCCATAAATATTTTTAGTTCTTATCTTTATCTCATTAGGTATGTTTTTATCATTTAATAAAGTTTCTATCTTATATAACATTTCTTTTAAGCAACCATTGCTCGATTCTTCTAATCTTAATTTTCGATCTTCAATCTTTTTATACATATCTGGTTTTAAATACCTAAGTGATAAATCTTCTAATTCACTTTTAATTCTGTATGCACCAATATAATAAGCTAGTGGTACAAACATTTCCATAGTTTCAAGTGCATTTTCTTTTTGTTTAAATTCCGATTTAAATTGTAATGTTCTCATGTTATGAAGTCTATCAGCTAATTTAATTATAATTATTCTTACATCTTCAGTTATTCCAGTTATTATTTTTCTTGTATTTGCATAATTCTGATCTTGTTTAGAAGAAAAATTCATTTTTGATAATTTTGTTACACCATCTACCAAACCAGCAATATTTTGATTAAAATCATGTGATATATCTTCTTTAGTAATGTTTGTATCTTCTAAAGTATCATGAAGTAGTCCAGCACATATTGTATCTCTATCTGCATGCATCTCTGCCAAAATATATGCAACATTTAATGGATGACTAATATATGGTTCGCCACTTTGTCTCATTTGCCCCTTATGCAATGTATCAGCGTATTCGTAAGCTCTTTTAACAATTTCAATTTCGCTAAAATTATATTCTTTTAACTTATCTAATAAATCTTGCAATTCAATATTATTCATTTTAACACCTTCAATAAAAAAGTCGTCGCAAAAACTTACGTTTAACATGCGCCGACAAGACATAATTTTAAATTTAGGCAGAAATTGAAGCATGAGCAAATAACACTAACACTATTAAAAATATTAATGCATTTTTCTTTAAGACAACATTTAAATATCATATTTGCTAATTTTCTCATACTATCTTCCTCCTAAGTAATTTAAATAGTATTTTACCATATTTTACCATATAGTCAACCGCATTTTAAAAAAATTAAACTTCAAAAAAAAGAATCTGATTTTAATATTTCAGATTCTCTTTAATTAGATTTAATATTTTATTATGCTTTTTAACAATACAACTCTGAGTACAATCAAGTATTTTTGCTAAATTTTTTTGAGTTATTTTTTTAGTTTTAATACCATATAAACTACATATAATAAAGTTATCATCATTATTTAAATTATTTAATGAATACTCTAATTCTTCTTTTGTTTCTTTTCTTATTTTTAACAATAATAATTTTCCTTTCTTTTAGGGAATAACCCGATACACATCACCTTTTCTTTCTATTTTTTAGGATTATTTTTAAAGCAGGATAAAGGAATTGATAGCATATTCTTATTTATCTCCTATAAACAAAGGGCAAACACTGCTATCAAATCTTATTTTGCACTTGCAAAATTAATCATAAATTATGGAAGAATTCATCCATAACACTTTTTTTATTCTTTATTTAATTTTAATATTTGTTTATTCATATGTCAAACCATCATCATCTCTAAATTCTCTTAATAAATCTTCCATTTCTTTTCTTTCTTCTTCAGTAGGTTCTACCGATTTACATCTTTTACCATGCCATAACATAACACCATCTGTATCATAAGATATAATTTTATTAAATATTTCTTTATTATTATTTATCTTATTATTATAGTCCTTCATATAAGTAATCCCTTCTTGCTTATTTACTACTTCATTATTACTTATCCCTTTCCACACATTACTTTTTAGAGTAATACTTCTTTGTTTAACTAAATTTTCATTTTTAATATATTTAACATTTATTAAATCTAAATCTTTTAACTTTTTTATCGTAACAGATATTGCCTTTGGCTTAACTCCAAATAAATTAGCAAAATAACCATTACTAGCAAAACAAGTATTATTGTATTTATCATTCCTACAAAAACCTACTATTCTTATATAAATTAATTTATCTAAATAAGATAAATCCTTTCTAGATAAAAAATGCTCTGGTACATATGCGTATACCAAAACATATTTATCTATAATAAACACTTCCTTTAAAACTTTTCACTATATCATCCACCTTTCTAAATTAAAACTATTCTATATAAAAAGGTTCACACCTAAGTGAACCATTTAAAATATTACTTCGTCTAGTTTTACATCATTGCCTTCCTTTCTTACTTTTATTTCTTTAACAAATCTTTCTAGAAACATTTTCTTTTCATGATTGTTTAAATGAAGAAAATTATTTTTTAAATTAACGATAACTTCTTTAATAACCTCTTCATTAGTTAGATCTTCTTCATTTGAATATTTATTAATTTTATCTAATTCATTATTTAACACTTCTAATTTAGAATCAATTATACTTTTTACTTCTTTAAAAGTATCGTAATCAATTTCATCAGTACTAAATAATTCTGTTATATCTTTTTTCTTTTTATTTAATTTGCGGGTTTGCTCTTGTAAATCTAAAGTATCATTATTTTCTATTACCCTTTTTTCTTTCTTTAAAATACTTTTATCAAATTCTAAATCTTTAATATTCTCTAAATAATTAATAAATGCATTTTCTATTTTAATATGAGAAAATCCTGGAGCATTACAGCTATTATTGTTATGCCCATTACACTGATAAGTAATATATTTTTTGCCACTTTGAAGTTGTTGCCTAGCATGATATTTCCCTCCACATAAACTACATCTTAATACTCTAAAATAATAAGTATCATCAGAAGAGTATTTCTTATTATGAAATTTCTTTCTTTTCTTCATTAAATTGCTAACACTATTAAATAAGTCATCAGAAAGTATTGGTGTTATATTTTTACCACTTACTTCAAAACCATTTTTCCTTCCTACTCCATATCTTACATTGCCAATATAAAGAGGATTAGTAAGTATTGAATAAATAGTTGACTGATTCCAATGTCCTCCTCTTTTAGTTGGTACATTTAAATCTTTTAACTTTTTAGCAATTTTAACCATAGATTCGCCATCTAAATACCAATTAAATATTTTCTTAACATAAATTGCTTCATTTTTATTAACTTTAAGCTTTCCAATACCAACTAAATAATCATAACCAAAAACTCCATTGCAATTAGTATAATTACCTTCTTTAGTTTTTTGTTCATATCCAAAAGTAACTCTTTCTGCTAAATTTTCTCTTTCAAATTCTGCAAATATTCCAATAATCTTAACAAACATTCTTCCAACAGCATTTGAAGTATCTATTTTTTCTGTTTGAGAGTTAAAAGTACAATTATGACTATCAAATAATTCTATTAAATAAATAAGGTCTTTAACACTTCTAGTAAGTCTATCTAATTTGTATATTAGAACGTTTTCTATTTTTCCTTTCTTCACATCTTCAATTAATCTTGATACTTCTTTCCTATCAGTTAAATTTTTACCACTTATACCATCATCAACATAGTAATCTACTATATCCC
Source organism: uncultured Bacilli bacterium (assembly GCA_934153675.1). Taxonomy (GTDB): domain Bacteria; phylum Bacillota_I; class Bacilli_A; order RF39; family UBA660; genus RUG12438. The sequence goes on from CAKPFG010000007.1 coordinate 50,484, forward strand.
AATCATTAATGCTCGCATATTTAGTTAATTTATCTTTTTGAGCGTGAATACTAAATCCTTCAGTAGCTTGTTCTTCAGTAGATACCCTGCAATAAATTGCTGTCTGCATAAGTTAATATCACTCCTTACCTATAGAAGCAATACATGCCCTTTCATTTAAAATTTTTGGAACACTAGTAATTAAGAAAAACTTCATAATCTCTAAACTAATGCTTTTAGATAAACAAGTCATTATCGGGCCTCCATTTTCTAACTCATTCATCTAATTATACGATTATGTTATTCAAATATTCCAAAACACTATAGTAATATTCACTTACAAACAAATTTATTTTGTATGTTAGTTTTTAATAAAAACATTATTTATAAAAAAAATACTATAGTAATTTTTCACTATAGCATTTTTAGTACACGACTTTATTTGTATTAACAAGCCAAATTTTTCTATCAGTATTTTCTCTCAAATATGTCTCATAGATAGATGTATATTCTAATATTTTTTCATGTTTTAATAATTCCCTTCCTATCATCGCCATATCGTAAGCTGATGAATAATGCCCATCTTCATCCAAACCATGACAATTTTTAAAATGAGTATCACCAAGTCCTAATTGTTGGACCTTACTATTCATCATTTTTACAAAATTTTCTTCACTACCTGCTATATATTCAGCTAATGCCACAACAGCATCCCTCGCTGTTACTAAAAAGCAGTAAAAAATCTTTTAAATTTAAGCTACTGTTATTGTAGCCAACTATATTTAATTTAAAATGTAACATTACCTTATGAGTTTCTTCATCATCGTTTATTTCATCATCTAGTTTTTCAACTAATATTGTATCTAATATTGATCCAAATATTCTAAATACACTTTCATCATCATCTAATATAACATCATGTATTTTTTTAAAGAAAGCATTAATATTTGTTTTATAATCAACTTCTGAGTTCATTGATAAATAACTTGGCTTTTTCTTTTCTAACATAGATATTTCATCATTATATTTTTCTCGTGCCTCATTATACTCGTCTCCCTCAATTTCTTTTCTTGCTCTCATATTAATTAACTCTGCCCTAGCATTTTTTATCTCATCTATTTTTTTATCAATTTCACTAATCTCTCTAGAATAATCTGATTTACTTTCTGTTTCACTAATTAAACTATATATTTCTTTCATCATATCGTTTTCTTTATCTAAAATATTTTTTGCAACAATTTTGAATATATCTAATAGTTCTTCATAATGAATAATTGGTGTTTTACAACCATTTACTTTTTCTCTGCCATATTTTCTATAATTTGAACATCCCCAATACTTACTTTCGTAACCTGATTGTTTGTTTTTATAACTTCCTTTTATAAAAGTTGCTCCATCATGATAACATTTAATTTTACCTGATAAAGCATATCTCATATCAGTTCTAGTGTGTGTTTTATGCTTAATAGAATTTTTATCTAATATTGCATTGCATTTATCCCATAATTCTTCTGATACAATCGGTGGACAAGTTTCATTATCTTTATAAACTATCCATTCATCAGGTTTAAATCTAATTCTCTTTTTTGAATGATAATCAACAGTAGTCTCTTTATGAGCACAAAAGTATCCTTTATATTTCGGATTTCTTATTATTCTTCCTATAACAGTTCCTGCAAGTGCTTTATTAGTTTTACTTTTAATATTGTGTTCTTTATATAAGTAATGTCCTAATCTTCCTGTTCCCATTTCTCCTTTTGAATATTCATTAAAAATTAATCTAATTAACTCTGCTTCTTCTTCTACTATTTCTAATTTTCCTTTATTTTTTCTATAACCATAAAAATTATCATTACCAGGCACTACACCTTTTTCTATACTTCTCTTATAACCAAATCTAATTCTTTCTGATAATTTTCTAATTTCATCTTGTGCAATACTTGACATGATAGTTAAACGAAGTTCTGAATCTGAATCAAAAGTATTAATATTATCATTTAAGAAATATACACCAACACCATAAGATAATAACTCTTGTGTATATTGAATACTATCAACAGTATTTCTTGAAAATCTTGATATTTCTTTTGTTAATATTAAATTAAACATTCCTTTTTTAGCGTCATTTACCATTTTAAGAAAATTATCTCTTTTATTGACACTTGTTCCACTTATACCCTCATCAACATATCCAGGAACAAAAATCCAATTTGTTTGTGATTTAATATAATTTTCAAAATACATTACTTGATTTTCTAGTGAATTTAATTGTTCTTCATGATCAGTTGATACACGAGCATAAAATGTAACACGAAGTGGTAAATCTATAAGTTTTTTACCCTGTGCTAAAACATTTCTAATTGAATACAAATTCAGTATCATCGTTTACTCCTCCCTTTTATATTGGAATTTTAACTATCATATTTGTCATATCTTCCTTTTTTTCAAATTTACTATCTAACTTAATAATATCTTCATCTAACTTTTTAATAATGCTATTACATTGAGAAAAATCTATTACACCTTTTTTATAAAGTTCATTGATAATTACCTTTTGCATTTCTTTTTTTGTTATATCAATGGAAGGATTATTATTCAAAGTTTCTCCTCCTCATTTAAACATATTTGAATAAATGAAAAAAAGAACTCAAATATTGAGTCCTTAACAATAATTTAAAAACTCAATATTTTTAATGAAGACATAATAATCCATAAAATGTCATAATTAAATATTAAGTTTTCAAATAACATTTTATGGATTTAATTTTAGTTTTTATATTTTTTTATCATATTCGCTATACCAAATCCACTAGACTTTGAGTCAAAAGATATAATTGTAATTTTTTTATCAAAGTAAGTTTCATTATCATATCTAATGATTATTTCACTAAATACATCTAATTTTTCATTATAATCAAGTTTTTCAAATTGTGAATCGAGTTTTATATCTTCATTATCATATACTATACCTAATACATTACCATTATCTTCATAAACATCTTTTGTATTGGTCAAACCATTGTATAACATAACAAATTATTCTAATAGTATCGTACAAGCATTTTCAGACAATCCTACCATATTTAATGTAAATATTTTAATATCATTATCTTCTATCAAATCAGGATTTGCCTCGTTTTTATCATTTTAATGGGAAAATTATATTGTGAGGTGTTTGCTTATGATATTTGAAAGAATGAAGGATATAAGAACATATTTCGATAATACCAAAAAAGAATTAGCAGATTTTTTAAATGTTAGTAGATCTACTTATGCAGGATGGAAAAATGGCATTGATGCTATTCCATTACTAAAATTAAATGATTTTTGTAATTTCTATGGTATCAGTTTAGATTATATTTGTGGATTAACTAATACCAAAAAATATGATATTTCAAACGATAAAATTGATAAAGAAACTTTAGGTAATAATTTGAAAAATATTAGAACTAATAACAATGATACTCAAGAAAAAACTGCTAACATTATAAAAGTGGATCAATCCAATTATTCTAAATATGAATTAGGTAAAATTCTTATTAACGCTTATCCACTATAGAATTTGCTAAACACTATAAAATATCTATTGATTGGATTTGTGGTAAAACAAAAGACTCGGATATTAAATAACCGAATCTTTTATTTTTTTAAAGTTTTTGGTTGAAACTCTGATTGTAATAAAACTGCACCGTTAATACTTTCCATTTTTCTTGATGCCTCATATAATAAGGATTCTGCATCTTCAAAAGTAATTTTTTCTGGTGTTTCTTGTCTTAATGAGTGAGATAACGATAGTATTCCAAAATCACTTTTACTATCAATATCTAAAACAGTTTGATTTATCAAATTTCTATTATTTAAATATGCATGTGCATCCATCAACATTTTAAAGCATTCTATTTGATTATGTCTTTTAGCACTCATTACTGCATTATCTCCATCTAGGCATCTAGCATTAACATCTGCTTTCATTAAAATTAGTAATTCTAATATTTCTTTATTGCCATGTCTAGCTGATGCCATTGTAGGTGTTGTTAGATAATTATTTATTTGATTAACATTTGCTCCTGCTTTTAATAAAACAATAAATGTTTTTAAATAATTTTTTCTTGAGCAAACTAAAAGGGAATAATCTCCTTTTTTTTCATTTTTATATTCAATATTTGCTCCTTTATAAATTAATTCAATGACTTTATCAAGATCATTTTCTTCGCTATAACCTTTTTTTGAAATAAGTTTAAAAAGTTCCTGACCAAGTTGCTGACTTTCTTCTTCGGAAATATTACTAATTTTCTTTCCAAAAGTTTTGATACTTTCTTCATCTAATCCATATTTTTCTAGAAGTTGTTTTCTTTCAAATTCAATTTTCAATATATCTGCATTATTCATTTTTTAGCACCTTTGTTTTACCCTTCATTATTTGTTCTGATATTTGTAATGGGCAATTTAGGTTGGAGCAAATACATTCCGCATTGAATTTACCTAATTTATCATCAGTAACATCTCCTGCTAATTCAACTGAATAAACATTATCTTGAACTGTATCAAATCCGATTTTTGTATCATTGTAAACTAGAGCATTTATTTCATATTGTCCTGTAAAAGTTCCTATTGCTTCATCGGTAACACTAGCCACAGTTTTTGGCTGTTCATCATAGACTTGTTTTGCTAAATATAAGAAATTACTTATATCACTTATATAAGTTGATGGTATAACTGGATGACTAGACATAAATCTATAATTTATTTTTCCATTTTCATCTAATTCACTAATTACTATTAATTTGAGTTCTCCATCCTCTTTTAATAAGACACCATTTTCAAATAATTTTATACCTAAATTTGGGGCATATTCAATCATTTTATCTACAAGCAAATGTTGTGATAAATGTGGAAAATATACATTTCCAATATTAGTCCAATCGCCATTTGCTAATTCAAAAATATTAAATCCTCTTTTAATATAAGTGGATTCATCCTCAAATATATTAACTGCATTAGGAACATTAGTAGAAATTAATTTTCCACCCTGTAACATAATTTTTCTTATTTCTTCTTCTATTACTTGTTTTCTCTTTTCTTCCATTTCAGTAAATTTAGTTCTATATTCTTCAATCAATTGTTGCATTTCTTCAGTTTTCTTTGTAAGTTTATCTCCCTCGTTAGTAAAAACCTTTTGAGCAATTAAAGTATTTAGATTAAATTCTTCAGAAGTGGTTTCTGTTGCTTTCATAGATTTTACAAGTGCTGATAATTTACTATCATTTTCATTTTTAACTCTATCCAATCCTGATTCAAAAGTTTTTATATCATCTTGGGATTTAAACATATTTTTAATAATAGTATGATAAATAATGTGTTGTGGAGCATTTGCTCTTTTTAAGAGTCTATCTGCATCTTCAATAGCAATAAGCATTTCTGAACAAGATGGTAATCTATCATATACTTCTTTTGAAGCATATGCATGTTGATACATTAAAGATACTAAATTTAACAATCCATCATTAACTTTATCTTTTCTTTGTTCAACTAATGTTCTATGTGCTACTTGATAAAAAATACTTGGCTCCATATGATCTAATCTTATAATTCTTATACGACGAGATAATGGTCCAGATAGTTCCTCTCTCATATCATTTTTACATAAAATAACTTGTAAGTTGGATTTATATTCTTCTTTAATCTCTAAATCTCCATGTTGTGTTGAATTAATTTTACCTGATTGTAAAAATTGTAATAAGAAAGCATCAGTTTCTTCTCTAGCTTTATCATATTCATCAATAAATAAAACTACTTTTTTGCCTGTATTAACTCTCTTTATTGCATCAATCAATTTACCTGGAATATTAACATTATCTGCATCACCACGAATTGCAGCACTTATATTTATATCTTCAAATAATTCGGTCTTACCAGTAGTTGCATCACATTGATAATCAACCATTTCTACATTGCCATTAAACATTTTATTTGCTAATTTTGTATATATTTTTGCAAATTCAGTCTTTCCTGCTCCTGGTGGACCTTCCAAACATATTGCATATATATCTTGTCCTGGATTTATTTGTCCATCATTAAACATACATAGTGCATTGAAAGTATCATATATTAATTCTTCAGTTGCTATGTATCCAAGATTTTCTATTTCTTTTTTTAATTCTACTATACTTATCATACCTATTACCTCCCCAATTTCCTTTGTAATGTTTTTGGATTATCTACATAACAAAGTGTTTCAAATCTTTTTTCATTTACCTTAATAAGCCCATTTACTATATCTCTAGCATTTCTTACTTTATAAATGAATCCATTATAGTTTCTTAAATCAGATCTATCAAAATTTGATTCAAAACAAAACCAATAAACTTCTGTTCCTTGAGATAAATTAACTACTTCATCCAACGGATCAAAATCTGAAAAAACTACACATTTTTCTGCTTTTTTATATAATAAATAATTATCTAAATTTCTATCTATATATTTAAAGATTACTCTTGAATCTTTTTTAAAACAATCTCTTCCACTACTCCATCCCCAATTACTATATCCTGCACTTTCTAAAATGTCTGCTAGTTCTTGAACATCTATATTTTTCTTAATACTTTCAATTTGTACATTAACTCTTTCATTAAAACCAATTAAAACTTTAACACCTTTTTTCAATAATTCTATTGCAATTACTGCCAACAAATTAGTATATTCACTCATACTACCTGACATATCAAAATAAAAAGATAAAGGAACATTTTCATTTTTTCCATTCGCATATTCATAACCATATTTATCATCAAATACTTTAATAATTTGATGTGTTTCTAAATGAGTAATTACATCTTTTACTTCCCATTTATAGAAACCTCTTGATTTTTCTAATGAGTTACTTCTTACATTTAAATCAGTAGAATGTTTACAAAATCTTTGATTTAAAAACTTTGCAATCAATGTTCTTATCATACTATCAGGCAATTCAGTATATCCTTCAGTATCAATAGAGTAACCTGCGCCTCTATCTCTATCTTTAAAAGATGGTAATTCATTAAGTTGATTTAAAAATTGATTTGTTTGTTCTGATAATTCATATTGTTTTTCTTCAGATTCTTCTATTTCCTTTTTTTCTTCAAGAAGGTGCGTTTTGTCTTTTTTTGCTTTTTCATCATCTTGTTTTTTCTTGTCAGCATAATCTTTTAGTTTATCTCTTAACTGTTGTAACTTTTCTTTTTTTGCCTCTAGAGTATCTTGATCTTCTAATGATTGAGTTAAATCTTCTTGTTGTAATTCTTGAGATTGCTCATCACTTTGTGAACTTTGCTCTTGTGATTCGCTACTTTGTTGTTGCTCTGATTGTTGTGTTTCTTGAGATTGCTCATCACTTTGTGAACTTTGCTCTTGTGATTCGCTACTTTGCTGTTGCTCTAATTGCTGTTGTGTTTCTTGAGACTGTTCTTCGCTTTGTGAACTTTGTTCTTGTGATTCGCTACTTTGCTGTTGCTCTAATTGCTGTTGTGTTTCTTGAGACTGTTCTTCGCTTTGTGAACTTTGTTCTTGTGATTCGCTACTTTGTTGTTGCTCCGATTGCTGTTGTGTTTCTTGAGATTGCTCATCACTTTGTGAACTTTGTTCTTGTGATTCGCTACTTTGTTGTTGCTCTGATTGCTGTTGTGTTTCTTGAGACTGTTCTTCGCTTTGTGAACTTTGTTCTTGTGATTCGCTACTTTGTTGTTGCTCC
>CAKPFG010000008.1 GCA_934153675.1 uncultured Bacilli bacterium
GCGGAGTAGGAACAGAAAATAACCACGTTAATATGTATGCAACAAGGGATACAAGTGACTCATATTATCAAAAAGCATATGATAATAATGGATACGGAGAAATGGCATACTATTCAAGTTCAACATGTAGATATAATGGTAAATGGATATCTGATGGATGTACGACAGATTATGCAAAGAGTGAAGTAAAATATGTAGTAGATGCCTGGGCTTTAGATAAACTAAAAGCAAATGACCTAAAAGAGGATAAAACAGGCTATAGTGCAAGATTAATAACGGTGGATGACTTAGTAGATAATTTGGGTTATACAATTATAGATGGAAATACTTGGTATACTCCAACAGCAGATGTAACCCCAAGTTGGGTATATAATAGTAAATATGATTATTGGACGATGAGTCAATATGAAGATTCCATTGATTGCGTGTGGGATGTGCGCGACGATGGCGGCGTGAACTACAGTAGTGTGGATGGCAACAAAGTTTCCGTGCGCCCTGTTATTACTCTTTTGAAAGATGCAATTAAATAAAGAACTGTTTTGTTCTTTTTTTTGCTCTTTTTTAATATAATTTAATATGATAGGTATTATTTTAAATGATGGTTTCAGTAATGAGGGAAATAGTATTAGTTATGTGTATACTAAATTTTTAAAAATATTTGATAAGTATTTATTAATTCCACTTGACCATAATATAATTTCTAATATTAATCTATGTCAAGGTATAATTATGCAAGGTGGAGATAATTTTTTACCGGTGCATAAAAATATTATCAAGTATTTATATGAAAAAGATATCCCTCTTCTTGCTATTTGTATGAGTATGCAGGCTATGGGAGAAGTGTTTAATGGAAAATTAAAACCCGTTATAAATCATAAAAGCAAAGAAAAATATGTACATTATGTCAATATAAAAAAAGGAACCTTGCTATATGATATTATAAAAAGTGAAAAAATTATGGTTAATTCTTCACACAAAGAAGTATTGCAATTTACTGATTTGGATATTAGTGCTTATTGTGAATTTATAGAAGCTATTGAAGATAATAATAAAAGATTTTTTTTAGGTGTGCAGTGGCATCCAGAAAAAATGATAACTTATGATATTAATTCTATATTAATATTTAAATATTTTAAGGAGGTGTGTGATGGAGTTAAAAGAATTAATAAAAATAACTAAGGGTGTTTTAATAAATGATTATAGAAATATAAAAATAAATAGTTTTAAAACAGATACAAGGAAATTAAAAAAAGGCGATGTTTTTATAGCTTTAAAAGGAAATAATTATGATGGTAATGATTTTATTAATGATAAAATGTGTGCTAGTGCTGTTATAACAAATAAAAAAATAAAATTAAAAAATATTCCTGTTATAAAAGTAGATGATACATATTTGTCTTTATTTTATATTGGTAATTACATTAGGTGTAATCATATGAAAAATGTGATTGCTATAACTGGTTCTAATGGTAAAACTACATTAAAGGAATTAATTTATAGTATTTTAATTAAAAAGTATAATGTATTAAAAAATGAAGGAAATAAAAATAATTTAGTTGGTGTTTTTGAAACTATTAATAATTATAAAGATGAAGATATTTCTATTTTTGAACTTGGTATGAATCATAAATATGAAATAGATAAATTATCAAAAATGATTGTACCTAATACTGCTGTCATTACTAATATAGGATCTAGTCATATAGGAAATCTTGGAAGCCGTAAAAACATATTTAAGGCAAAAATGGAGATAGTAAATGGTTTGGTTGGTATGCTGATTGTAAATGGAGATAATAAATATTTAAAAAAAGTTAAAGCATATAAATGTGGAAGATGTGTAAATAATGATTTAATTGCCTATAATATACACGTTTACCAAACATATTTAACATTTAATATATATAATAATAAAGAATATGAAGTAATATTTCGAAAACCAATAGTTGATTATATTCCAAGTATTGTAGAAGCAATTAAAATAGGATTATTATATTCTGTCCCAATGAAGGATATACTAATAGCTATTAAAAATTATAAATCTTATGATAAAAGATTAAATGAAATTATTTTAAACAATTACACAATTTATGATGATAGTTATAATGCTAGTTTTGAATCAGTAAAATGTGGGTTATCATTTTTAAAAAATATTGAAGCAAAAAAAATAATAATTTTAGGTGACATGTTAGAACTTGGCAAATATAGTAAAAAATACCATAAGAAAATAAATTTTTTATTAAATAAAATCGATAACAAAGAGGTCTTAACTGTTGGTAATTATACTAAATATATAAATTCTATCCATTTTAAAGATAATAATAGTTTAATTTCATATTTAAAAAATATTCAATTTAATAAAGTAGTAATATATGTTAAAGGATCTTACGGTATGCATCTAAATGAAATTGTGAATTTTTTAAAAAATAATGATTGTTAATTGACAATTATTATTTTTTATATTACTATATATGAGCAATGTGGGGGATTTAGGTGTATTTGGATAAGAAACAAAATAATAAAAAGATGCGAAAACTTAATGATTTGAAAAAAGAAATAAAGCATCTTGAATTTATGCAAAAACATATTAATTTATATAATGCAAAAATGAAAACTGTAAAAAACTTAAAAATTGCTTTTGCCAAAGTAAAGTTTGTTACACCTTATGTTTTAGTAGCATCAACCACTTTTATAGGGGCAACTTTTATAAATTTTACACCATTTGTTCTAGATAATGTAAAAAAAGAGGCATATATAAAAAAGGAAATAGATAATATAGGAAATATTACAAGTGAAAAACAATATGAAAAATATGATGAGAAAAATACTTTACTTAATTATTCAGAGTATAGGTATTTAAAAGATGACTTTTATGTTCGTGATTGCTTGGTATATGATATTAGTGATATTTCTATAGACGAAGTAAAAAAAATATTTAAAGATCCATCTATATTAAATGAAAAAAACGTCTTAAAAAAAACTGAGGAAAGAACTAATAATGTAGAAGATGTTAATAAAAAGATACTAAAAGCTATTGTTTATGAAAAAGATTCTTCGGATTTTATAGTGGTAAAAGAAGATATGGCTGACAATGTTTTAAATACTATTTTATATTTTGTACTTACCATAATGTTAGAATGTTTTCCTTTGAATTTTCAAATTAAGAAAGGAAGTTTAAATTTGTTAAGGGAAGAACTTATAAATATAAAAGAAGATTATAAAGATATTAATGATTCTTATATTAAGTTGAAATTAAAAGTCAAGTATGATAATTATAATAGGTTAAATAGGTGATTTTGTAATGAATACTTTATTAAAATATTTAAAACCTAATGAAAATACAAAGCTTTCTGATTTATCAGGCAGCGACTTACAGGATTTTTTAATTTTACTAGATGAATACTATTTAGAATATAGGGATAAATTAAATTTAAATAAAGCTACATTTGGTTTTGAAATTGAATGTGAAAATATAAAAACAGAAAAAATTGGTTTAATATTAGCAAAAAATAATTTATCTGATTGGTCTTTGCTTGATGATACTTCATTACAAGATGGCATGGAAATAACTTCATCTATTTTATATGATAAATTAGATTGTTGGGAACATTTAAAAAAAACATGTGATATATTAAAAAAATATGCTTTTATTGGAAATAATTCAGGAGGGCATATTCATGTCGGAGCGGATATTTTATGTTCTAAAAAGTATAACTATCTTAATTTTCTAAAAATGTGGATTTGTTATGAAAATATTATATATCGTTTTGGTTATGGTGAATATTTAAATAAAAGAAACAGTATAAGCTATGCCAAACCTTTGTCAAATATATTGATGAATGATTATTCTGAAGTAGAAAATATGTCTTTACAACAAATTTTATCTAAAATCACTTATGGTAAGTATTATGCTGTTAATTTTTCAAATGTTAAGCCTTTGTCAAAGTTTGCTATAAAAAACACAATAGAATTTAGATGCCCAAATGGTAGCCTAAATGAGATTATTTGGCAGAATAATGTTAATTTTTTTATAAAATTATTGTTATATTGTAAAAGTAATCGTTTTGATAGTGACAAAATAGATAGAAGAATTAATTATAATAAAAATACTTATGGTGAATTTTTTTTAGAAATTTATAATGAAATATATTTAGATCAAGCTTTAGAATTATCTGATATGATTTTTTCGAATAATCTTGATAAAATTTATTTTTTAAGACAGTATTTAAAGGATTTTTCTGTGTGCAATAGTATGGTAAAGGCTAAAACCTTTGTAAAAAATATATAAATAAACAAGATATAAGTTTATATAGAAGTTTAGATTTTAAAAATTAATATAATAATCATATTTCTAAATAATAAAAAAGAATATAATATACTTTGATAAATTATATCTTAGTTTTTTATATTCTTTTTATTTAAGCTACAATTTTTAATTAATTAATACATAATATTTATTTTAAGATATTATTTGGAATTATTATTATAGTCATTGTTAATATTGTTATATTTTGTTTTAAGATTATCAATTCTAATTAAAGGCTCTTTTAATATTTGAATTTTATCTATTTCATTAGGACTGGTATTGTTTTTTTGAATTTTCATTTACTATTTAATTGTTTGACATTATTTAATAGTTCCTATATAAATTTTCTTTGTCTAAATAAATTTGATTTATTAAATTTCATAAATTCTCTTCTTATTAATTGTAATATTTTTTTTTAAAATTAAATATTGTCAAAGTAAAAAAAATATAATATAATTAGTTGGTGATGTTATATGGGAAAAATTAAATATGAATTATTAAAAAATGATGAAAAAACACAGGCTAGATATGGTCTTTTATACACCAATTATGGAATTTATGAAACCCCTATGTTTATGCCGGTAGGTACACAAGCTACTGTAAAAACTTTATCTGTTGAAGAAATTAAAAATATCCATTGTGGAGTAATTTTATCTAATACATATCATTTATGGTTAAGACCTGGTTCTGATGTTGTAAAAAAAGCAGGAGGACTTCATAAATTTATGAATTATAATGGTCCTATTTTAACTGATAGTGGTGGATTTCAGGTTTTTTCGCTTGCTAAAAATAAAAAGAAAGATATTATTGAGGAAGGTGTTAAGTTTAAAAGTCATTTAGATGGATCTAATCTTTTATTAACTCCTGAGTTATCTATTGAAATTCAAAATAAATTAGATAGTGATATTGCGATGAGTTTTGATGAATGTATTCCATATCCTGCAAGTTATGAGTATGCTAAAAAGAGTACAGAACGTACTTTAAGATGGGCTTTACGTGGAAAGAATGTTCATAATAATTTGAAACAATCACTTTTTGGTATTGTACAGGGTGGAGAATATGAAGATTTAAGAAAATTTAGTGCAATTGAAACTGTAAAAATGGGCTTTGATGGATATGCAATTGGTGGTACTAGTGTTGGTGAGGATAAAAATACAATGTATAAAATGATAGATTATGCAATTAAATATTTACCCAATGATAAGCCAAGATATTTAATGGGGGTTGGGGATCCTTTAGATCTTATTGAAGGTGTAATAAGGGGTGTTGATATGTTTGACTGTGTATTACCAACAAGACTCGCTCGCCATGGAAATGTTTTTACTCGTTTTGGTAAAATCAATATTAAAAATAGTAAGTATAAAGAAGATTTTACTCCTCTTGATGATTGTGATTGTTATTGTTGTAAGAATTATACTAAAGCCTATGTAAGACATTTGATAATTGCAAAAGAAACTTTAGGAGCACGATTAATATCTATTCATAATATTAGATTTTTAGTAAAAATGATGGAAGATATGAGAGAATGTATAAAGAATAATACGTTATTAGAATATAAGAAAAAATTTATTGAGGAATATAATGGTAATAGAGAAATATAATCTTAGTAAAAAATACCATAAAAGAATCGTTCATATATCAGATATTCATTATAAGAATAAAAAAAATTTAAAAAACTTATATAAAATATTAAAAGTGATTAAAAATTTAAAACCAGATTATATATGTATTACTGGTGATATAGTAGATGATAAAAATATAAAAGATCAACAATTATTAGTAGATTATATCAAAGATTTATCAAGTATATGTAAGATTTTTATATCATTAGGTAACCATGAATTTTATTATAATCATCATTTAGAAAAATCATATGATAAGAGTTTGTTTGATAAAGTAGATAGATTAAAAAATGTTTATGTTTTAGATAATAAAATACATAGTGAATTTGGTATTAATTTTATTGGTATAACTTTGGATAATAATTATTATGATTTAGAATCTGAAAGTGAATTTTTATATTTTATGAACAAAAAAATCCCTAGATTAGATTGTAAATATAATATATTACTTCTCCATTCCCCTTATAGAATTGTAGATAAAAAAACAATAGAAAATTTAAAATGTAAGAATAATATTTCACTTGTTTTATCAGGGCATATGCATGCTGGACTTACTTTTGAATGGATGAAAAAGATTTTAAAGGGTAGAGGTTTAGTAACTCCTCAAAAAGAATTTTTTAAAAATTACTGTTATGGGATGTTTAAAATTAATAATTATAACGTTATTATAACATCAGGAATAACTAAATTATCTAATTTGAAATTATTTAATTATTTATACCAAAGTGAAATTACAGTAATTGATATATAAAAAAACCTTTTCAGGTTTTTTTAATTTGTTTTTTTTAAAATTCCTACCATACTACCAAAAATAGTGCTAATTACAATTATTAAATAAAACAGTATACATTCTATTTTTAAACTATTGGTAATGAGACTTATTATTGTTAAAATAGTAATAATAATGATTCCTAGTTTTAAACCTTCTATAAATCCTTTTTTTGTTATACTTCTACCCATTATGATTCCTGATATAAATACACTAATAATAGGAATTAAAAATTTAAATATTTTGATAATATTATCATTAAAAAGATTAAAATAACTAAATATAGTTATAAAAAAAGTTAAACTTATAGATAATATAAGGGCATACAATAATGCTTTACCTAATTTTTTTAAATATTTCATCATCTCACCTATAAAATATTATTCTTTTGTATAAATAATTATTACATACTACATTATAAATTAGGTGATAATATGTATTTTAGTATTGTATTTAGAACTTTATTTATGTATTTTTTTATAATATTTGTTTATAGAATTATGGGTAAAAAGGAAGTCGGACAATTAAGTATAATTGATTTAATAGTATCTATTTTAATTGCTGAGTTGGTTGCAATTGCGATAGAAGGTAAAGAAAATATATTAATGGCGGTAATACCTATTATCATTTTAGCGTTAACACAAATAGGAATAAGTTATATTACTTTAAAAAGTGAAAAAATAAGAGATATTATAGATGGAAAACCAACTGTAATTATTAAAAATGGAAAACTCAATTTTACTGAAATGTCACATTTAAGATATAGTTTAGATGATTTAGTAACACAACTTAGGTTACAAGGAGTAAAAAGTATTGAAAATGTTAAATATGCTGTTTTAGAGAATAATGGTAATTTATCTGTTTTTGTTGATGATAAAGCATATCCATTACCTTTAATTCTTGATAGTATAATTGATTATAACGTTTTAAAAGATATAAACAAGGATTATAAATGGTTAATAAATATGTTAAAAAAGAAAAATATTACACTAGATAATGTATTTTATGCTTTTTATGCTCAAGAAAAATTATTTATAATAACAAAAGATGAATTATTATAATGTTTAAATAGGAGTTTTCCTTTAAAAATCAACGTATTCTTTGATTTTTTTTTTATTTATGCTATAATGATGAAGGTGGTAACATGGTAAAATATGATGAAAGTTCAATTAAAGTGTTAGATGGACTTGAGGCAGTAAGAAAGCGTCCCGGTATGTATATAGGTTCAACAGATAAGAGAGGATTACATCATTTGGTGTGGGAAATTGTTGATAATTCAATAGATGAAGTTATTAATGGTTTTGGTAAAAAAATAATAATAACTATTCACAGTGATTCTAGTATTAGTGTTAAAGATGAAGGTAGAGGAGTACCAGTTGGCAAACATATAACTGGTAAATCAACGCCAGAGGTAATATATACTGTTTTACATGCTGGTGGTAAATTTGAAAGTAGTGGATATACAGTATCAGGTGGATTGCACGGTGTAGGTGCTTCTGTTGTAAATGCTTTATCTAAATGGATGATTGTTAATATAAAAAGAGATGGATATGAATATGTTATTAAATTTAAAAACGGTGGAAAAGTTGATACTCCATTAACACGTGGTATGAAAACGAGTAAAACTGGAACTGAAGTGAGATTTTTGCCAGATGATACTATTTTCTCAACTACTAACTTTTCTTTTTCTACAATATGTGAAAGAATGCAGGAAAGTGCTTTTTTACTTGAAGGTCTTACTATAGAAATAATTGATGAAATTAACAATAAAAAAGAATCTTATTGTTATTTAAATGGATTAAAATCTTTTATTGAGTATATGAATGAAGATAAAAATGTTATTCATAATGTTGTGCAATTTTCTGGCGTAAAAGATAAAATAGATGTTAAAGTGGCTTTTCAGTACACTGATACTTATTCAGATAATATTATATCATTCGTTAATAATGTAAAAACAACGGATGGAGGGACACATGAAGTTGGTTTAAAAACTGCACTTACTAGAGTATTTAATGATTATGCAAGAAGTAATGGTTATTTAAAGGCAAAAGATAAAAATTTAGAAGGACCAGATACTCGTGAAGGATTAACGGCAGTTTTATCTGTTAAAATTCCAGAATCTTTATTACAATTTGAAGGTCAAACAAAATCAAAATTGGGTACACCTAGTGCTAGAAATGTAGTTGAAAGTATTATCTCGGAAAAATTGCAATTTTTCTTGGAAGAAAATAAAACAATTGCTACTAATATTGTATTAAAAATGGTAAAAAGCAAACAGGTACGAGAAGCTGCTAGAAAAGCAAGAGATGAAGCTCGTAATGGAAAAAATAAAAGTAAAATTGAAAAAAATTTATCTGGCAAATTATCCCCAGCTCAAAGTAAAAATCCTAAAATGAATGAATTGTTTTTAGTAGAGGGGGATTCAGCAGGAGGATCAGCAAAAGGTGGTAGAAATCGTAAATTTCAAGCTATACTTCCTTTGCGTGGTAAAGTAATTAATACAGCAAAAGCTACTTTATCTGATATATTAAAAAATGAAGAAATTAATACTATGATTCATACGATTGGTGCTGGTGTTGGTAGTGATTTTCAAGTGGAGGATTCTAATTATGATAAGGTTATCATAATGACTGATGCTGATGTGGATGGTGCTCATATTCAAATTCTTTTACTAACTTTTTTCTATTATTATATGAGAGGATTAATAGAAAAAGGAAAATTGTATATAGCGCTTCCGCCTTTATATAAATTAGATTATGGTAAAAAACATTACTATGCTTATACTGATGAAGAACTTGAACAAATAAAAAGTGAAAATACAGGTAAATATTCTATTCAAAGATATAAGGGACTTGGTGAGATGAATGCTGACCAATTATGGGAGACAACTATGAATCCATCAACTCGTAGTTTAATTCGTGTCAATATAACTGATGCTGCATTAGCAGAAAAAAGAGTTAGAGTATTAATGGGTGATAAAGTTGAACCGAGAAAGGAATGGATTATGGAAAACGTTGAATTCACAATGGAAGATAATTACAGAAATTAGGAGGTATTATGGATATAGTAAAAAAAATACAAGATTATGCCCTTGAAGAAATTATGGGAGATCGTTTTTCTAAATATGCTAAAGAAATTATTCAAGATCGTGCAATACCAGATGTTAGAGATGGTTTGAAACCAGTTCAAAGAAGAATATTATATGCCATGTATAAAGCTGGAAATACATCAGATCGTGGTTATATAAAATGTGCAGCTACGGTTGGAGATGTACTTGGTAAATATCATCCACATGGAGATTCTTCTGTTTATGATGCAATGGTTAGAATGAGCCAGTGGTGGAAACAGAATCATATTTTGGTAGATATTCATGGAAATAATGGCTCAATGGATGGTGATAGTCCAGCTGCATATCGTTACACAGAGGCAAGACTTTCTAAAATTAGTAATGAACTTTTAAAAGATTTAGAAAAAAATACTGTGTCTTGGGCACCTAATTTTGATGATAGATTTTTAGAACCTACTGTACTTCCAGCTAAATATCCAAATTTACTTGTAAATGGAACTAATGGTATTAGTGCAGGATATGCTACAAATATACCTCCTCATAATCTTGGTGAAGTAATAGATGCAACTATAAAAAGAATAGATAGTCCTAATTGTAGATTAGAAACAATTCTTGAAATAATAAAAGGTCCGGATTTTCCAACAGGCGGAATAGTTGAAGGAAAAAAGGGAATAATAGATGCTTTTCAAACAGGACGTGGTAAAGTAATAATTAGGAGTAAATGTACATTTGTAAAGGAAAAGGGAAAAAATCAAATTATTATTACTGAGATACCATTTGAAGTTAATAAAGCATCCTTAGTAAGTAAAATTGATTCAATTAGAATAGATAAAAAGATAGATGGTATTAGTGAAGTACGTGATGAGACAGACAGAGACGGTCTTAGAATAGCAATTGATTTAAAAAATAATGCTAATAAGGAAATGGTTTTAAACTATTTATTTAAAAATACTGAGTTACAAATTTCATATAATTATAATATGGTGGCAATATCTAATAGAAGACCTGTTACACTCGGTATATTAGAAATGCTTGATGCATATATAAATCATCAAAAAGAAGTATTAACAAGAAGAACTCAATTTGATTTAAATGCATATCAAAAAAGATTACATATTGTTCTTGGTTTTTTAAAAATGATATCTATATTAGATCAAGTTATTAAAGTTATTAGAAAAAGTAAAAATAAATTAGATGCAAAGGATAATTTAGTTAAAGAATTTGACTTTTCTGTAAATCAAGCTGAAGCAATAGTTACTTTACAATTATATAGATTGACTAATACAGATGTTGTTGCATTAGAAGAAGAAAAATCTAAATTGGAAAAATTTATTGAAGCATTAAATCAAATATTAAATGATAAAGATAAATTCAATGAAGTTATGAAACATGAATTAAGAAAAGTAAAAAAAGAATATGCTATAGAAAGAAAGACCGTTATTAAGGATGAAATAACTGAAATAAAAATAGATACAACGGATATGATTCCTAAAGAAGATTGTGTCGTTATGGTTACTAGTGAAGGATATGTTAAAAGATGTTCACTTAGAAGTTATCAATCTGCTGTTGAACCTACCTTAAAAGATCAAGACTATATTTTAGGCCTTTATCATTTAAATACGCTGGATACAGTATTGCTATTTACAAATTTAGGAAATTATTTATATTTACCTGTTTATCTTATTCCAGATTTAAAATGGAAAGATATAGGTAAACATATTAGTAATATTATAAAATTAGCAGAAAATGAATATATTATCAATTCAATACCAGTAGACAATTTTAATTCAAATAAAAATATCACTATTTTTAGTAAAAATGGAATGGTGAAAAGAACATTATTAAAAGATTTCAAAGTTAGCCGTTATAATAAAACTTTAACGTGTATGAAATTAAAAGAAAATGATACTATTGTATCTGTTTCAGATAAAGTTGGAAGGGAAATTTTCATTACTACTAAATGTGGATATGCATTAAGGTATAATATAAATGAGATTGGTGTAGTAGGTATTAAGGCAAGCGGAGTGAAGGCTATAAATTTAAAAGATGATGAGGTCGTGTCAGCATCTATTTATAATGGAGAGGATTATGTAGTTGTTTTAACCGATAGATCAACTATAAAAAGAGTTAAATTAATAGAATTTCCATCACTTGCCCGTGCAAGAAAAGGTATACAAATAATAAGAGAGGTAAAAACAAATCCATATCATATAATTAATAGTTATATTATTAATAATAAAAATACTTTGGGTATTAGATTTAAAGATAACATTGAATATAAAAAAGTAACTGACATTCCAATATTAGATAGATACTCAACTGGTACTAGTCTTTCAAATAAGAAAATAATAAATATGTTTGTAGAAAAAAAATTATTAAATTCTAAAGAAGAAAAAGAAAATGAAGAGGAAATAAATGATGTTTCTCTTGAAAAAATAGATGAAAAGATAATGACAATTGATGATTTTTTAAATGAAATAGAATAATAATAAGTAAAATATGAAGAATTTAAGATATAAGGTTTAGTAATATAATAGTATAATTTTATATAATAAAAGTTATTAATTTAAGAAAGAAAAATATTGAGAATATTATTTTCAAATACCATAATTTTCATATTTCTTTTATTTAAGGACATTTAAACCTTTAAGTTATGAATTGAGTTAAAAACATAAATATCGAAAAAGAATATTTATGTTTTTTTTATTTCTGTTCAATTTGAAAAATTTTTAATAATAGATTATAATAGTATGGCAATTGAATTTGTAAGGAGGAAATATGAAAATTCCGTTAAGATTTCAGATGACCGAAAATGATAGTGGAAAAACGACATTACTTAATACAATTAGTTATTTATTTGATAGGGAAGATATAGATAATTCATTAATAAAAAGTATATATAAGCATACTATTAATGAAGATAATATTTTAAAAGAACAAGAAACTATTTGTGCATGGGGTAAAAAGTTATTTAAGAAAAATAAATATAAATTGGATTTAAATTATTTAAGTAAGGAAGAAGTAAATTTAAAAATTATTAAAGATTTCTTTAAAGAAAATTGTTGTATGATCGTTCGTGTTTATCTAAATGGTAAAAGTCACTACTGTTTAGCAACGTTATTGGATAGTACATATATATATTTATTTGATCCTTATTATTTAGATGAGGTTTATTTTGATATAGAAAGAATGGTTGAGTTGGTATTTGATAATCCATTTAATTATAATCGTAAAGTTAATTTAAAAAGATTTAATGGGATGACGTTAAATGATTTTTCTCTTGGACCAATTGAGCATCGTGAGTGTTTAATGATAAAGAAAATAAAATAATTAAATTATAATATAAAAAGGAAAAGTATTTTAATTTTACTTTTCCTTTTTGATATATTTTTTTAATACATTAGTAACCTTGTAGTAACCAAGATCATTTAAGTGTAATCCTTCTTTTGTGTATGCACTTTTTAAATTACCATTACTATCTTTAAGACTATCATATACATTTATGTAAGTAACTTTTTTCTTTTTACACAATTGTTTAATTAGTTTATTAACTTTTATAATATGTTTATTATTATATTCACTAGGTAAATTATTGAAAAAATCTCCCATCTCTTTATTTATTGGATAGATTGATTGAATATATATATAAGCATTTTTTCTTTCATTTCTAATTCCATCTATTATTTTTTCTATGTTATTAATTATATTTTCATCTGAAATGTTTGCATTAATGTCATTAGTACCAATTAAAATAATTACCAAAGATGGATTATAATCATATAATCCTTCTAATCTTTCAATTAAATCTATTGTTTTATTACCACCGACTCCATCATTAACAACATGATTGTCTTCAAAAAATTCTTTTACATTGTATCCTTTTATAATAGAGTCTCCAAAAAATACTATATTTTCATCTTGTATTTTAGCTCGTTTAAGTTTATTTTTATTATAAATGCATAGAATAATAGAAACAAGAGTAATTAAAATTAATATAATTGCTAAAATAATAATAACTATTTTTTTTATTTTATTTATTCTTTCCATCAAATCACCACAGTAGAATATTATATATAAAATTAAGTAAAATGTAAATAACTTGCGAAAGAAAAATGAATATAGTATAATTATTTTATCAAAGGACGTTGATATTTTGAAAGAAGTTTTAATAATACATAATCCAAATAGTGGTAAAAAGAAAAATGTTTATCAGGCACTTTTAAAAAGTAAAAAATTATTTGATAAATATAACTATCACGTAACTTATAAAGAAACTAAATATAAAGGGCATGCTAAGCAAATTATGAAAAGTATTAATAATGTTGATTTAGTTATATCTGTAGGTGGCGATGGAACTTTTAACGAAATAGTAAGTGGTAATATTGAAAGAAAGAATCCAGTTGTTTTATCACATATACCAGTTGGTACAACAAATGATTTAAAAAGTCTTTTTGGGCTTGGAAAAGATATTTATAAAAACATTTCTTCTATATTAAGTGGTAAAGAAAAACAAATAGATATTTGTTTACTTAATAATCAGCCCTTTGTTTATGTAGCTGGATTTGGTAAATTTATTAATTTATCTTACGAAACACCAAGAAGTAAAAAATCTAAATTTGGTTATTTAGCGTATTTAGTTGAAGGTTTTAAGGATATATTTAGAAAAGTTCATATGTATGATTTAGAATTTATTATTGATGGAGTAAAACATTCTGGTAAATATTCATTAGGTATTATTTCTAATGCCAATAAAATAGCTGGAATTAAAAATTTTTATAAAGATGTTAAACTTGATGATAATACTTTTGAAGTTTTATTTTGTTCTATTAGTAAACGTAGAAAACTACTTAGAAGCTTGGTTAATTTAGGCCTTTATGATATTACTAAAGTAAATGGGGTTGAAATGTATCGTACAAATAATATTAAAATTATATTTAAGGATAGATTAAAACAAGCATGGACTTTTGATGGAGAAAAATATAGAAAAAAGGAGAAAATTTATAATATTTCTTTAAATAATAAAATAAAATTTAGAATTTCTAGTAAGGCTTGTGAAAAAAATTGTATAAAATAATAAAATTTGTATTTAATGGATACAAATTTTTTTGTTTATGATATACTATTATTGTGATGTTATGAAAAAGTTAAACAAAATTTATTTGATGTTATCAATTTTTTTATTAGTTCTTTCTTTTTTTCTAAAACCATTGATTAAATGTAATGATTTTGATTTAAATATATATAGATATGTATTATTATCCTTTGCTACTGGAACTTTTTTATCAGCTATTTTTACTAACATAAAGGGTAAGTGTTATAAATTTTTTAGTATTTTATTTTTTATACTAGGTATAATTTCATCTTGCTATATTTATACTATGCATAATACTGATTATAAAAATAAAAATATACAATATTTAAAGAGTGTATTTAGTGATAAAATAATAAATAATTCTGTGGTTGATAGTAATAATATTCTTAAAGTTAGTTACATAGATGTAAAACAAGGTGATGCTACTTTTATAGAATTTCCAAACGGTAAAGTAATGCTTATAGATGCTGGAAAAAAAGATCAAGGTATTAATGTTATCAACTATATAAAGAATTTGGGTTATAATAAAATTGATTATGTAGTTGGAACGCATCCAGATAGTGATCATATAGGTGGACTACAACAAGTTATAGAAAATTTTGAAATAGGAAGTATATATATGCCAAAAAAATCATCAAACACAAAAACGTATTTAAATTTGTTAAAAAGTATAAAAAATAAAAATTTAAATATTATCACGGCAAAAAAGGATGTCGTTATTTTAGAAAATCCATTAACAAAAATTATCGCTCCAGTAAAGGATTATAAAGATTCTAACGATTCATCGGCTGTTATTAAAATTATTTATCATGATAGAAGTTTCCTTTTTATGGGTGATGCTAGTGTAAAAAGTGAAAGTGATATAGATGATGTTTCTGCTGATGTAGTAAAAATAGGTCATCATGGATCAAAAACATCTTCTTCCATTAATTTTATAAAAAGAACTAGGGCAAAGTATGCTATTGTAAGTGTTGGAAAAAATAATATGTATCATCATCCTAATGAACAAGTTTTGAACAATTGGACTAAGTATGGTGCCGAGATACTTAGAACTGATGAGAAAGGAAATATCATTATTGTAACAGATGGTTATAACATAGAAGTGCAATAGATTATAAGATGAAATTATAAAGTAGGTGAATTTATGCAAATAACAATAGATCATATAGAAGAAGATTATTTAGTAGTTGAACTTGAAGATATGACAACAATAGACATTTCGCGAAAACTTATTCCTGATGCTAAGGAAGGTGATGTTATAGATATCATTAAAAATAGCGAAGCTACATTGGAAAGAAAAAAACAAATTAGTGATTTGATGGATGATTTATTTATTGATTAAATATTATTTTTTCTAAAATGTTACAAAGATAAATTTGCAAAAATAAAACTACTTTCACTTTGATTTGAAAGTAGTTTTTATATTAGTTTGAAAAGTTCGATTAGTAATCAATCTGGTGCCAATAAGGAGCAGGTTTAACAACTGCCAGGCAAAAAGATGATAGTAAGTAACAAACTTACTAACTACTTACATTTTATCAAAAATGAAATCAAATGTAAACATCATCTCAATATTTTTTAATTTAATTATTTCTCAAAATTAAAATTTTTATTTATTAATTAATTCTATTTTAGTATCAGTCTCATTAATTTTTTTAAAATTACCATTACAAATGTTTAATAATTCTTCATTAGTTAATGAATTAACAATATTCATAACATCCAAAAATTTTTCAGAATAATTCACGTAACCATCTCCTATTTATAACTTATATTGATTTTCTCATTTTGATTTCATACTCAACAAAACCTAACTTTTCATAAATATGCTTAGCAATTATATTATGATACATAACATTTATATCTATATATTTTATATTCATATTTTTAATTCGTAAAATTGCTTCTGTTAACAATGATTTCCCAATTCCTTTATTTCTATATTCCTTTTCAACATACAAACCATCTAATAAACAAGTATTATTATCCGTTCTTCTAATCAAAATATATCCAACTATAATTTTATTTATGTAATATGCTAGTATAATAATGTTTTCATCGTTTAACATTTTATTAAAATGATTTGTAACTATATAATTTTCATCTATTGTATCATTATATTGTCGTTCATCTTGTATTAGTTTTGTTAGTAACTCATCACATCTATTAGCATCAACTACATTTGTAACTTGCTTAATTTTATTTTTCACAGCAGTACCTCCTTTTATTTATAAAGTATATATAAATGCTTACATTATAATTTATATAATAATAGTATTATTTATTTTCAATCAAAACTCTATTGTTTTCATTTATTCTTTTCTGTAATAATTCTAATTCTTTAATACCATTATTATTTTTTAATATTTCCATTTGATTTCTAGCAGAATCATTTAAACTAATTAATCTTTCACTCTGCGACATGCCAAGTTTTATAAACTCTGCATTTGTATTCTCTAAATTATTTAATATAACTAAATGCAATAAATCTGTATAGTCTCTAATATTTCCTTTTTTAGCAAGTTTTGGATTTTCTTGTTTCCATTCTTTAGCAGTCATCCCAAATAATGCAACATTTAATACATCTGTTTCTTCAGCATATACAAATCTTTTTTGTTATTCTGTTAATGTAGGAACTATATAATTTTTAACTGCATCAGTATGAACTACATAGTTTAATTTAGATAATAATCTATTAGCATGCCATCCAATTTTTTGTTGATACATTTCATTACTTTTTAATCTTTCAAATTCTTTTATTAAATATAATTTGAATTCTGGACTTAACCAACTAGCAAATTCAAATGCTATATCAGGATGTGCAAATGTTCCACCATCATATCTTCCAGATTTTGAAACAATTCCAATTGCATTAGTTTCTTTAATCCATTTTTGTGGGGACATTTTAAATTTATTACTGCCTGATTCATTTTTAAAGGTAGCGAATTCGCCCCCTTTAAAATTTTTGTTATTCATACTTTCCCATAGTCCTAAATAAGAAATAACTTCTTTATTTCTCATCCAATCTCTAATTGGGAGTCTTGGTTCTTCTGCATCAGCATATCTCGCCAAATCAGTAAGTGATATATAATCAACATCTCCAATTCTCATTATTCCTATTTTATTATCTATAACATTTATTTCAGTTTTTACTAAATCTTTTGCCATATTTTTGCCCCTTTCTAAATAGTCAGACAAGTCTGACTAATCATCTTTCTATATCAATTTTACCATAAAATTTAGTTAATTACCTTTTTTAACACAAACAAATCGATATATTATGTCTATCTTTTTATAAAGTTCATCACTTATTTTCAGTTTTTATCTTAAACATAATTATCACTCATCCTTTCGTTTTAAGCAGATAAAAACTAACTATTTCTAGTTAGTAATCTATTACTCTCTGGACGAAAGTGTCCGAGTATCAATCAATCTGGTGCCCTTTATAAGAATTGAACTTATGACTAAGCCTTACCATGGCTTTGTTATACCACTTAACTAAAAGGGCAAAATAAAACCGTTTTTTAAACGGTAATTATTAATCTGGTGTCCCAGAAGGGATTCGAACCCCTGACACCCGCCTTAGAAGGGCGGTGCTCTATCCAGCTGAGCTACTGAGACAACTCAACAATGTAAATTATACAACAAAAAAGAAATTTATTCAAGCGTTTTTCTATCACTTTTATAAATTTCTTTATTATTAACTGTAAATATAATATTATTTATATTATAATTATCCTCCAGTGAAAGACAGATACTTAAAATAACTTCATCTAATATTTCCGATGTTTCTATGTCATTATAAATATAATTGTTAAAATCCATTACTATTTGATTATTTTCTAAGGTAGATGAAACTAATTTTGTATTACTATTTAAATAACTCATGAGATTGGTATTATAGGTATTATTATTACTTAATTCTTCAATGATTATTTCTGCTTTTTCCCTTGAATCATTGCTTACTTTAGTAACTGGCACATAGTATTGTTTATTATTATATTTATTTACATAATATATAGTTGTTTTGGTTATGTTTTTATCACTTGATATATTATATTCTTTATTAATACCAAAACTTCTATCTAATGTTGAGGGTAGTGTAATATTGCTCTGTGGTAATTTAGTTAATAATTTACCATTCATATAAATAATAACGTATTTTACATTTTCAATGCTTGTTAGTGTATATACAATACTTTCAATAATCTTTTCTTCGTTATCAATATTTGTATCCATAAGTTCAGTAGAAAAATCAACTTTTATGACTTGGTTTTTATATTCAATATTAAGTATTTTAGTTCCACTTGGTATTAATGGTTTAAAACCGTTAGGAATTTTTTGAGTGTATTTTTCCCCTTGAATAAGTGATATCAGTAATTTTTTAGCTTTAATAGTTGTTTTTTTATCATCTATATTAATACTTGTTTTGGCTAAATAATTATTACAATCCATAAGAAATATAGTACTAGTTTTTTCTCCATTTATATATTCTAATTCTTCTTTTTTATTTAATTTATTATTATCTTTGAATAAGTAAAATAAAAATATTGCTATTATTGCAATAAAACAAATAGATATTTTTTTTATTGACATTCTTTTTATCACATAATCACCTTAATAAATAATATGAAAAAAGTACAAATTAATGCACTTTATAAGGATATTTCATTTAGTTTTAAAAGTTCAACAACAGCACTAGCACGGCCCTTAACTCCTAGCTTTTGCATAGCATTTGATATGTGGTTTCTAACTGTTTTTTCACTAATATTAAGAAAATCAGCAATTTCCTTAGTAGATTTGTTTTGTATTAACAATTCAAATACTTCTTTTTCTCTTTTTGTTAAAATGCTTTTCATAGTAACCTCACTTCCCCAATAGGCGGTTTATATTTTCTCATAGTATTTTATGAAAGTGAGAAATTTATGTTCTTATTAGTGCCTAAAAAAAGTAGAAAATCTACTTTTTAAATTGGACAGTAATATATTTGCTATTTTCATAATTACTTTGTATACTGCGCATGATTTTATTAGCAAGTGTTGTATCGTGCTCACTACTATTTATAGTAACTTTAATATTATTTTCTTCTATTTTAATGTATGAATCTAAGTTAAATTCTTTTTTTATTTTTTTTTCTAATTCTTCTTCTAATGCTCTATTACTATTTATTTGTTTCATTTTTTCATATGCTTCATTTTTAGCTTCTGCTGTTGATTTAGAATCATTAAGAACTACTTGTAATGCATCAATTTCTTCGTTCATTTTACTATCTGATTCAACTCGCATAGCTGATAAAATATCACTTTCTTTAACTGAGACGGATGTTTTGTTTTCATTATCACTTTTATTTTTAGTTTCTTTAGTAATTGTTTGATTTTTTGTCATCATTAATTCACTAGGCATTGTTATATAATAAACACTTAATACTAATATTAAACTAAATAATGTTAAAAACCATAAACTTTTTTTATTTATCATATGTCCTCCTGTTTCTATTAGAGTATATTAAATATTAAAAATAATATGAATAATATTTATTTAATTTTCTTTATTTGTCTAATATAATTTTTGTTAATATAATGAATTATTTGTGAAATAAGAAAAGTTAGTTGACAAAAATATTTTTTTCGTGTATAAAGTTTAAATAGAAAGGGAAGTGGATTATGGCAAAAAATTTAGTTATTGTGGAATCACCTAGTAAAACAAAACCAATTGAAAAATATTTGGGAAGTAATTATAAGGTATTGTCTTCAAAAGGACATGTAAGAGATTTAGCAACCACTGGTCGTTATGGATTTGGGGTAGATGTTGATAATGATTTTAAACCTAATTATATAATAATGAAAGGCAAAAAAAATGTTGTTGAAGAATTAAAAAAAGAAGTAAAAAAAATGGATCACGTATATCTTGCAACAGATCCAGACCGTGAAGGAGAAGCTATTAGCTGGCATTTAAAGGATGTTTTAGCATTAAATGAAAATGATTATGATCGTGTTGTTTTTAATGAAATAACTAAAAATGCTGTAACAGAAGCATTTAAACATACAAGAAAAATTGATAATGATTTAGTTAATAGTCAAGAGACAAGAAGAATTTTGGATCGTATTATAGGTTTTAGGCTAAGTAAATTAATACAATCTAAAACAAGTGGTAGTAGTGCTGGTAGAGTACAAAGTGTTGCTTTAAAACTAATTGTAGAAAAGGAAAGAGAAATAGAAGCTTTCAAAAAAGAAGAATATTATACGATTACCGGCATATTTGATAAGTTCGAAGCTGAATTATTTGGTTTTAATAATAATGAGATTAAAATTAATACAAAAGAGGAATGTGATCAGATATTAAAAATATTAACAGATAACTTTAAGGTTATATCTGTTTCTAAAAAGAAAAAACAAAAACAATCAAAGGCACCATATATTACAAGTACTATGCAACAAGATGCTAGTAATAAACTTAATTTTAATGCAAAAAAGACAATGCAAATTGCTCAAAAATTATATGAAGGAATTGATCTTTCTGATGAAACTGTTGGTTTGATTACTTATATGCGTACAGATTCAACTAGATTATCTTCTTCCTTTATAGAAGACACTTATAATTTTATTCGCGAAAATTATGGTGAAGAATATGTTGGTAATGTAAAGGTTCAAAAGAAAAAAGATAATGTACAGGATGCTCATGAGGCTATAAGGCCAACAAGTATAACAAGAACACCTGAAATGGTTAGAAAGTATTTAAATGATGATGAATTTAAACTTTATCGTATGATTTATTATCGAGCTTTAGCTTCACTTTTCTCTAATGCTTTGACTCTTAATACTTCTGTTGTTTTAGATAATAATAATTATCAATTTAAGGTAAATGGACAAATAGTTACTTTTTTAGGATATTTAAAGGTATATAGTGATTATGAGGATACAAAGGATGTTGATTTACCTGATTTAAAAGAAAATGATGTAATAATTTCCAATTCCATTGAAAGTGAACAGCATTTTACCAATCCACCTTCTAGATATACTGAAGCTAAATTAATTAAAGAAATGGAGCAGCTAGGTATTGGAAGGCCAAGTACTTATGCAACTACTATGGATATTATAAAAAAGCGTGGTTATGTTTCTTTAGTTGATAAAAAATTTGTTCCAACGAAAATTGGAATTGAGATTACTGATAAATTACAGGAATATTTTTCCTCTTTAATTAATGTTGAGTATACTGCGAATATGGAAACTGACTTAGATAAAATTGCATTAGGAAAAGAAAATTATATTAAAATATTAAGAGATTTCTATAATGAGTTTGAACCTAGCGTGCAAAAAGCATTTGATTTACTTCCAAAAAAAGAGGCAGAAAAAACAGGTGAAGATTGTCCAAATTGCAAAAATCCATTGGTAATAAGACATTCGAGATTTGGTGATTTTGTTGCTTGTAGTAATTATCCACAATGCAAATATATAAAAACTTTAAAAAAAGAAGAAAAGATTATTTGCAAATGCCCTAATTGTGATGGTTCTATTATTGAAAAGAGAAGTAAAAGAGGGAAGATTTTTTATGGCTGTAATAATTATCCAAAATGTAAAACAGCTTATTGGGATATGCCAACAGGAAATTTTTGTAAAGAATGTAGTAGTATGTTAGTGCAAAAAGGTAAAAAAGTAAAATGTTCAAAATGTGAATATGTACAAAGTTAAAAAAATTTTAACTTTCTTTTTTTTTCTGTTGTTATTTTTAAAAAAAGATGATACAATGTATGATAGATAGGGGTAAGAATAGGAGGGGTTTTTATGTTTCAAGACATAGAACAACTTTTTGATGAAATAAATTCTAAAAAGTTTGTTAGTTCGAATCATGAAAACAAGGTGCAAAATTTAAACAGTAATGAAAGTAATAAATCATTAGATAAGTTATTTGATTCTTTAACCAGTGATGTTACTGGTGCAACTAGTTTTATTACTAAAGTAATTAATGAAAAAGATGAATTAATAAAGGAAAAAAAGAAATTAGAGGATGAAAAGTTAAACTTTGACAAGGAAAAAATTTCTTTTCAAAAAATGATAGATTTACAAAATGAAAAATTGAATAAGGAAAAAGAAAATTTTTCTGAGCAAATGAAAAGTGCTAAAGAAAATTTAAAACAAATAGAACAAGAGGCTAATTTACAACTTGAAAATGATCGTGTAGAATTAGATTCTTTAAAATTAGAGATTGAACTTGAACGTAAAAAATTAGATAATGATAAAGAAGAGTTTGAAAATTATAAAAAATTAGAACAAGAAATTATTGATAATAAATATTTAAAGTTGGAAGAAGATCAAAATAGTTTTGAAGATTATCAAAAGGTAGTTAATGAAGCTTTTGACAAGGATCGTAAAAATATTGATGAAGAGAAAGAAAATATAAAAAAAGAGCAAAAACTTGAAAAAGAGAAGGCTTTGAATGAAATAAAATTAAAAAAGCAAGAAATAGATAAGTATACTATTAAAAATCAAATGTATGAGAAATCATTGAATCAGGAAACTGCTAATTTAAATAGAGATAAGGAACAATTTAAAAAGGAAATCGAATTAGAAAATGATAAATTAAAAAGAGAACGTAGTTTATTTGAAACAGAGAAGGAACAATTTGAAAAATATAAAGAAATGAAAGAGAAAAAAATAGATATTGCCAATAAAGAGTTGGAACAAAAGTGTGATAAATTTAAAGAGGTAATTGCTCAATTTAATATGAGATTTAAGAAGATATCAGGAGAATAAGAGGTGTTTTTTAATGGATAATAAAATGAATTTGGAGTTTTTAGATAAATTACAGGAAAATATGGAACAAGAAAATTTAGATAATGATATTAAAATTGATGATGAAGAAAATTATCAGTTTGATATTGATAATGAAGAAGAAGCAGAACTTGATTTTGATTTAAATGAGTTAATTAGT
Organism: uncultured Bacilli bacterium; assembly: GCA_934153675.1. GTDB lineage: Bacteria > Bacillota_I > Bacilli_A > RF39 > UBA660 > RUG12438. The sequence continues at coordinate 23,782 of CAKPFG010000008.1, forward strand.
AAAATAGATGCTAAGATGGAAGAAATTAATAAAGAAGAAAACAGTGACAATATATCTAATGTGTTTGATTCTGTTTTACCTATAGAAAATGATGAAACTGTAGAAAAAAGTTCTGATTCTATAGATTTAGCAAGTGAAAAAAGTATTGAATTGTCTCCATCTGTTGTCAATGAATCGAAGTTAGATATTTCTATAGATGATATTGCTAAAGATGTTGATAAGACTATAGATAAAATTGCATCGGATAATGATATTAATGATGCAACAACAGAAAATATTTCTGATGAAACTAATAAAGAAATATCTGAACAAGATGATACTAAAGATACTGATATCAATAATTTATTTGCTAAGGTTAACAATAATGTTAAAGAAGCCTCAGATATATTTATGAAGAATGTAGAAATGAAAAAGAAGTTAGATAAACGTTTTGAAGAATTAAAAGATTTACAAAGGGATATAGAAAGATCTAAACAAAATGATTATGAAGAAATTAATAATTACAAGGAATCAGTATTAAAAGAATTAACTGATAAAAAGAATGAAATAGAAGCTAGATTAAATGAACTTAAGGATTTACAAGCTAATTTTGAAAAAGAAAAAAATGATTTTGAAAATTATAAAAAAGAGGCTAAAGAGGAAATTAATATAAAGTCAAAAGAACAAAAGGTAAAAGATGATAGTCGTAAAGAAGAATTAGAAGCTTTAGAAGATAAACTTCGTAAACAAAAAGATGAAATAGATGAAGAAAAAAGAAAGTTAAGTTTGGATAGAATTCAATATGAGGCTGATAAAAATGACTTAGCTAATAATATGCTAAAGTTTAATGAAATTGTTGGAACATTTACAAGTGGTGTAGGTAATTTAAATTAATAGTAGAGAAACAAAATTGTTTCTCTATTTTATAATTAGGGTGATGTAATGAAAGATAAAAATGTTTTTTTAGATTATTTAAAGTATGAAAGAAATTATTCTAATAATACTATTATTGCATATGAAAATAATATAGAAAAATTTCTTCTATACCTAAAGGAAAATAATATAGTTGATTTGAAGGATGTTAATTATCAAGTTGCTAGAAATTATATTAGTTATTTATATAAAGATAATTATCAACCAAAATCTATAAATAGAATGCTTAGTGCAGTTAGAAGTTTTTTTAAATATTTAAAAATGAATAATAAAATTTTATTAAATCCATTTGAATTAATAGAAGGGCCTAAGATTGCTAAAAAATTACCTAAGTACTTAACTATAAATGATTGTGAAAAAATTTTGTTGGCTCCTGATTTATCTAATAAAACGGGAATAAGGGATGCTTTAATTTTAGAGCTTTTATATGTTACAGGTATTAGAGTTGGTGAACTTGTTAATATTCAACTTAATGATATTTTAATGCCTTCAAAAACAATTAAGATAATGGGAAAAGGGTCAAAAGAAAGAATTGTTTTTTATGGTACTAGATGTGATAGTTTATTAAAAAAATATTTGCAAGTTCGATCTTCTTTTTTTAAAACAAATATTGATTATTTAATTATTAGTAACACTGGGAAACAAATGAGTACAAAAGAAATTAGAAATATTATTAATAAATTAAAAACAAAAGCTGGTATTGATATGAATATTTCGCCCCATACATTTAGACATACTTTTGCAACTCATATGTTAAATGAAGGGGCTTCTTTAAGGAGTGTGCAAGAATTATTAGGACATGAAAATTTGTCTACTACTACAATTTATACTCATTTAACTAATGAGAAGTTACGCAAAACTTATTTAATGACACATCCTAGAGCAAGATAGGTTATAAATATTTTTTTCATTGCATAAATTGATATAGTCTGTTATAATTATAAAGAATAGGAGGAAAGTAAATAATGACGAAAAAGTATGTTTTTTCATTTGATGAAGGTAATCAAAATATGAAAGATATTTTAGGTGGCAAGGGGGCTAATTTGGCTGAAATGACTAATTTAGGACTACCAATTCCATCTGGTTTTACAATATCAACTGAAGCTTGTAAAGAATATTATCTTAATAATCAAACCATTAGTGATGAAATAAGAAAAGAAATATTTGAAAATTTATCTAAATTAGAGGAATTAACTGGTAAAAAATTTGGTGATATAAATAATCCATTATTAGTATCTATTAGAAGTGGTGCTCCTGTTTCAATGCCTGGTATGATGGATACTATACTTAATTTGGGATTAAATGATGACACTTTAAAAGCTATAATTAATTTAACAAATAATCCTAGATTTGCCTATGATTCATATCGTCGATTTATTGCAATGTATTCTGATGTAGTAAAGGGAATATCTCCTGATTATTTTGAAGCTATTATTGCAGAAGTTAAAAAAAATAAGAATATTAAGTATGATAATGAACTTACTGTAGATGATTTAAAAATAATTACTAATGCTTTTAAAGAGATATATAAAATGAATATGAAACAAGAATTTCCAAATGATCCAAAAGTGCAATTAATAACAGCAATAGAGGCTGTATTTAAATCTTGGAATAATAAAAGGGCTATTGTATATAGAAGAATGAATAATATACCAAGTACAATTGGTACAGCTGTAAATATTCAGCAAATGGTTTTTGGCAATATGGGTGTTGATTGTGGTACAGGTGTTGCTTTTACAAGAAATCCATCAACTGGTGAAAAGGGCGTGTTTGGTGAGTATTTAATTAATGCTCAAGGTGAAGATGTAGTTGCTGGTATTCGTACACCTAGTGAAATTAATACATTGAAAGATATTATGCCAGAAATATATGATGAATTTACAACTCTAGCTTGTAAACTTGAAAATCATTATCGTGATATGCAAGATATGGAATTTACAATAGAAAATAGAAAACTATATTTTTTACAAACTAGAAATGGTAAAAGAACAGCCCGTGCAGCTATAAAAATTTCTTGTGATATGGTAGATGAAAAATTAATAGATGAAAAAGAGGCACTAATGAGAATTGACGCAGATTCATTAGACCAACTTTTACATCCAACCTTCAATTTAGAAGAATTAAAATCTAAAAAAGCCATTGCAAAAGGATTACCTTCATCACCAGGTGCTGGGGCTGGAGAAATCGTTTTTAATGCACTTGATGCAAAAAAACTTGGCAAAGGTGGTTTAGGAAAACGAGTTATTTTAGTACGCTTGGAAACAACACCAGAAGATATAGAAGGAATGACTGCGGCAAGTGGAATTTTAACTGTTAGAGGTGGTATGACAAGTCATGCTGCCGTAGTTGCAAGAGGTATGGGAGTTTGTTGTATTTCTGGATGTGGAGATATTAATATTGATGTAGATAAAAAGCAATTCATTGTTGGAAATCTTATTTTTAAAGAGGGAGATTTTATTTCTCTTGATGGAAATACGGGAAATGTATATAGTGGGGATATAAAATTAGAAGAAGCCTCAGTTACTGGAGATTTTAAAAGAATTATGGATTGGGCTTTACAATATAAAAAACTTAATGTTCGTGCAAATGCTGATAATCCACGTGATACTAAAAAAGCTATAGAACTTGGTGCAGACGGAATAGGATTGTGTAGAACAGAGCATATGTTTTTTGATGAGGAAAGAATTGCAAGAATGAGAGAAATGATTCTTGCAACTAATGAAGAAGAAAGAAAAATTGCTTTAGATAAATTAATCCCTTTTCAAAAACAAGATTTTAAAGATATGTATAAGCAATTAAAAGGACTTCCTATGACCGTTAGATATTTAGATCCTCCATTACATGAGTTTTTACCTAAAACAGATGATGAAATTAGAAATCTTGCAGAGATGATGAATGTTTCTTTTGAAAAATTAAAGAATAAATGTATAGAATTACATGAATTTAATCCAATGATGGGGCATCGTGGCTGTCGCCTTGATGTTACGTATCCTTCTATTGCAAAAATGCAAACAAGAGCACTAATAGAAGCATTAATTGAGTCAAATGAAGAATTAAATGTAAATAATAAGGCAGAAATAATGATTCCACTTGTTGGTGATATAAAAGAATTAAAATTTGTTAAGGATATTGTAGAAGGTGAAATAAATAAAATCAAGAAAGAAACATCTAAAAATTTTCAATATCAAATTGGGACTATGATAGAAGTTCCCCGTGCGGCATTGCTTGCTGATGAAATAGCTAAGGAAGCAGAATTTTTCTCTTTTGGAACAAATGATTTAACACAATTAACATTCGGTTTTTCTAGGGATGATGCATCAAAATTCTTAGATTCTTATTATGAAAATCAAATATATGAAAGTGATCCTTTTAAAACTATTGATAAAAAAGGAGTTTTAGAATTGGTTAGAATTGGTGCTATTAGAGGAAGAAGTACTAATCCTAACTTAGAACTTGGTATATGCGGAGAACATGGTGGAGATAAAAAGAGTATTGAGTTATTTAATGAAGTTGGTTTAGATTATGTTTCTTGTAGTCCATATAGAGTGCCAATTTCAATATTAGCATCAGCTCAAGCCGCTATCAAGTCTGATGGGCAAAAGTAGATAAAAGAACAAAAGTGTTTTTAAGCCGTATGATTATTACGAATGACGATATTATAAAGTATAGAAATGATATACCTAAATGTAAAAATATAGTCATTAAAAACCCGATTCTTGATTCTTATATATAATTTTAAGACTGAGATGACTTTTATGTCGCAAATCTCAGTCTTTTTGTGTAAAATAATATAATAAGTTATAAAAATATTTTGTTTGCAAATAACTTTATTTTTTGTTATACTTAATGTGGTGATAAAATGAAAATATTAGTAACAGGAGCAACAGGTTATATTGGTAGTCATACGTGCTGTGAACTATTAAATAATAATTATGAAGTAATAGGATTAGATAATTTTTCTAATAGTAAAAAAGAAGTCTTAGAAAAAATAAATAAAATAACAGGAAAAAAGATAAAATTTTATGAAGGAAATATGATAGATAGGAAAATTTTAGAAAAAATATTTACCGAAAATAAAATAGATGCTGTTATAGATTTTGCTGCATATAAAGCAGTTGGAGAATCAGTAAAAAAACCAATTGAATATTATATAAATAATGTTTCAACTGTATTAGTACTTTTGGATGTAATGAAAAAATATGATTGTAAAAAATTAGTATTCTCTAGTAGTGCTACTGTATATGGAAATCCAGAAATAATACCAATTACTGAAGAATGTAAAACAGGTGGTACAACAAACCCATATGGAACAAGTAAATTTTTTGTTGAACAAATATTATCTGATTTATATAAATCAGATAATGAATGGGATATATGTATATTAAGATATTTTAACCCAATAGGGGCACATGAATCTGGTTTAATAGGAGAAGAACCAAATGGAATACCGGCAAATTTAATGCCATATATATCTAAAGTAGCAAGTCAAAAACTAGAATATTTATCGGTATTTGGAAATGATTATAATACAAAAGATGGCACAGGGGTAAGGGATTATATCCATGTGGTAGATTTAGCAATAGGACATATTAAAGCAATAGAAAAAATAAGTAAAGAAAAGGGATTATTTATATATAATTTAGGTACAGGCATAGGGTATAGTGTACTTGATATAATAGATGCATTTGAAAAAGCTAATGGAATAAAAATAAATTATAAAATTGCACCTAGAAGAGAAGGGGATATAGCAGTATGTTATTCAGATCCAACTAAGGCTTTAAACGAACTTGGATTTAAAACAACAAAAACAATAGAAGACATGTGTAAAGATGCCTGGAATTATGAGAAAAATAATTAAAATTTAAAAGAATAATAAAGATTGTACTTTCATAATGGTAATAAATAGTAAAATAATTATTTATTACCATTATGAATAGTTAACAATTTTTTTGTGGAAAAATATGAGAAATGAGATTAAATGATGTAACATATGATATAACTATTTTGAATAAAAAATTCATTTCAAATTTTAATATTATGTCTATATTATTTATTAAGTTAATTAAGAATATAATTGCTTATATATATTTTATAAGGTGGTACTATGAGAGATTTTTCTGATGCAATTAAATATTTTGTTGTAAGAGATAACCTAGAAAAAATTAATGATAGAATTTACTGCTTGATATGTGAAAAAGAACTTAAATCAATAAAATAAGACCGTTTTGATTACGTTGAGTTGTTTGTTAGAGGTGTTTTTAATTTCTCAAAGTGTGATTTATCGTGATTTTTTGAGCGTTGAATCTTTTTGCCCCAAATATAATATTAATAAAGAAGAAAAGAGTATTCCAACAACAGCTAAAAAATTAGTATCTTTAGGTTTACCATCTAAAGATGCAACGGAAGAAATATTATCGTAATTGGCCTGAACCGTTTATTTTATATTCAAAACTTTATGAAAAAATGAGTTAATTAATTTTAATATTTATTTAATGAAGTAGGAATACTTCTTTTTCTTATTTATGTAAAATATTTCTTGTTAATACTTGTATTAAAAGTGCAAGAAAAGGTAATGATTATATACTACATTTTTAATTGAATATGGTTTATCATCTTCTTTAGATAAAAAATGATATTATGATGAAATTTTAAATCTAAATCTTAATTATATTTTATATGATAGATATATTGATAAGAAATATATGAATTTTTATAAAAAATTGGGAATAAAATTTATCAATAATAACAAAAATATTTCTAATTTAAATTATTTTATTTATTAATTAGTATCAAATTATTTTTTTTTGTTATAAATATTAATTTTAATATCTGAATAATTTAAAAATAGTTGTTGTATAAAATTTTATAATTTGCTATAATTAATAATAGAAAGATGGTGTTTATGAAAGTACTTTGTATAGGTCATGCAACATATGATATAGTTATTCCTACACAGGAATATCCAAAGGAAAATAGTAAAAATAGAGTTTCAGAAAGTCTTTACTGCGGAGGGGGACCAGCTAGTAATGCAGCCTATTTATTGGGAAAATGGGGAGTAGAAACCTATTTTGCTGGTATAGTAGGAAATGATTATGCTGCACACGTTATTGAAAAGGAATTTGAAAAGGTAAATGTTCATTTAGATTATTTTATTAAAGATAATAATTATAAAACAACTAAATCATACGTTATTGTTAATAAAAAAAATGCATCAAGAACATCGTTAGCATGTCAAACTAATCCTAGATACATAAGCAATATAGATATTAAAATTAAGCCTGACTTTATTTTAATAGATGGACAAGAAGTAGAATTATCTAAAAAAGTAATGGATTGTAATCGAGATGCTATTAAAATTATTGATGCAGGGCGTTTTAATTCAGATGTTGTTTCGTTATGTCATTATTGTGATTATATAGTTTGTTCTAAAGATTTTGCAATTAAATATTGTAATACAACATCATTAGAAGATATCTTTAAAAAAATGATGAATGATTTTAAAGGGAAAATAATTGTTACTTTAGAAAGTGATGGTTGTTGTTATTATGATGATGGTGTTAAAATAATTCCTGCTGTTCCTTTAAAGGCAGTAGATACAACAGCTGCAGGAGATATTTTTCATGGGGCTTTTGTTTATGGACTTATGCAAAACTGGGATATTTATAAAATATTATCATTTTCCAATACAACATCAAGTTTATCTGTTACAAGATTGACAGGAAGAAAGTCTATATTTCCATTAGATTTAGTTGAGGCATTTTATAGTGAACTTAGAGAACATAATATTTACTGATAATTTACCTAAAATTGATTTACATGGATTTGATCGAAAGTATGCTAATTTAAAAATTAATGAATTTATTCATGATAACAAAAAGATGGGAAATAGTATTGTTGTAATAATTCATGGTATTGGCAGTGGGGTTTTAAAAGATGAAACTATAAGAGTACTAAAAAATAATAAAGACGTAATAGATTTTAGATTATTCTATAGAAATATAGGTATGACTTTAGTTAAGATAAATATTTGACAAATGCTAGATATTTATGTTAACATATTTCGGTACTAAAAGAGGGTGTTACAATGTATAATGAGCGAAAAGATAAAATGGGTATAGCTAATTATATGGTATATATTTTTCTTTTTCTTTTGATAATTACTATAATAATTATAATTGTAGTTAAAAGTGGTAGTAAAAAGAAAAAAGAAAAACCAAAAGAAATGGTTTTGTATAGTGAAGAACAACTTGAAGATATAGAGAATACTTATAGTGAGTCTTTTGCATCTAATATGGCAAGTTTTAAATATAATATAATTGATTACTATAAAGATAAACTAGGCAATGAAAAAGTTGATATGATATTAAGTTTACAAGATTTATATGATAAACATTTTATAGAAGAATTATCTTTAGATGGTGAAAAGTGTAGTAGTGAAGAAAGTAAAGTTGAGGTAACTAAAAAAAATGCCGAATATCGACTTGATTTTACTTTAGTATGTAAGGATAAAGTTACTTTAAATACGTATTTAGGCAAATATAACTATTGTAAAGATACTTTATGTGAAAAGAAAATAGAGAAAAAGGCTAAAGTTGAAAAAATTAATGATTCTAAAAAAGATGACCAAGATTCTAAGCAAAATAATGTTGATAAAAGTGATAGTAATATTTCTAAAAACAAAACCTATACATTTTATGAATATACACTAACACCTAGTGAAAATGTAGGCGAGTATAGTGATTGGTCTAATTGGGATACTGCTGTGATTACTAAAAGTTTAATGCTTGATGTTGAAGAAAAGAATGAAGTTAAAACGAAGACTGAAGGTTGTACTGAAACGAAAGAGGAAACATATATTTCTGGATATAATAAAGTTTCATATATATCGGGTTATACCAAGAAAGTTTATAAAGTTGGAATTAAAAAAATTCAAACTGGGACAAAGCAGATTGTAAAAAAAGGAAAAGTTATAAGTATACCAATTTATAAAGAAGAACCAATCTATCAAACTAAAGAGGAGCCTGTTTATGCTACTAAAAAAATTCCTGTTTATTCTAAAAGAACAGTAAAAGTTGATAATTGTACTGAAAATGTTAAGTATTATAGATCACGAAAATTTAGCTATAAAAAAGGAATTAATTACATAAAGTATAGTATGAGTGATAATGATCAATATTTGTTAAATAATGGATATGTAAAAACAGGAAATGTAAAAGAATTTTAAAAAGTGTTTGACACTTTTTTTGTGACTAATTTTTAAATATTTGTTTGACAATGCAAGTATATTGTGTTATTATATATATAATAAGGGACATTAGGAGGTGAACGATGAAGGACACGTATTTATTTGATTATATTAATGAAAATGAATTTAAAAAACTTGAAAGAGCTATAAAAAAATATAATATGTTAGCTTACAAACAATTATATTTTCAATATTATCCAGCTTTAAAATCAGGTAATTTTTTAGGTAAAATAATTGAATCAAATAAAGAAAATAATACAACAACATATGAATTAAAATTAACAACTGATGCGATGTTTTCAAAAGTTCACGGTGATATTAAATTATATTATCTAGTATATCATAATGAAAAAATAGTAATGCTTGATAAATTTGAACCATATGAAATACTTAGCGAAGGTCATGCTTCGGAGCTTGTAACCTATAAAGGTGTTATGGTATCAAAGCAGCATGCCGATAAGGATATGTTTAAAATTAATTTATTAAAAATGATTCAAAAGTAATATTAATTACTTTTTTTGTGTTATAATTTAGTAGGTGATTATATGCTTATCTTAACACAAAGTAAGTTAAAAAAAATAGTTTACGATATAGTTTACAAGGAAAATAAAAAATATTTAATAAATATTAATTCTTATCCTTTAACAAAAAAGGAATTAATGGAAAAAAATAAATCTGATTTGATTATTAATCCAGATAAATTTCCTATTTTAAAACCACTTGAAATATTATATTCAAAATATTCAGCAGTAAATATAGGCAATCGTGATGCTAATAATCAAAATATTTTTATTGCTATTGAAAATTATGATAATTTTTTAAAAATTCACAGTAATAAATTTTTAATAGATTATTATACTTCTATTTACCATGAAGTAAGACATTCACTTCAAAATTTGAATATAGGTGTATGTTCTTATTTAGAAAGCATTATGAATTTAGAAAATATTTTAATTTTTTTTGATTACTTATATTACGTTGAAAATAAACAAAATTTTTTATTAGAATTAGATGCAGATGATTATGCATATCTCAATATTTTAGAAATTTTTGGTGAAAATAAGTATATATTAAATAAAATTAATAATCTTAAATATAAATTGAAACAGTATGATTTTGATAAAAATTTTGATAGATTAAAAATTTTAATATTAAAATATCCACAGTTATCCAAAGATAATTTAGTTAAAATATTTTATGTTGAAAAAGAATTTATATCATTGGATGAACTTGTAAGGAAAAGGGAATTTATTTCTTTAAATAAGTTATTTCAAATAGATATTATAAATTATTATATTAATGATTATTTAGATGATTATACTAAATTTTATATTGTTGATTTGATAAATAATATAGACTATAATCAAATGAAAAAGAATCGCTTTGGTCATTTGGCTAAAATAAAAAAAATTTTAAATGTTGTAAATAAAAAAAATTATCAAAAATATAAATAAAAAAAGTCTTAGCTATGTGTTAAGACTTTTTAATTGCATATATGGTGTCCTCTTAGGGATTCGAACCCTAGACCCACTGATTAAGAGTCAGTTGCTCTACCAACTGAGCTAAGAAGACATCAACAATACAAATTATACCATATTTTTAGATTGTTTTCAAGTGTTTTGATAAATAAATTAAAATGTGTTATAATCAATATCACAAAAGGAGGATATATGGTAAAAGAGAAAATAAGAGGAAATTTAATTGTTATATCTGGTCCAAGTGGGTGTGGAAAAGGTACTATTTGTAATTATCTTTTAAATAAAAATAAGAATATTTATTTATCTATTTCTATGACGACAAGAACTCCTAGAAATTTTGAAAAAGATGGGAAAGATTATTATTTTGTATCAAAAGAGGAGTTTGAAAAAAGGATTAGCGAAAATAAGTTTTTAGAATATGCAAAGGTCCATAATGACCATTATTATGGAACACCAAAAGATAAAGTTGAAGAATATTTAAATAAGGGAATAGATGTTTTGCTTGAAATAGATATACAAGGAGCATTACAAATAAATAATACTTTTAAAGAAGCAATATTTATATTTATTATGCCTCCTAGTATGCGAGAATTGAAAAGAAGACTTATTATGCGTAATACAGAGACAAAAGAACAAATAGTAGAAAGATTTAAAAAGGCTTATCAAGAAATAAATGAAGTAAATAAATATAATTATATCATTATAAATGATGAAATTGAAAAAGCAGTTTCTAAGGTAGAGGCTATTATAAAAGCAGAAAAATGTCGTGTTGAGAGAATCGAAGATTTTGATTTAAATACTAAGGAAGAAATGATACACGAACTACTTGTTGATTTAAAAGATTATAAAAAATAACAGCGTTATAGCGCTGTTAATATTAATTGTATTATTGTAAGTACGGTATTATGAAACATATGAAGAGATATTGGTACTAGTATATTGTTAGATTTTTTTAGTGTATAAGCAAAAATAAATCCAGGTATACTATATGGAATTATATATAATAATTCGCTTAATGTTTTAGCAACACTTAAATGTAATATGCCAAATACTAATCCAGAAAGTAAAATAAATAATAAATCATTTTTAAAAATTTTTCTGAATGATAGTCGAAATATTAATTCTTCTAATATTGGCGCTATAATAATTGTTGATATTAGTGTATAAATAGGATATTTTTCCAGTAATTTTATTATATATTCTTGATTTGTTGGTGTTGTTATATTACTTATCGATGAAACTATAATATTACTAATTAACATAAGCCCAATAACCAAAATCCAGTATTTACAGTAATTATTAACATAATATTTTAAATTTTCTTTGAAGTCTTTAAAGTCCTTAACAATAATTTTTAAGTAAATAAATATAACGCCGAGTAAGATAAATAAATTATAAAATAGAGAAATTATAATTTTTAAAGTTGTATTTAAATTTTTATACCCCAAAAATGTTAATACATTACTAGAATAAGTAGATAGCAATAAATAAGCTATAAATACAATAAGGGAAATTAATGCTTCTTTATTTTTTTTCAAACAGAATCACCTCTTAAATAATTATAACAATTTTAAATAAAAAAGTATACATTTACTTTTTTTTATGATATAATTTATTTGTTGCAAGAGAGTGGGAGATCCCACTCTTTAAAGTAATATGGAGGAGTTATGAGTATAGAAAAGATTGTAACAAATTTAATTCAAGATATAATTGTTGATAATAATTATATTTTATCAGACGTAAACTATTTAAAAGAAGATGGAAATTATTTTCTTAGAGTTGTTATTGATAAAAATGGTATTATTGATATTGACGATTGCGTATTTGTAAGTAAGCTTATAAATCCAATCTTAGATGAGAATGATCCTATTAGTGATAATTATATACTTGATGTTTGTTCTAAAGAGAAGGGATGTGAATAATATGAATAATGTAGAATTTAAAAAAACAATAGAAAATTTTGCTAAAGAAAAAGATATAGATGTTGATTATTTATTTGATTCTATTGAACTTGCACTTAATAGTGCTTATAAAAAACAATATCGTTTACCTAATTCGAGGGTACAATTGGATAGAGAAACTGGAAAGATAAAAATTTACTCTTTTAAAACTGTTGTATTAGATAAGGAACATAAAGAATCATTAGATGAGGGATATAATAAGGAAGAAGATTTAACTCAAGAACAATTAAATGATTTAGAACTTGAAGATTTGCCAGAGGAAGAAAGATATCGCCCATTTGTTTATAATGATAAATTATATATCACATTAGAAGAAGCTAGAAAAATTGATCCAGATATTAAAGTTACAGAAACTATAGAAGAAGAAGTCGATCCAAAAGATTTTGGTCGTGTTGCTGCTTCAACAGCTAAGCAAGTATTAGTGCAAAAAGTAAGAGAAGCTGAGAGAAATAATATAGCTATGCAGTTTGAAGATAAAGAAGGTGAACTTATATCTGGAACTGTTGAAATGGAAGATGAAAAAAATTATTTTATTAATTTAGGTAAAACCCAAGGTTTATTACCCAAAACAGAAATTATTCCAGGAGAGATTATTAAAATGGGGTCTAATATTAAGGCTTATATCAGTAAAGTCGACATAAATTCTAAAGGAGCTTTGATATTATTAACACGTAAGTATTATGGGTTTATCACCCGTTTATTTGAACTTGAAATACCTGAGATTAGTGATGGTGTAGTTCTTATTTATAGTGTTGCTCGTGAAGCTGGAAACAGAACAAAAATAGCTGTATATTCAGAAAATAGTAATGTAGATCCAATTGGTGCTTGCGTTGGTGAAAAAGGAATTCGTATTAATAATATTTTAAAAGAAATAGGAAAGGAAAAAATTGATATTGTACAATATAGTAAGGATCCTGTAACATTTATTACAAATGCCTTATCACCAGCTAAGGATTTAAAGGTATTTGTTTTAGATGAAAAAACAAAAGAAACAATGGTCGTTGTGAATAAAGAAAATTTAAGTTTAGCTATTGGTAAAAAAGGTATTAATGTTAAACTTGCTAGTCGTCTTACACATTTTAATTTAGAAATTAAAACTTATGAACAAGTAAAAGAAGCTGGAATAAATATATTAGAATAATGAAAACTAAAAAAATTCCAATGCGTATGTGTGTAGTGACTAGAGAAAAATATCCTAAATATGATTTACTTAGAGTTGTCAAAAATAATGATGAAGTTGTTGTGGATAAGACTTTAAAAATGAATGGAAAAGGAGCTTATTTAAAAAAAGATAAAGAGATTATTTTAAAAGCTCAAAAGAAGAAGATATTAAATCAAGCTTTAAAGATTGAGATACCTGATAATATATATAGTGAATTGTTAAGTTTAGTTGGAGAAAACAATGAATAAATTCATGCAACAAGCTATAGAAGAAGCTTCTAAATCTGTTTGTTTAAGAAGTCATGTCGGTGCCGTTGTAGTTCGTAATGATAAAATAATTGCTAGAGGTTATAATAGTGCTGTTGGAAACATAGAGCCATGTTTGAAAACGGGGTGTATTAGAAATAAGTTGAATATTAAGCATGGTGAAAGAAGAGAAGTTTGCAGGTACATATGTGCAGAACAATATATAGTGAGTGAAGCAGCTAGGTGTGGTAATTCGTTGGATGGATCTATTATATATGTTACAACTTTTCCATGTAATGTATGTAGCAAATTACTTGTTAATGCAGGGATAAAGGAAATTATTTATTTGAAAGATTATCCTGATATAATGGCAAAAGAATTTTTAAAAGAGGTAGGTGTACCATTTAGACAAATATAGGAAGAGGGTGTTACAATGATGAGTGTTTTGGAATATGCTCAAGATGTTAACAAAAATGTGAAACAAATAATAAATAAATGTAAAGAGTTAGGTATAAATGTATCGAGTGAGAATGATATTCTTGATGAAGAGGCAATAACAATTCTTGATAATGATATAGCAAATGAAGATAATGATTTTTATGAAGATGAATTAATAGAGCAGGAAAAAAATAAAATAGATGTAATTGTAAATAATAATAAACCTAAGAAATTAAATAAGCAGGTTAAGAATATAAAAAAAGATTTTGCAAAAAAGAAAAAGGAAATGTATAAGAACAAAGAAAAATTAATTAGTAATGCACCTGGTGAAAAAGAAAATACAATAATATATAAAGAGAATATGACTATAGGCTTACTTGCTAAAGAATTAAATGTAAAACCTGCTGTTTTGATTAAAAAATTATTTTCTATTGGAATACTTGCTACTATTAATAACGCAATTGATTTTGATAATGCTGAATTATTAGTCAGTGAATTTAATAAAAAGTTAGAACGCGAACAAGATTTTGATCAAAACAAATTTGAAAATTTTGAAATTAATGATAAAGAAGAAGATTTAGAAAAAAGACCAGCTGTTGTTACTATAATGGGACATGTTGATCATGGTAAAACCACTTTGCTAGATACTATTAGAAAAACAGATGTTGTTTCTTTAGAAGCAGGTGGAATTACACAAGCTATTAGTGCATATCAGGTAAAATATAATGGGGAGATGATTACATTTATAGATACTCCAGGTCATGCTGCTTTTACTGAAATGAGAGCAAGAGGAGCAAGTATTACTGATATTGTTATTATAATAGTAGCAGCAGATGATGGTGTGATGCCACAAACCAAAGAAGCTATAGATCATGCTAAGGCTAGTGGAGCTCCTATAATAGTTGCAATAAATAAAATAGATAAACCTGGTGCCAATGTTGATAAGGTTTTAACAGAACTTGCAGAATATGGATTAATGCCTGAAGCTTGGGGTGGAGATACAATATGTTGTAATATAAGTGCGAAAACAGGTGAAGGCGTTGATAAATTACTTGAAAATATTTTGCTAGTAGCAGAAATATCTGATTTAAAGGCTAATAAGAAAAGGTATGCTATAGGTACTGTTGTTGAAGCTACATTGGATAAGCATGTAGGTGCTAAGGTTACAGTTCTTGTACAAAATGGAATACTTCGTTTGGGTGATCCTATAGTTGTTGGAAATTCTTATGGTAAAGTGCGTACTTTAAAGAATGATAAAGGGGAGGAAATTACTGAGGCATTACCTAGTCAACCTGTAGAAATAACGGGGATTAATGAAATACCTAAAGCAGGGGATAAATTCATGGCTTTCGAATCAGAAAAACAAGCTAGAAGTATTGGCGAAGCTAGAAAAGAAGAGGCTAGGATTAAGAAAAATGCTAAGATAAGTGTTTCACTAGAGGATATATTTTCTAAAATTCAAGACGGTGTAAAAGAAGTTAATGTAATTATAAAAGCTGATGTTAATGGATCTAGTGAAGCAGTAAAAAATTCACTTGAAAAAATTGAGGTAGAAGGGGTTAAAGTTAAAGTTATTAGAAGTAGCGTTGGTGCCATTACAGAAAGTGATATTGTACTTGCAAGTGCTTCTGATGCTATTATTATTGGTTTTAATATAAGACCGAATAATACTATTAAAGATTATGCTAAAGAAAAAGGCGTTGAAATTAGATTATATGATATTATTTATAAGGCTGTTGAAGATATGGAAAATGCTATGCGTGGTATGTTAGATCCAGAATATGAAGAAAAAGTAACCGGTAGTGCTGAAGTTAGGCAGTTATTTAAATTTTCTAAAGTTGGTATAATAGCAGGTTCATATGTTTTAGATGGTGTTATAAAGTCTAGTTCTAAGGCTCGTATAATTCGTGATAGTAAGGTAATCTATGATGGTGAAATAGGTTCATTACAAAGAGAAAAAGACAGTGTCAAAGAAGTAAAAAAAGGATTAGAATGTGGAATAACAATTAGTAATTTTAATGATATTAAAGTATCAGATGTTATCGAAGCGTATGAAATGGTTGAGGTAAAAACAAGTTAATCTTGTTTTTTTTTATTAAATATTTGTATAATGTTACTTAATAGAAGTGTGTTTAAATGATTAATAAGAAAAAAGTTTTTATAATGGTTGAATTAATAGTGATTTTAGTAATATTTTCTATATTATTATTAATAGTACTTAATGTGATAAAAAAAATTCAAATAGCTTCTTATAAAAGAAGTATTGAGTTATATGTTAATAGTGTTGAAAATGCGATTTTTGTTTCATTACTTGATAATGATATCTTATTTGACAGATATCATTCTAGTGAATGATGGAGAAAAGATTTTATATAATCCTTATAATGAGCATGTTTATTAAATAGAGTATACTAAAAATAGTGTTTGGTGCAATATAATAGACATAAATAGATGGTAGTGTTTATGTTAGAAATTGTAGTGCAAATGGGGGAAAAATTTTATATTCTTATGGTAATCAAGTGATTAATACATTGATTGAATCAGAAAAAATAAATAATTCTATCGATTTATTTTTAACAACACCAATTGCAAGAGATAAAATTATATCGTTAAATATATTAAATCATATAGATATTCTATCTTTATATGAAAGTAATGATTGTTCCAAGTTATAGAGGATAGTGTTATTTGTTATTATAGAAAAAGTGTAAATAATCCAGGATATTATGATATATATAGCTGTCAATGGAAGCGTTTATGCACCAGAAAATTCAAGTTATTTATTCTCATTTTTAGGATATGAAAATATGGATAATTTAAATTTAGGATCTTCCTTTGATACATCAAATGTAACTAACATGAGATATATGTTTCAACATACAGGTTATGAGATGAACTCGTTATCATTAGGTGATAAATTTAAAACGGCAAAAGTAACTGATATGTTAGAAATGTTTTTAGAAACAGGGCATAATTCTATGATAACTTTGAATCTTGGTAATTTTTTGGTTGAACATACGGATAATATTAATATGAAAAATATTTTTGTAGACTGTGGTAAAAAAATGATGTAAAAGATTTTATATTTTCTCAAGATACAACCAATATTCCAGATTATATAAAAAATGTGATAACAGTAAATAAAAATAGCGTTCAATTGGATTGAACACTATTTTTTAGTTTATTTTATAAATACCACCGATAGATTTATTAATTTCTGATTGATATTTTTCATCATATGTATATTTTCCACCAGCAATGATAACTATATCATCTTTATTAAGAATTTGTTCATTTTTAAATTTACTAAGGCTTTCCACAATTATTGTACGAGTTTTATTTTCTTTTCCTTCATACATTTTTGGATTAACTCCCCATATTAATCCCATTTGATTAAATTTCTTTCTATCTTTTGTAAGCGCATAAATAGGAGTTAATGGTCTAAAACTTGATATAATTGATGGTGTATCACCAGTAATTGTATAACAGGCAATAGCTTTAGCATTTGTATTCATTGCAGATACACACATAGAATGATCAATGATAAATTCAAAATTAGAATTATTAAATTCACGATTTGAAAATCTTTTCCAATATTTAATTGTACCTTCAACTTTTTTAGCAATTTTATCCATAACTTTTATGCATTCAATTGGATTAATACCTGTTGCAGTTTCTCCGGATAACATAATAGCACTAGTGCCATCATAAATTGCGTTAGCAACATCGCTTACCTCAGCTCTTGTAGGTGATGGGTTATGAATCATTGATTCTAACATTTGTGTTGCAGTAATTACCACTTTACCTGCAGCATAAGTTTTTTTAATCATAGCTTTTTGTAAAACAGGCACTTCTTCCATGTCTATTTCAACACCAAGATCACCACGAGCTACCATAATACCATCAGACGCTTTTAAAATTTCATCAAAATTATCTATTCCTTCACGGTTTTCAATTTTAGAAATAATTTTGATATGATCACAATTATTTTCTTTTAATATTTTTCTAATAGCAAGAACATCATCAACTTTACGAATGAAAGAGGCAGCTATATAATCAAATTCATTTTCTATTCCATATTTGATGTCATCGATATCTTTTTGTGTTAAACTAGGTAAATGTAATTTTAAATCAGGAACGTTAACACTTTTGTTATTAGAAAGAGGTCCTTCATTAATTACTTTACAAATAATATCTTTGTTTGAAATATCTATAACTTCAAGTTTGATTAAGCCATCATCTATGAGAATAGTTCCACCTATTTTTATGTCACTATATAATTCTTTATATGAAATAGAAACTCCATTATTATCTCCTAATTTATCTTCATTATAAAGTGTAAATGTATCATTTTTATGAGTAATAATTTTTCCTTCCTTGAACTTTCCAATTCTAATTTCAGGCCCTTTTGTATCTAGTAATAATGATACTGGTAAATTTAGTTCTTTACGCAACTTCTTTATTAGGCTCACTTTATCATCTTGCTCTTCACCACTACCATGTGAAAAATTAATACGTGCAACATTCATACCAGCAAGCATCATTTTTTTTAATGTTTCTAAAGAACCACTAGCAGGTCCAATTGTACATATGATTTTTGTTTTTCTAATTGTTTCCATAAATAAATACCTCCTTCAACATTTTAGCACATTTTTATATTAAATAAAAGAAAAAAAATAGTATATTTAATCATTTTCATATTGACAATTTTAAAAAAAAAGCATAAAATATACTGGTATACGGAAATAGTATACACAAAAAGAAGGTGACATATGACAAAAAAAGAACAAATTATAAGTACTGCTCGTGACTTATTTCAGAATTATGGTTATAGTAAAGTATCAATGGATGAGATAGCTGAATGTTCTAATGTTACTAAAAAAACTATATATTCATATTTTAAAGATAAGAATGAGTTATTTAGTTATTTTATCAAAGAAGATTTAACCAACATGAAAAAAGAACTTGATAGTGATTTAAAAAAATTAGATCCTATTACTGTAATATCTAAAAATATTTATAAAATGCTTAGATTTAAAAAAGATAGCTTATTGTGTTCTAGACTAAAAAGCGATATAAAAAAACAAAAGGCCGAAGAATTTCTTAAAGCTTATGATGATGAGATACTGAATTATATTGAGTTAAGAATTAATGAATGGATTAAAAATAAGATAATAAAATCTTGTGATGTTCATTTAGTTTCTTTCATTATTTATAAAGCCTATGTTGCATTATTAGTTGAATATGATGAGGATATAGATGAGAAAAAAATTACAAAAGAAATAACATTAATTTTAAAGGATGGATTATTTAATTAAGGGGGAGATTTTATGAAGAGAAAATATTTTAAATATGTTGTTTTGATAGCTGTATTATTTATTCCGTTTATATATGGATTTTTCTATTTAAAGGCTTATTGGAATCCATATGGCAGTGGTAATATTGATAATATACCT
This sequence comes from uncultured Bacilli bacterium, assembly GCA_934153675.1. Classification (GTDB taxonomy): domain Bacteria; phylum Bacillota_I; class Bacilli_A; order RF39; family UBA660; genus RUG12438. The sequence goes on from CAKPFG010000008.1 coordinate 43,679, forward strand.
GTTGCAGTTGTTAATGATGATAAAGGTGATAAAGGATCAGAATTGGTGACTAGTATTAAAAAAAGTAAAAAACTAAAAATTAATGTAGTAGATAATGATGAAGCTATAAATGGACTTTCTGTAGGTAAGTATTATGCATTAATTAAAATACCATCTGATTTTACTAATAGTATGTTAAGTGCCTCAACAAGTAACAAGCGTCATGCTACAATTACTTATTCATCAAATCAAAAATCTAATTATTTGGCTAGTCAAATTATTAATAATGTTGTAAATGTAGTAGAAAAAAATTTGGATAATTCTGTTGATTCACAGATAGTATCTAAATTGAGTAATACCTTAAATACGGTTCCAAAACAATTAGAAACAATATCAAATGGTTTTACAACTATTATAGATGGTACTAATAAATTGGAGAATGGTTCAAATGAATTAGTTAATGGTTCTAAAAAAATAAAAAGTGGAATTAGTCAAGCTTATGATGGTAGTATGATTATTGCTGGTAAGGTTAATAATTCTATTTTAAGTTTAAAAAATGATACTAGTGATGCGATTGATGCGAATACATTGAATTCAATAAAAGCTCAAGCAAAAAGTAGTGTAGATAATTTATTTACAAATGATTATAAAAATATAATTGGAATTCAGGCTGTGAATCAATTAAAAACAACGTATCAACAAAGTATGAAAAAAATAGAATCTGGTTTATTTAATTATGGAATAACTGATGTACAATCATATTGTACGCAATCAGATATAAATCCTAACTTTACCAGTTACTGTAATTCATATGTTGGATTGTTAACTTTATATAATCAATTAAATGACAATAATAGTGTTTTGTATAAATCAATAGTAAGTGTATCTAGTGCTTCTTCATATGAAGCTGCGGTGCAAACATCAAGTACGGTGAGTGAAAAAGTAGCAAAAGAAGTTGCAACTAATGCTAAAAAACAAGCTACTGAAAAAACAATATCATCATTAACGCAGTTATCTGAAGGTTTAAATTCTTTAACTTTAGGTCTTGCTAAATTAGATAGTGGATCAAGTGGTTTATATAGTGGTACTACTACTTTAAATACTGGTATTAATCAATTAAATATGGGTATTAAAAATTCTAAAATAGAACTTGATAATAAAATATCTTCTAGTGGTGAAGAGTTGCAATCTTTAAATGGAATAGATGATTATAGTAGTAATCCCGTTAATGTTGAAACAACTCCATCAAATGAAATTTCAAGTTATGGTACCGCCTTTGCACCACTTTTCATATCTATAGCATTATGGGTAGGATGTTTAATGGCAATAATTGTTTTATATTATGATAAAGAATCAAGATTTGGAATTCTTGGTATAGATAGTAAGAAATATGTAAAAAGAACGCTTCTATATCATTTTATAGCTAGTTTATCTGCTATAATTCTTGGAATATTATTAATGTTGTTACTAGATTTTAATATTACAAATGTATTTTTATATTTTATAACTCTTATTTTAGTTGCAAATTTATTTATGGCTATTATATCATTTTTAGTATTTAGATTTGCTGATATTGGTAAATTTTTAGCTTTAATTATTTTAGTATTACAACTTGCAGCTTCAGGTGGAACATTCCCAATAGAAACTGTTACAAAAGGTTTTAGATGGATGCATAATTTTTTACCTATGACTTATACAATAAGGTTAATTAGGGAATCGCTTGTAACAATTGAAAAAAGTTTACTTAGTAAAAATATGATTATTGTAATTATCATTTTCTTAGTTTTCTTTATCATTAATTTAATAATTGATATTTATAAAGAAAAAAAGAATGCGTAAATAATATGTAAAACTATTAAAAAATTTTTAATAGTTCCAGAGTGTTGATAAAGTCAATGCTCTTTTTTTTATTGCTCACATGACATTGTTAGTTTTGTCAATAATGAATTTTTATGATATCTATTAATAGTAAAGATTATATAAGAAAAGATAATGATCATTAATTATTTTGTCTTTTAATATGTTTTGATCAGTAAAATTTATAAATTAAATTTTTAACGAATGATAATGGCTTATCTGGTGTTAATTTACTCTTATGAAAAACAGATTCAGATAATTTTGTAAATGATGCTAAATTAATAAATTCTAATACTTCAGGTAATTTTTAAATTATGTTTTTATTAATAATGTTTTCTTTTATTATACTAATTGGTATTAAACTAAAAAATAATTAATTTAAAAAAACATATAATTTAGTGGTGATTATATGTTTTTTCGTGACATTCATAAAAGAACTAAATTAATATTAATTTTAATAGTTTGTTTGTTTTTAGTAATTATTTTAAAAGTATTTTATATTCAGGTGATTAGTTATAATAAATTGAATAGTAAGGCAAGAGGTGTATGGAGCCGTAATTTACCATTGGAAGCAAATAGAGGAGATATTTATGATATTAATGGCAAAACATTAGCTTCTAATATTACAACAACTTCATTAGTTTTAATTCCAAATCAAATAAGTGATAAGAAAAAAACAGCTTCAGCTTTGGCTAGAATATTAAATGTTAGTTATGATAAAATGTATGCACATGTTAGTAAAAAAACTTCAATAGAAAGAGTGCATCCAGAAGGAAGAAGATTATCATATGATATTGCTGATAAAATAAATAGTCTAAAATTAAGTGGGGTATATTTAGTAAAAGAAGCTAAAAGATATTATCCTTATTCAACTTTTATGTCTCATACTTTAGGATATGTTGGAATAGATAATCAAGGCCTTGGGGGATTAGAATTAACTTATAATAAATATTTAACAGGAAGTAATGGTGCTATTAAATATTATAGTGATGCTAAGGGGAAAACTTTATCTATGTCTCAGGTTTATGAAAAACCACAGAGTGGTATGAATATGACATTGACTGTTAATCTTGATATTCAAAAAGCTCTAGAAAGAGAACTTGATAATGCAGTAAGTATGTATTCACCAGATCATGCAATAGGTATAGTAATGAATCCAAATAATGGTGAGATACTAGCTCTATCTGCTAGGCCTAATTTTGATTCCAATAATTACAGTAAATATAAAACAGAGGAGATAAATCGTAATTTACCAGTATGGATGACATATGAACCAGGATCTACATTTAATATTGTTCCACCCGAAGGCGATATCTAAGTAGTAATACTTAAAATTTTTTTAAAGTTTAAATAAGCATTAAACTATATGATATAATAACGATGAAAGGTGATTTAACTTTATGAAAGAAAAAAGAAAAATTTTTTTAAGTTTTCGTCCAGAGTTTTTTAGACCTATTTTATATAATATAAAAAAATATGAGTATCGAAAAAGATTTTGTGATGAGCCGGTATGTGCTTATTTATATTTAAGTTCGCCAGTAAAAAAAGTTATTGGTATTATGGAACTAGGTAAAGCACTGCATATGGATGAAATTGTTTCAAATTATGACAAAAAATCAGATGTATATGCGAGAATTACTAAATGTCTTGAGGATGGAGAGAAATTTGCTATTCCTATAGAGAGTTTTCAATTATTTAAAAAGCCAGTAAAAATAGAAGAAATAAAGGAAATAAAAAATGATTTTTCGCCGCCACAGTGTTATCTTAATTTAGAAAATTATAAAAATGTTTTAGAGTTTTTAGAAAACAGACCAAAGTTTGATATTGAGTTTTATAATAAGCACGATGTTGTTTATGAAAACAATTTGGCAATGTCTTGTAAAGAAATGGAATTTACTGATGAATTTATTTTAAAAGATAAAAAGTATTTAAGTGATAAAAAATATGATATCGTTGAATGTGGCTATATAAATAAAAAGAAGGGGGAAAAATGAATATGAAAAATGTATATTATCCATTAGCAGGAATGAATTATGTAATAGATGATTTAGCCCAAATACTAGAAAATAAAATGGATGGAAAAAAAGAAATTGTTCTTTGGTTATCTGCTCAGGTTAATTGTTATCCGCATATTGGAACATTGACTAATTTTATGTCAGCTTTTGCCTTAGCTAAACATCTAAAACAGTATTATAATAAACCAGTAAAAATAATTGTTGAACTGTTAGAAAGTGTTACTGGCGAAGAAGCCACCATAGATGGTAATAAATATTATAAAAATTTAGATTCAGTTAAAACTGAAAGTGGAAAAACTATTAAAGAAAAGTATTTACCTTATTTTAAGGATATATTGGATAAATTAAAAAAACTAGATAATATTGAATATGAAATTTTATTCTTTTACGATTATCAAAAAAATCCATTAGTAAAGAAATCATTAATAAAAGTTATTAATAATTATGAATTGCTTAGATATACATTGGATCCAAAAAATGGTGAAATTCGTTTAAGATTTCCTTGTCCTAAATGTGGATTAACAGAAAAACATATTCATAATACAAAAATTAAAATTGTTACTAAAGATAAATTATCTGCTGAATCATTTTGCCCAAAGCATGGAATATATTTATCTGAAATAAGTGAAAATAGTATTGATAAATTTGACGAATGTTCCACTAAGATATTTGGTTAAAATATTATTTTTGATGGAAACAGATAGATTAAATGACACTTTAAGTGTCATTGTTGATGGCGGTGATTGGTCTGGAATGTGGCCTCTTCGTGTATATATGGAACCATTATTAAAAATGAATATTACAACAGTCCCTAGTATAATTTATACTCCAACAATTTTAGATTGGTCTGGAAGTAAATTATCAAAAAGAATGTATGTTGGAAATAGTGCTTATAGAGAATATTTAAAAGAAGGATTAATAAATTATTCAAAGTTTTATAATCAATATGGTGAAGTTGGCTTTACTAGATTATATAACGAAATTAATAAATGGATATTAGAACCAAAAAAATTTATAAGAGATTATACAATTGAATATATTGATGCAATATTAAAAGATGAAAAAATTAATTTTATATAAAAAATTTCTAATTATGTCAAAAAGGTAATAATAAAACAATTTATAAAATACACTTCCAGTAGTGGAGGTGTTTTTAATTGTATAAAACTCCGAAAATAACAATCCTTGAATATGAACTGATAATAAATAAAAAATTATATGATCAAGGTGTAATTACTGAGCAACAGTATGATGAAGTTTGTAAAATTATTTATGAGAAAATTAATCGTTGTAGTAAGGAGGTAAAAAGTTTTTAAGGAGGTAGATTATGAGATTCTATAAAGTCAGAGAAGAAATCTTAAAAGGCAAAAACATTGCCGAACTACCTTTAAGGGTTACTTTTTACGCCCGCGTTTCTACTGAAACTGATGAACAATTAAACTCTTTAGATAATCAAATATCTTTTTTTGAAAATTTTATAAAGTCAAATAAAAATTGGACTTATGTTAATGGTTA
>CAKPFG010000009.1 GCA_934153675.1 uncultured Bacilli bacterium
TCTTCGCTTTGTGAACTTTGTTCTTGTGATTCGCTACTTTGTTGTTGCTCCGATTGCTGTTGTGTTTCTTGAGATTGTTCTTCGCTTTGTGAACTTTGTTCTTGTGATTCGCTACTTTGTTGTTGCTCCGATTGTTGCTGTGTTTCTTGTTCAGAAGTATCTTGTATTATATCTTTTACATATTTCCAAAATTTCATTTTAATACCTTACTTACTTTTTCTTTTGCAATGTAAATATGTCTTGATCTTTAGATTCATTTAAATCATATACTTCTTCAACAAATTTTTTATCCCTTTTTGAATATTGATTATATGATGCTTGTTTTTTAAATTTACCATCAAATGTAAATACCCAAGGATGATATTTTCCATTTTCAAATACTTTCAAATCATTATAGCAATGCCCTTCAATTCCGATTGCCTCAATTCTATTTTGAGTTGGATAAAAACATTCTCTTTGCTTTCCATTATTATCACTTATTATAATAAAACCAAAATGTTCTCCGCCGAACATAGCACCTGGAACTAATGGATGTTCTTCTTTGTTTTCTTCATCTGACAATATCACATTTGAATCTTTACCTATCTTTATGCAAATAGAATCTTGCATTTTTGCCTCTAAATTCATACAACAACCTCCGACGGATATTTATACTACCACATTCTCTTTATTTTAGCAATAAAATGCCTATGTTTTATTGATTTTTTTCAAAAAAATGATATAATAACTGACTACTGAAAAAGAGGGATTTTTATGGTAGAAAATAATGAATGGATTAAACTTGATAAAAATAAGACAATTAATCCTAATATTAAGCCATTTGAATACGCTGAAAGAAAGGATATTACTGAAGTAAATATTCCTAACGGTGTAACTACTATTGGAGAAAGAGCTTTTGCAAAATGTACTAATTTAAAAAAATTAATTATTCCAGATAGTGTTACTACAATTGGGGCAAGTGCTTTTAATGAGTGCGAAAATTTAGATGAAGTAGTTTTATCTAAAAATATTAAAAAATTAAATTATAGAACATTTGCAGATTGTAAGCGACTTAAAAAAATTATTATTCCTGAAGGTATAGAAGAACTAGACTGGGCAATTTTTTCAGGATGCGAAAATCTTGAAGAAATCGTTTTACCTAGCAGTATTAAAACAATAAATAAACAATTATTTCTAAATTGTAAAAAATTAAAAAGTATTATTCTACCAAAAAATATAACTTATTTACCTGATGAATGTTTCAGAGGATGCAAAAATTTAAATATAATTTTAAATGAAAATATAATTGAACTTGGAAATGGTGTTTTTCAAGATTGTCTTAAATTATCTACTTATCCTTCACAAGTTGAAAAAGTAGGAAGTAATTGTTTTAAAAATTGTAGAAGTTTGAAAACAGTATTATTAAACGAAAAAATTGATGAACTTAAAGAAGGAACTTTTGATGGTTGTGTAAATTTAACTTCCATTAACTACAATGATGAAAAAAAAATAAGAATTAATAAGAAAGTATTTAGAAATTGTAAAAGTTTAACTTCTATTCCTAGTTTCATTGCTAATTTTAGTGATCAAGCATTTGAAAATTGTGAAGGTTTAAGAGAAATTAATATTATAGACTCTACTATTCCATTTGCTTGTTTTAGGGGATGTACTAATTTGGTTACTATACATAATCAAGATAAGATATTTAATTTAGGTGCATTTGCCTTCTCTGGTTGTGAAAGTTTAGAAGAAGTTTATTTAAATTATACTAACGACATTGCACCAGAATCATTTAGTAATTGTAAAAAACTTACTAAAGTTAGATTAAATATGGGTGTTAGAAAAGTTGGATCAAGAGCTTTTTATAATTGTGAAAAATTAAAGGATATAAATTTACCTGATACCATTGATACTATTGGTAAAGAATCTTTTAGAAATTGTCATTCCATTAGTTATATAACAATACCTGCTAATCTGACATCTTTTGGAGATGGAGCATTTTCTTATATGGATTCTCTTGAAAGAATAGAAGTATCTCCACATAATAAAACATTTATTACTCCTGATAACAAAATACTTATTCATCAAATGTACCAAAAATTAATGTTATATGCCAATGGATGTAAGGATAAATCATATTCTTTAAAAGATTACAATTTTGAACTTGACATGTTTAACCATGCACTTGTTAGACCAATTACAGGAATTGGCAAATATGCTTTTGCAGGAGCTAAACATCTTGAGGAATTAAATTTATGTTGTTGTACTACTGATATAGAACATACTGCATTTTATGATTGTCCAAAACTTAAAACTTTAAAAATTCATCCTATTGCATTTTATAAATGTGGAGGATTTAATTTAAGAACTGGTGGTAGATATTATTTTGAAGAAGCAGTAAAAACAAAACCTCAACTCCCATTTGAAATGGTTGAATTTTGTGAAAGTCCAAATGGAGAAGATAATTTAATTTGGATAAATCAAAATGCCCTACCTAAATTTAAGAATGTAACTAAAGTAATTTTACCTAAAGTTGGTAGTTATTTTATAGGAGATAATGCCTTTCATGATTGTCAAAAACTTGAAGAAGTTGAGATACCAAATAATGTTACAAGCATTGGAAAAGGTGCATTCCCTACTTCTACAAAATTAAAATTCGAAAATGGATTACAACCAGAAAGGTTAACAGAATTAATACATAACGATCAATATATAGGTGATTATAAATTATATGTTTTAGAAGATGGAACTTATTACATAGAGCAAGATGGTAAAATTACAACATTATCGAAGCAATACATTGATGAAGTATGTTCTCATTCGGAATATATAAGAGATAATCCTGTTCTATTTATAGATTTTATGAATGACTTATTAGAACACGATTTAGGTATTAAGTTTTTATTTAATGGAATTTTATTTGCAAATATGAGTTTAGAAAACAGAAAAATTCTTTTTGATAACTTAAATAAAAATGATAAGTTTTTTATAAATGTTCTTAAAAATAGTAAATTGCTTGATAAAAAAGATGATAATACTAAATTGTTATTATCCAAAACTAATTTTCAATTAGTAATTGATTTTATTAATATATTAAGAAAATACAATATTAATCATCCATTATTACATAATAAATTCTTAATGGCTAATTACGATTTAAAAAGTTTAGAAAGAATAATAAATCTTGATTTACCTTTATTAATTAAAACACTAGAAGATAGCAAATTATTTGATAATGATTTTATAACACTTGTTGGAAATGGGCATGAAGATAAAAGAGAAAGTTATTATTTAACTTACGAAATATTAAAAAATAATGTATTAGAAAAATTTATTAGATTAGCTAAGAAATATAATATTAAAGATAAATATTTATTTGAAAAACCATTTATATCAATAGCAGACAATCCATTAACGGATCAATTATTTAAAATTTATGATGCAAACACTAAAAGATTATTAAAATCAAGTTTAGCAACTGAAACGAATATTGGATCAAAGGTCAATTTAAGTAACTTAATGGTACTAATGAAGATTGCTGGTGCATTAGAAGAAGATCCAATTATAAGACAACGAGCAAGTACATTTATAGTAGAAAAACTATTTGAAGAAAAACTTCCTAACGGAGAAAATAATGAGTATAGAATTGTTGGAAACGATATTCATAGAATTTTTGATTCCTATGATTTAAGAGACGAATTTGATGAAGAATTTGCACAATTCTTTTTAGAGAATTATCAAGAACTAATAAAAGAGGAAAAACAAAAGTCAGGTTTTATTCAAAGAGTTTATTTAAACTTTAGAGAAATATCAAGAACTTCTACTTCAAATAAAGGATCTCAAAGACATTTAAAAGTTACTATTGATAAATGCAAAAGCTTTTTATCTAATGTTAAGTTTGATGGTGTAACTGAAGAAAATAAAGATTTTGCAGAATTAATTGGTGCTTGGTATGATACTAATACTGCTTGGATTAATGCACAAATAATTCATAATGAATCACTGAAAGCACCTAGAAATATCTTTGCTGAAGAAACTATTGATAAAGAAGGAAATATTATATATGATAATGATCCATCAAAGGATTTAAGAGAAGATATTAATCCAGACTTTTCTTATGAATGGTTACCTAAACAAGATTATGATAATTTAATATTGGGAAAATATTGCAGTTGTTGTGCTCATGTAGAAGGTGCAGGTCAAGGAATCATGAGAGCAAGTATGATACTTGATTGTTGTCAAAACTTAGTCATTAGAAATAATCTAGGACAAATAATTGCTAAATCAACTATATTTGTTAATAAAGAAAAAGGTTATGCAGTCTTTAATAATGTAGAAACATCTTTAAATTATAGGGATAAACTAGAACTTGGAAAGATTTATGAAGCATTTTTAAGGGGTGCAAATGCTTTTGTAGTTGCATATAATGAAAATCATAAAAGCACTCCACTACACAATATTTCTATTGGAGCAAATAGAAATACAATTTTAGATTATTTAACAGATGCTAAACATCCAGTTGTAGATGTACAACAAGCACTACAGTACGGATCTTACTCTCTTAGCGGAAGTGGATATAGTGGTGATTGGACGAGTAAACAAAGATTAGTTTTAAAAAGATAAAGGGGGTGTAAAATGAATAATACATATAGTAAAGAATCAAAGGTCATTATTATTCAAAATGGAACAAAAATAATAGATGATGAAGCATTTATGGATTTTACTAACCTTGAAGAAATAATAATTCCTGATTCAGTTGAACATATAGGTAAAGCTGCATTCAAAGGATGTAGTTCTCTAAAAAAAGTCAGATTATCAAATAACTTACACATACTAGAAGACTTTGCTTTTAGTGAATGCGAAAGTTTAGAGGAAATAGATATTCCAAAATCATTACATTATTATTCTTATGGACTACTTAGTCATTGTCATAATTTAAAAAAAATAAACGATCATAACGAAATAGATTTTATAGAAGATTTAGCATTTTATGATTGTAAAAGTCTAACTGAATTTCATATATCAGATAATACAACAAGTATTGGTAAAATGGCATTATATGGATGTGAAAATATAAAAGATATTCACATTCCAAAAAGTGTAGAGTTAATAGAATATGGTACTTTATCACAAATGTCATCATTAGAAAAAATAACAGTTGATTCAGAAAATACTAAATATTTTACTGAAGATAATGATACAGTTCTTATATCAAAAGATGGAATGATAATACAATATGCAATTAATTGTGATCGTGAGGAATTTATTGTAGGATACTATATTAAATCATTTAGAAATACTGTTGATGAAAATGGTAACACTATTCCTTTAGAAAGCAATGCACTAATATATAATATTGCAGATTATGCTTTTGCAGGAGCAAAAAAATTAAAGAAATTATATTTAGCATCTGAAGTTGAAGGTATAGGAGGTAAATCATTTCTTGGATGTGATAATCTAAAAGATTTAGAAATATTCCATTCAAGTTATGGAGATGCCCTATCATTACATATTCACAAACTATTTAATGAAGAAGCAGAAATTCCATTTGAAAACATTACTATTGATGATGGAATAAAAACATTATGTGGTAAATTATCAGACTTATTTAAAAATGCAAAAATCATTACTCTACCCTCTACATTAGAACATATAGGGGAAGATATTTTTTTAAAATCAAAATATTTAAAATATTTAAAAATACCTGAAAATATTAAAATGATTAGTCCTAATACATTTAATCCTAAAATAGAGCTAGAATTTCCTACATTTGGAATATTAAAAGGTAGTTCGTTTAATATGCTACAAACAAAGACTAGCGAAGATTATTATATTAGTCATCATGATAGAGGAAACATTAGAATATTTTCATTAAAAGATGGAACATATTTTGTTAAAATTGATGATTATGATACAGTAAAAGTAAATAAAGATGAAATAGTAAACCTTTCTAATAGTTCAAGTATTATGGCTGATAAACCTGATGATTTTATAATGTATATAATACATCTATTAAGTATTAATGTTGAAAGCAGTAGAATTTTAACAAGTATATGGACTGATCCAAAATTGGAAGAACTTTTTAATAAATTTGTAAATGACTGTTATTATATAAAAGAAATTGCCGAGAAAAAAACATCAAGAACAATTAGAGAAATATTAGATTATAGTGGTATATATGATGAATTTTTATTTACTGGAATGATGATGAGAAAAATAAGTAAAGAAGAAATGGTTAAAGTAATATCAAATTATAATGATTCAATAAATAGGTTTTTTAGATTATCTCCTGTTGATACTGATGATGATGTCGTCATTAATGTTGATAGTTTAATTAGATATTGTAATTTATTAGAGAAGTATCAACGATACGATAAATTTCTTTATAATCAAGTATTTATTAATCGCTTAAGCTATCAAAATCAAGAATTATTGATTAAATATTTTAATAAAAACATCAAACACCTACTTATAAGTAGTAAAACTTTAGATGATAAATATGGCGAAAATCTAAATGACTTATTAAAATTATGTAATTCATTAGGTATATTTTGTGATGAAGAAAGATTAAGTCAAAGAATGAGTACTTTCCTAAACGAGAGGGTTTTTAACGGAAAAGAATCTACCCATGTTTTGGGAAATGATATACACTCTATGTTTGGTGAAATTAAACCTCGTGATGAGGTAGATTATGAATTTGTACTATTCTTTGTAGAAAATTATGAAAAACTTGTAGAATTAGAGAAACAAAAATCTGGTATTATTGCAAGAATATATAATGCTTTTAGAGATATTTCAAAAACATCTACATCACATAGGGGATCTCAAAGACATTTAAAAGTTACTATTGATAAATGTTTAGATTACTTTTTAGCAGAAAGATTTGAAGGTGTAACTGAAGAAAATAAAGATTTAGCACAATTATTACAAAAATATTATTCTGAACCTTATGCTTTAAGTATAGGAGAAATGATTACAAAGCAAAGTCAAGATTCTCCTAGAAATATTTTTACTAAAATTGAATATGATGAAAATGGGGATCAGATTTATTCTTATGATAGCAGTGAAGATTTAGTAGAACATAATATAGATGAATTTTCATACGAATGGCTACCAAAACAAGATTATGACAATTTAATATTAGGAAAATATTGTAGTTGCTGTGCTCATTTGCTTGGAGCAGGTGCAGGTATCATGAGAGCAAGTATGATTTTAAACAATTGTCAAAATCTTGTTATAAGAAATACAAGTAATGAAATAATTGCTAAAATGACTATTTATGTAAATAAAGAAGAAGGTTATGCGGTTTTCAATACTACCGAAATAAGTGCAATCTATCGTGATGCCGATAGTTTAGATAAAATATATAAGGCGTTTTTAAGAGGTACTAAAGCATTTGTAGAAAAATATAACGCAAATAATGATATTCCTATAACAATTGTTTCTATCGGAGAATATAGAAATATATTAAAAGAACATTTAGGAGATATAGAAACTAAACTTTTATCTACACCAAATTATTCATGCTATGGTTACTATGCAGGAGATAAAAGTGTTGGTACTTATGATGGAGATAGTAAAAATAAGCAAATATTAGTATTAAAAAAATAAAAGAAATCATTATTTTAGATTTCTTTTTGTTTCTGTTGAAAAATCTAGCACTAATTTTTCAAAATCAATTTCTTTTTTAAATCTGGTTATTTCAGGAATTAAAATATCAGCAAATGGATGATTAGGCATATTTTTTTCCATTTCTGGTATTATTCCAATTAGCATATAATCAAAACCATTATGATATGTTTTAAAATCATCTCTTTCACGACCAGGATGATTCATAATAGTTGATTTTGATATTATTTGTTTAATTTCAGGATGTTCCAATTTATAATATGTTTCTCTTTCTATTTTCAGCATAGAAAATAAATCATAAATCCAAACTTTTTGTCCTTCTTTTACTTCTAACCATGAATTAAAATCTAAGTGTTCTACACCATACATAAAAAACGGAATACTCCTAGTTGAATCAGTATCTCCATGAACGATTTGATATTCTTTATCTTCCATAGTATGTGTTAATAATTCAACTTTATTAGCTATATTATGAAAAGTTGTTGGCTCATAAAACATATAAATTAATGCAGAATAATAAGCATAATATAATTTTCTTAATCTAGTTAATGTTGTTTGATCAAATTCTACAATTTTTCCATCAGCAATTGCTTTATTATATATATCTAATTTATCTTTGTCTTGAGATAAATTATGGTGGAATACTGTTTCTCCACTCAATTTAATTGCTCCATATAAATCTTTTCTATCTATCACTTTAACACCTGCTTTTTTAAAATAACACAATAAAATTGTACCATAAAATAGGTAAATTTCCTATGTCATTAATTCACTTTTAATAGTTATCTTTCTATTTCATCATAAAATTCATCATCAAAATCCCATAGATTTTCTATTGGATTTTTTAATTTATATAAATTACTTTCAATAGCATTTTTAAAATATCCATATTTATTATTTATTGAATTACCATCTTCATCTTTAAATTTCCTGTTTACCACTCTTGGAATAATATAATGTACTATTTGTACTAAATCCTTATATGAATTACCTTCTTCCAATAATTGCTCAAATAATTTATCATAGTAAAATATTTGGATATCTTTTTCATTTATATATCCCCTATCAATTAATTCTAAAGTTAATATGTTATGTTCTTCAGCAACAAAAAAAGATGATATTTTGGTTTTATCATCTTTATCTATTTGTTTTTTAATATTTATTATATTAGTATTTATTTGTGTAGCTGTTTCCACATTTGGATTATCCAGGTGTGGATTTTCCATATCTGGATTAGTTTGTTCATTTTCTAAATCAATAAAATGTGGTATTTCATATATTAAATAATTATATTCAAAATAACCTTTATCTCCTCTTACTTTTTCAATTTCTACATAATGATATTCTTGTAATTCTTTTAATATTTATCTTATTCCAGCCCCAACATAAATGTAATCTTTTTTCACATTTATATAATTTGAAATTGTATTTACTAATGGATCTTCTAATGGATAAGCTAAATTGTAATTAAAGTCTCCGTTTGCATTTTCTTTAAAATGCTTCCTTTCCCATTTTCTTAACAGCTTATTATTTTGCCATACCGATGCCATAAAACCATTACTCCTTTCTACAAACAACAACACACATAGCTGGATTAAATTCAGGTATTTTTTTTGAAACCCATTTTCTTTTAAGAATTAAATCATTACTTAATAGTTCCTGTTCTAATGTTTTCCAATTAACTATATTACAAGATGTAGTGGCAATATTTATTTTTTCATCATTGTTAACCACTATTCTTTCAACATCATCAAATGACTTATTTACATCTGACTTATACTCTTTTAAACCATCACCCATTGATACTATTAAAGCAATCCCGTTTTTATTTAAATGACTATATATAAATTTATAAAACTTATTTCTATGTTCTTTATTGACGAACATATGAACAACTGCTATAGAATAAATAAAATCAAACTTATCATCTAAAGTATCATTAACAATATCAAACTGTTTAAATTTATCATTATAATTATAATTAGATAGCTCTTTACATTTTTCTATAACTGTATTTGAATAATCAACGGCGAGAACATTATAATTTTTATTTAAAAGAAATATAGCATCTCTACCTTCTCCGCAACCCAGTTCTAATATTTTTGCATTTGATTGTATTTTTTCTTTTAGCATTGTCTCAATAACATCTGGAGTAGGATCTTTTGAAGACCAAAGATAATTATGCTTATATACTTGTTGATATCTTTTTTCATATGCTTTATAATAATCATCATTTATATTATTAAAATCACCATTATTCCAGATTTTGCTCTCTTTTTTTGTGATATCTCTTGATTCTAAAAACTTTTCCTGTTTTTCCATATTTATCACCAACCAATCGTTAAAATAATATTATAAAAATAGAAAAAGGGAAACCTAAAATAAGGTCCCCCTCCTCCAAAACGAATTAACAATAAATTAATTAAATAATCGTGTTATATTTTATCATATTTTTTTGTTTTGTCAATATTTTTTTGAAAAATGTAGCATATTTAGGAATTTTTTATAATTGACTATTTCTTTAGTTTTCTTTGACACTACTAATTCAGTTATTTCATCACATCTGGGACACTTATAATCTTAATAGTCATATTTATCATTACTAAGAAGTGCTACCATAATAACACCTTATACTTTTGAATTATCAATAGTTAAATAACATTTATATAAATTATTATTTGCTTCTACTAAATCTAGTATTGCTATTTTATCTCAATATCAAGCATGTAATTGTTCCAAATTATCTTTATCAATGTTGAGTATATATTCTTCTAATTCTACCAGTAGATCTTTTGCATCTTCAAGATAACTACCATCATACTCTATTACATTCATTTTCATTTATACATATATTATATCATAAATGCGTAAGATTCTTTTAATATTTATAATTATTGCCTCTCAAAATTATCATTTAACCAATTATAATCATCTTCCCATAAATCTTCTATATTCATATTAAGTTTATTTATATTGCTAATAATTACATTTTTAAAATATCCAAACTTATTTTCTATTACATTACCGTCTTCGTCTTTAAAATTTCTTTTAACTACTCTTGGAACAATATAATGAATTATTTGTATTAAATCTTGATACGAATTATCTTCTTCTAATAACTGATTAAATAACTTATCATAATAGAATATTTGGGTATCTGTTTCATTTATATAACCTCTTTCTATTAATTTCAATGTTAATTTATTATGTTCTTCAGGAACAAAAAAAGATGATATTTTGGTTTTATCATCTTTATCTATTTGTTTTTTAATATTTATTATATTAGTATTTATTTGTGTAGCTGTTTCCACATTTGGATTATCCAGGTGTGGATTTTCCATATCTGGATTAGTTTGTTCATTTTCTAAATCAATAAAATGTGGTATTTCATATATTAAATAATTACATTCAAAATAACCTTTATCTCCTCTTACTTTTTCAATTTCTACATAATGATGTTCTTGTAGTTCTTTTAATATTGATCTTATTCTATCTCTACTCTCTTTGCTAATAGAACATAATCCTGCAAGAGAATAATCCCAATCTTCTGGTAAAGATAACATAAACGATAATAATCCTTTTGCTTTATAACTTAAATCACGATCTCTCAAATGGTAGTTACTCATAACAGTATAATTCTTATTTTTTTCTATTTTAAAAACTGACATTGTAACACCTCCATTAAAAAAAGCCAATTTCTTGGCTTACATATATAATTTATAATAATACTTTAAAATATAAGGTTTTAATGGGGTTATATTGTTATTTCTTCTCCTATAACTTGCGACTGCTTTTTTATCACTACCACATCATTACCAGATGCAATAGCTATTCCTTTAAGCAAATCTTCTACCTTCATTTTTTCGTTTTCTTCTAGCAAAATTTGACTTCCACCCATACTTGAAGCATTTTTAGATACAGTAACTTTGTCGTTTAAGTTAATTTTTCCTGAATCTATTTTTTCCATAATAATTAATAAACTCATCATTTTCGTCATACTAGCTGGTGGAATTTTTTCATGCGAATTTTTTTCATATAATATTTGCCCAGAAGACTGTTCTAATATAATGGCACTTTTTGCATTTTTAGCAAGATCATAATCGTTTGAAACTGTAGTAGATGCTTTTATACAAAATGGAATTAACAATAAACTAAAGATTAACAACACTTTTTTCATATTTCACCTCTAATAAAAATTATGATTATTATTTAAAAAAATGCTTTTAACTTTAAATAAAAAAAGAGTATTAAACTCTAATTAATTTCCAATTTTAATATTTTATAATTATCAAGTAACTTGCTATAAATAACTTCATCTTCTTTTGGAATGTAATTTGCAGTAAGAGAAAAATTATTATATGTTTGTGTAGCTATTTTTTTATATGCCTTACTAAATAAATTACTAGTATTACTATCATACATAACTTCTATTAGACTAAGTAAACTATTATAAGTACGGGAAGTTAAATTTTCCGGTTCAGCAAAATAAATAATTTTTCTTCCATTTAAACTTATTTTATAAAAAATTAAGTTACCCTTAGCTGTTTGGGCATAATCATCACCAAGTAATTTGTCCTTATAAAAATTAAAATCATCTGGCTGAAAATAAACATCAGCAGCACTACCTAATTCAAACTTTTTATTAACTTTAAATTTATAAACATTATAATCATTATCTGAATATATTTCAATCCCATTATTCTTTAAATTCATTTTAGAATAATCCAAACTTCCTAGAATTGATGATACATAACCTTTATCATTTCCATTTAATTGACCCAAACTATCTATAACACTATAAAGAAGTTTCCCCTTAAGTAAAATATTATTATCATCTTTCTTTATTTCATATGTCAAAATATCATTTGATAAAGTTCCTGTTAAATTATCATTTATCTCATCATTACTAATATTAATTGTAATACTATCTTTACTAGTTTTAATATTAAGATTATAATATTTTGAAACAGATAAATAATTATCTTCCTTTTCTATATATTTTATTAATTTACTCAATTTAAAATTAGAACGTTGAAAGTCAAATATTAAAACAGTTATTAAAACAGTAAATAAAAAGCCTGTTAATACTGACATAGTTATAAGTAAATTTTTTTTTATTTTTTTATTTCTCATACTACCAACTCCATTTTTATTATACTATAAATTTAAAAAAAATAAAAGATTAGAATCTTTATACATATTAAACATATATTTTAATATGAAAGATTATTATTTAATTAAAGAACCCAATAAATATGATGTACTTGTAAATAAAAAAAATAAATTGCCAGACAATTACATTCCAAAAGATCTTAATTTATTAAGTTCTAAATATAGTGATTCAAAACAATACTTAAGAAATATTGCACAAATTAATTTTGAAAAGATGGCAAGAGATATTGATAATGATTTAAAAATAATTGCCGTATCAACATACAGAAGTAGCGATTATCAAGAAAATCTATTTAATAATTACGTCAAAGAAAAAGGATTAGAATATGCATCTAAATGCAGTGCTAAAAAAGGATTTTCAGAACACCAAACAGGACTGGCAGTGGATATTGCAAATGAAAATCTTGATTATGACAATTTTGATAAAACAAAAGAATTTAAATGGATTTGTGAAAATGCACACAAATACGGATTTATTTTAAGATATCCTAAAGATAAAATAAATATTACTGGATATAAATATGAACCTTGGCATTTTAGATATGTAGGAGATATAGCAGAATATTTATACAAAAATGATTTAACATTAGAAGAATATAAATTGAGTAGAGATTAAATAATTTATTTATTTAATCCCTCTCACACCACTGTACGTACGGTTCACGTATACAGTGGTTCAATTTATATTTCAGTATGTGCTTTATCTAGTAGAAACACTAATCATTTTTTTTAGTCTTTTATTAGATATTGCCATATGTAATACCACAGTACTTGCTCCCCAATAATATCCTCTAGTGTTTGCCACAACTCTACATAAACAAAAAAACTAATCCATTTCTGAATTAGTTATTTATCTAAACTCGAAAAGTTCGAGCAGAATTCTTTTTGGTAGCGACGGAGAGATTCGAACTCACGACCCCATGGGTATGAACCATGTGCTCTAGCCAACTGAGCTACATCGCCATTTGAATAACAAAATAATTTTACCATAAATTATTTTGTTTGGCAAGAGTTATTTATAATAAATATTAAAAAAGATAGAAAAGAACTGATTTAGTAAATTTATACACGAAAGTAAAAGTTCTAAACATGACTACACCGGTAATTAATTGTGTAGTTTTTAGTTTATTCTTAATTTTTATATTATTATTATAGTATACAAATTGTTTTAATGTAATTTTGTAATTTATCAAGATTTTGAGATAATTGTTCTTGATGAAAACTTTAAACTGGCCGTTTTGTGTTTCTATCTAGATTATGTGTGTTACTATAAGATACTGACATACTTGAAATAAGATTCATTTCAACGATTTTTTATTATATATTCCATCTTTATACATTCCTTACGGTCTGAATGTAGTATTGCATAACCAATTTATAATTAGCATCTCTTGATATCTCTAATTCTTCACATATTATATTTATTTGATATTATTTTTTTCTTCTCTCATAAAATTTCTATATTTTCTTGTCATAATTTAATCCTTTTTATATTAATTTTAATATACAAAAAATCTACACACTTTTTATTTTGTGTAGATTTTCTTCAAATCACTTCTAACCTACTTTTTTAATATAAAAAATCAGAATATGATGACGATGAGTTATTATCTTTAATACTAGTAGTATCACTACCTATCAAAGAAAGATCTTGAATTAATTTTACAAGAGTTTCGTTTTTTAATATATTATTTTGAATTTCTGTGCTAGCTGATTTTTCAAATTCTAAATAGCTAATAGCATTATTAGTATCTATACTTTGAATACCTGTATTATTTGAATATTTATTATCAAGTATAAATCCAATAGTATTTTTTCCATACTTAATTGAAAATTCTATTTTTTCTCCATTATTACTTTTAGAAATATTTATACTTCCATTTATAGTAACAGAGCCACTAGTGATAGATGCCTCATAGTTATTTTTACTTGATTTTAATATAGATATACTATCCTTTGCACCATCATATGAAATATCAAGTGCTAATCCCACGAATGAGTTACTATTATCGTTAGTATAAATAGTAAATTCAACTAAACAATCTTTACTAAAAGAAGTCTTTGAATTAACCATAAGAGCTGATTTTATTTGATCTTTAGAAATGCCATATAAATTAGATAACGATTTTATAAATTTATTATCATTTCTTAGTTCTTTAGTAAATGACATTATAAATTCTTTTAAAGTTGTCCCATCTAAAACTAATTTATTTGCAGTAACCTTAGTACTAGTACCATTTATTTTTATATTCTCTTTTATTTTTTTTAAATATTTATCAGATAAAGAATTGGCAAAAGCATTATTTAAACCATCTTTAATATTATTAATATCAGAACTTGATGTTTGATATAATTTATTATACTCACTACTATCCATTGGTACTTTTATAAGTTTATCATACAAATTACCTAAAGACAAATATATTACATTATCAACACCATAAATTCCCATAGAAACAGCAGACTGATTTCCATAATCTAAATTAATATCTCCTTTTAACATTTTTTTAGTACTGTCAACGTTAAAATTTACATCAAAACTTAGATTATTCAAAATAGGACTTATTTCTTTTAAAGAAGCATCATTAGACTCAACATTAAATTTTAATGAACTATTAAATGAACTATACTTTTTATTAGAAAATAAACCATTTGAAACTTTTTTAAATCCAGAGATAAAAACCGTTTTAGCACTTTTATCTTTATTTAAAAATAGAAAAGCCACTGAAACTAAAGCTGCTAAAAGTAAAACTACAGCAATTATAATAAATGGTATTTTGTTATGTTTCTTTTTTACACTTTCATTTTTATTATTATGTTCATCATTATTTGAATCATTATCAGGTACACTCATATTATTAATACTATTTAAATTATCATTACCATTAATACTATTTAAATTATTATCATCAATACTATTTATAGATTCAAAACTATTATCGACATTTACTCCATTAAAATTGTTTCCCCCACTATTTTGCTGTGGTATAACCCTTGCTCCACAGGCATCACAAAATTTTGCATTTTCTGGTAATTCCTTACCACATAATAAACATTTCATATTTCCTCCTACTATTACATTTTATCATAAAATAATTATTTTGTATATTTATTTAAATAATTATTTATAATTTTTTATAATATCTACAAAACTTTCTATTCTTGTTTCTATACCATTTGATGCATTTATATCATCTATAATAATATTTAAGTAAGGTATATTTAATTTCAATATCATTAACTCGTTAACCAAACTATCAAGTCCACAAGGAAATGTTGACAAAAAAACAACGCCATTTATTCTATCTTTGACAATTTCAAAAGAACCTATAGATTCTTTGCTGTATTTCCAGTATAAATCCTTAGAAATATTTTGACTTAACTTACGACATAAACTTTTATCAAATAGATCACTATATATAACATCTACTCCTTCTTTTTCAAAAAGAGAAACGATTGGTTTTCCTATCAAATCATCATATACATTATAACTGTGTGAAATAAGTAAAACTTTAGTTTTTTCTCCATTTAATTTTTGATTATTAATTTGCATTAAAATTTTTCTGTCTTTTTTGTATTTATTAATAGCATAATGATAACAATAAAGAATATCAACTTTCTTTTTTCCTAATTTTTTTGCTATTTCTGAAAGTCCTTTCTTCAAAGTCTGCTTATTATTCAAATCTATATTATAATCCAGTATTTTGACATCAAATATATTATTTATAATATCTCTAGAAGCTAAAAAATTAGTACAAGTTTGATTAAATGTATAATAATTATCAATTCTTGGTATTAAAATGTAATCACATTTATCTTTCAAGTAATTAACATGTCCTATATAATTTTTTATAGACAAACACATCTCATCAGGCGAAGAAACAATACCATCTTCTATTATTTTTTTTGTTGTTTTAGGACTGACAATGACATCTATATCCATTTTTTTAAAAAAATTAATTAGTATATCACCATCTATATAATAAAATAATGCTCGTGGAATTCCTATTTTCATTTTATCACCAATTAATTTTATTCTTAATACGTATATATTATTAATAATAGTTAATATTATTTGTGGAGGTACTTATGAAAAAACAAAAAATTAATTGTCGTGTTTATGATTGCAAACACTGTGATTGTAATTGTGATGAATGTAAATTAGAATCAATTGAAGTCTGTAATTGTAAAGATAACGAAACAAAAGAAGCTACTATGTGTGATAGCTATGATAAAAAATGTGACTAAATTAAAAAATCTATGTAAATTTTTAGAGTAAATACACTTTTTTTACAAACTTTTTTAAACTTATTTCCGTTTCTTTGTAGCATTTATATTATTAATAGCAAATAAAGTTCTGCTTTATTTGTATAAGTATAATTGTCTAGATGAGCTAATTTATAATTGGTCATTGACGATATTATATTAAAATAGATTGCTAAATATATTTTCATCAAACACTTTAATAAAAGCTTCTTTAGGTGTATTTTCATCTAAAGAAAGTAAAAGTTTATTAATTATGGATTTATTGATATTTTTTATATCATCTTTTGAATATTTATATGCAGATTTACCTTTAGGAAAAAACAATCTTATTTGTTCATTCTTATTTTCAACATTAGGTTTCTGATTTGATACATATGGATCACAAAAAATAATTTGCATCTTTTGAACCAGTTATTTTAAAAAAACAAATCAATCAATACCAGTATAATTAGGATTTCTATCAGTTAAAATAACTGTTATTAAATCTTTAAAGACTTCTGTTTCAATTATATTTCCTTAATCATCAAAGAATTCAACTACTTTTTTAGAATTTGGATTATTTATGATATCTAATAAAGTAAAGTGTACATTTGGTAAAATAAATGATGAAATATTTTTACTATCTGTCTTTAATATAACCAAAAAATCAAGTTACCAGACGTTAATTTCTGGATTCTTATGCATATAGGTAAGATAATCAATGTAAGTATGACCTGTTCTGTCAATTTTATTATTTTCAGAATATTCATACTTTTTATTATGCTTTTTTTTAATTTAACAATATAAGTTAAATTAATCCTTTTTATTTTTAAATAACCATCATTAAGTATCTATATAAAGTATTAATAATTTTTTAATAGAATCATTATTTTCAAATAAAAATTCATGAATTAAAAAATCTATCTAATTTAGTCATTTTAATTAATGCATAAATATGTTATAATGATAATGAGGTGGTTAGATGAAAATTAGAGAACTAACTAATGAACAATTCGAAGATTTTTTAAAAACTAGTAAAATTTCATCTATGTATCAAAGTGTCGAATATGCCCTTACTATGAATAATCAAAATTATAAAGCTATGTACTTAGGGCTAGAAGATGAAGGCACTATTAAAGCTGCTAGTTTAATATTAATAGAAAAATTAAACCATTTTAAGTATGCGCTTGCCCCAAGAGGTTTTCTCATTGATTATACAAATTATGAATTATTGAGTACTTTTACTAATTTATTAAAAAAATTTTTAGGAAAAAAACATATAATGGCAATAAAAATTAATCCCATAATAATTAAAAGCAAATATAATCCTAAAATGAAAAATATAACTAACGATGAAAAATATGAGGAAATATTTAAAAATCTTACCAATTTAGGATATTTTCATTTGGGTTATAATAATTTCTTTGAAGGTCTAAAGCCACGTTTTGAATCAATTATAAATATTAATAAAAATATTAATGAATTATTTCAATCTGTTAATAAAAATTTTAAAACAAAGATAAAAAAGGCAAATTTTGAAGGAATTAAAATTTATAAAGGTAGTGACGAAGATTTAGAATATTTATATAATCAAGCCAAAGAAAAATATCCTAGAAATTTAATTTTTTACCAAGATATATATCATTATTTTCAAAAAAACAATAAAGTAGATTTATATTATGCTAAAATTGACACTAAAATATATTTACAAAGTGTTCAAGTAATGTACCAAAAACAAGTTGAAAAGTGTAATTTAGCAAATAGTTTGGTATTTAAAAATAGAGGAAGAAATAATAACAAAGCTATCAATAAAAAATTATATGAAGAGAATATATTAAATACTATAAAAAATGAATTAGTCTACGCTACTAATTTATTACGAGACAAACCAGAAGGTATTATATTAGCTAGTGCTATTATAATAAAACACCAAAAATGTGCTTATTTGTTTATGGATGGATATAATTCTGATTATAAAAAATTTAGTGCTAAACACTTACTTATGTGGAAGTTAATAGAAAAGTATTCACTTGAAAAATATCGAAAATTTAATTTAGGGGGAATAGCTAATTTTTCACTAAAAGAAAAGGAAAATCCATTTAAAGGACTAAATGAATTCAGATTAAGTTTTGGTTCAACCGGATACGAATATGCTGGAGATTTTGAACTTAAAACAAATAAATTTTTATATTTTCTATATCAAACACTATCACCTATTCTAAAGCAATTTTCAAAAAAAAAAATAAAAATTAAAGAAACTAATAACTGAAATGAACTACACGTAGTTTATTTCAACAACTAGTTTCTTTTTATTATACAAAAAAATTTATTCTTACTTTAATTTTTGTTTTTCTTTATTCTTCTTCTGTTAAATAACTAGATATGCTTTTTTTGTTTTTAATTTCTACATATCTAGGAATAGAAACAGAAATAGCATTAATACGAAATTTCTTATAATTTTCATTAGCAACTAAATATTCATTTGTCACTACATTTTTATAATTAATTTTTTTTAATGGTAACTTAATATTACTATTTTCATTAAATTTATTTATTTTTGTCTTGTTATTTTCCCCTTTAATAAATTTAATATTTGTATTATAAATTATTTTTTAAAGCTATCGAATTAAAAATTACAAAGCAAAAGCTTTGTAATTTTTAATAAATATTATTCAATAATTTCTGAAATATTACCAGAACCAACTGTTCTACCACCTTCACGAATTGAAAATTTAGTTCCATTTTCGATAGCAATTGGAGCAATTAATTCAACTGTCATTTCAACATTATCTCCAGGCATAACCATTTCTACACCATCTGGTAAAGTAATAACGCCTGTAACGTCTGTTGTTCTAAAATAGAATTGTGGACGATAATTTGAGAAGAATGGAGTATGTCTTCCTCCCTCTTCTTTACTAAGTACATAAACTTGTGCTTTAAACTTAGTATGTGGAGTAACTGAACCTGGTTTTGCAAGTACTTGTCCTCTTTCAACTTCTTCACGAGCAACACCACGTAATAATACACCAGCATTATCTCCTGATTCAGCATAATCAAGTTGCTTACGGAACATTTCAATACCTGTAACAACTGTTTTTTTAGTAGGTTTAAGTCCAACTATTTCAACTTCATCATTAAGTTTTAGTTTTCCTCTTTCAACACGGCCAGTAACAACTGTTCCACGACCAGTAATTGTGAACACATCCTCAATTGGCATTAAGAATGGTTTATCAATATCTCTAGCTGGTGTTTCAATCCAAGAATCAACAGCATCCATTAATTCCATAATCTTTCCAGTCCACTTTGGATCTCCTTCTAGAGCCTTTAAAGCAGAACCACGAATTATTGGAGTATTCTCTCCATCATATCCATATTCAGTTAATAATTCTCTAACTTCCATTTCAACTAAATCAAGTAACTCTTCATCATCAACCATATCACATTTATTTAGGAATACAACCATACGAGGTACTCCAACTTGACGTGATAATAATATATGTTCACGAGTTTGAGCCATTGGTCCATCAGTAGCAGCTATAACTAAGATTGCACCATCCATTTGAGCAGCTCCAGTAATCATATTTTTTACATAATCAGCATGTCCAGGGCAATCAACGTGAGCATAATGTCTTTTATCAGTACTGTACTCAATGTGTGCAGTATTAATAGTAATACCACGTTCTCTTTCTTCTGGTGCTTTATCAATATTATCGAAATCAACTTTAACATTACCATTATGACCAGCAAGTACTGTTGAAATAGCAGCTGTTAAAGTTGTTTTACCATGGTCTACGTGTCCAATGGTACCAATGTTAACATGTTCTTTTGAACGATCAAATTTTTCTTTTGCCATTATATTTCTCCTCTCTTTTCACATTTATAATTTTATATCATTTAACAAAAAATAGCAATAGTTTTTTATTAATTTCCACTTTTCTTAATTATTTCTTCTGAAATATTTCTTGGTACTTCTTCATAATGATCAAATACCATTGTAAAGTTTCCACGACCTTGTGTATTACTTCTAAGACTAGTAGCATAACCAAACATTTCAGAAAGTGGTACCATCGCATCAATTGCAAGGGCATTACCACGAGATTCTTGACCCATAGGACGTCCACGACGAGAAGTAATATCTCCCATAACATTTCCTAGATATTCATCCGGCACTACAACTTGTACTTTCATAATTGGTTCAAGTAAAATTGGATTACACTTTTTCTTGGCCTCTTTTAATGCTAAACTTGCAGCTACTTTAAAAGCCATTTCTGATGAGTCTACATCATGGTATGAACCATCAAACAATGTAGCTTTTACATCGACCATCGGAAATCCTGCAAGCACACCAGTTTTCATTGCATCTTGTAAACCTTTGTCTGTTACTGGTATATATTCACGAGGAACAACACCACCAACAATTGCATCAACAAATTCATAACCTTTATCTTTATTTGGTTCAAATTTAATCCATACATGACCATATTGTCCACGACCACCTGATTGTTTAATATACTTACCTTCACACTCTGCAGTTTGCGTAATTGTTTCACGATAAGATACTTGAGGTTGACCAATATTAGCTTCAACACCAAATTCCCTTTTCATACGATCTACAATTATATCCAAATGTAATTCACCCATACCAGCTATAATTGTTTGACCAGTTTCATGATTTGTTGATGCTCTAAACGTAGGATCTTCTTCAGATAATTTCTGTAAAGCTGTAGCCATTTTATCTTGATCTGCTTTTGATTTTGGCTCAACAGCAAGTTCAATAACTGGCTCTGGAAATTCCATTGATTCCAAAATACAAGCTTTTTTCTCTTCACATAAAGTATCACCTGTTGTAGTATTTTTTAAACCTACGGCTGCTGCTATATCACCTGTATAAACATCTGTAATTTCTTTTCTATGATTAGCATGCATTTGTAAAATACGCCCAATTCTTTCCTTAGTATTTTTGGTTGCATTAAGTACATAAGATCCACTAGATAAATGTCCTGAATAAACTCTAAAGAATGTTAAACGACCAACAAATGGATCTGTCATAACCTTAAAAGCAAGTGCAGAGAATGGTTCAGAATCACTTGGATGTCTAACTATTTCATTTCCGTCTAAATCAGTTCCTTTAATAGATTCAATATCAAGTGGGCTTGGCATATAATCAACTATAGCGTCAAGTAATAACTTAGTTCCTTTATTTCCAAGTGCTGTACCACACATTACAGGAAAGAATTTAACAGCTAAAACGCCTTTACGAATAGCACTTTTTATTTCATCTACTGAAAGTGTTTCACCTTCTAAATATTTTTCCATTAATGTATCATCAAATTCTACTACAGATTCAATCAAATCATTTCTTTTTTTATTTACTATATTTTTTATATCTTCTGGTATTTCAATTTCTGTTGGTTCTTCTATTTGTTCACCATCATAATGATATGCTTTCATTGTAACCAAATCTACAATTCCATCAAATTCTGCCTCAGCACCAATTGGCCATTCAATAGGGGCATAATTAACTCCTAATCTTTCACCTATTGATTTCAAAGACATCTCAAAGCTTGCTCCTAATTTATCCATTTTATTACAGAAAATCATACGAGGTACTTTGAATTCATCTGCTTGTCTCCAAACAGTTTCAGTTTGTGGTTCAACTCCGGCATTAGAATCAAGAAGTGCAACTGCACCATCAAGTACACGAAGAGATCTAGATACTTCTACTGTAAAATCAACGTGTCCTGGTGTATCTATTATATTTAATCTGTGTTTTTTCCAGTAAGCAGTTGTTGCAGCTGAAGTAATAGTAATACCACGTTCTTGTTCTTGTTCCATCCAGTCCATTTGTGATTCACCATCATGCGTTTCACCAATTTTATGAATTTTACCTGTATGAAACAAGATACGTTCAGTCATAGTAGTTTTACCCGCATCAATATGGGCCATAATTCCTATATTACGAGTATTTTCTAAACTATATTCGCGAGCCATACAACTCTCCTTTCTACCATCTATAATGAGCAAATGCTTTATTTGCTTCTGCCATTTTGTGAGTATCCTCACGTTTTTTTACAGCTGCACCTGTATTATTTGATGCATCTATTATTTCATTAGCAAGATCAATAGCCATAGAATGACCACCACGAGTTCTTGCTGCATTAATTAACCAACGTAAAGCTAATTCTTGTCCACGAGCAGGTTTTACTTCAATAGGCACTTGATAATTAGCACCACCAACACGACGAGACTTAACTTCCAAAGCTGGTTTAATATTATCCATTGCTTTATTAAAAACTTCCATTGCATCTTGATTAGTTTTTTCCTTAATCATATCAAATGCATCATAAAGTATTTTTTGAGCTGTACCTTTTTTACCATCCTTCATAATTCCATTAATTAACTTAGTAATAACTTTAGAATTATAAATTGGATCTGGCAATACATCTCTTTTAACAGCACGTCTTTTACGCATAAATTACCTCCTATCTATTATTTATTTTTTGGTTTTTTACTACCATATTTACTACGTCCTTGACGACGATTTTCAACTCCAGCAGTATCCAATGTACCACGAATAATATGATAACGAACACCGATTAAGTCCTTAACACGGCCACCACGAATCATTACAACACTATGTTCTTGTAAGTTATGTCCTTCACCAGGAATATATGCTGTTACTTCCATATTATTTGAAAGTCTAACACGAGCATACTTTCTTAGAGCTGAGTTTGGTTTTTTAGGAGTCATAGTTCCTACACGAGTACATACACCACGCTTTTGTGGAGCATCAACTCTTGTTTGCACTTTATCCTTACTATTATAACCAATATTCAAAACTGGTGACTTTTTCTTCTTAGTCTTCTTAGTTCTATTTTTTCTAACTAATTGATTAATTGTTGGCATGATATCCTCCTTTCCACACCTCCAGGTGTCTCCAATTTTACTTAATTAAAGATTTGCAAAAACTGCAAATCAAAATTAAATCTACATTAATATAACATTTTTAAAAGGTATTGTCAATTGTTTCTCATAATTTTGTTAATCCTTTATGATAATTTATTCCTAATTTTCTAATTTTCTAATACTTATTTACTCTCATATTTTCTTAAATATGAATCATAACTAGTTTTACTATCTATAAAAGTACCATCATCATTTATTTTAATAATATGATTAGATACAGTGCTTATTAATTTTACATCATATGTAGTAAACACTACTACCCCAGGAAATTCAATCAATGCATTATTTAAAGCCTGAATTGATTCCATATCTAAATGATTGGTTGGTTCATCTAGCAACAAAACGTTAGATTGTTCTAACATTATTTTAGCAAGCATACATCTAACTTTTTCTCCTCCACTTAAAACATTAACACTTTTTAAAGCTTCCTCCCCACTAAATAACATCTTACCAAGAATACTTCTTATAAATGTTTCAGATGTATCAGAAGAATATTTACTAAGCCACTGAATCATATTCTCATCCTTTGTAAAATATTTATTATTTGATTTTGGAAGGTAGGAAATTTTTACTGTTTGACCATACATTATATTTTGATTATTATTATAAATAGCTTCTAATAAAGCCGTTTTTAATAATTCATTGCCTATAACAACTATTTTATCATTACTGTTAATAGTTAATTTAAAATTATGAACAATAGTTTCTTTACCTAATAAATTCAGTTTATTAATTTTAATAACATCTTTTCCAAGAGGCCTATACGGTGTAAACTTAATATAAGGATATTTTCTATTTGAAGGTTTTAATTCATCTAATTGTATTTTTTCTAAAGCCTTTTTTCTACTTGTTGCTTGCTTGGATTTCGAGGCATTAGCCTGAAATCTACGAATGAAATTTTCAAGTTCTTGAATTTTCTGTTCCTTTTTCTTATTTGACTCTTTTATTTGTTTTTTAATAAGTTCGCTTGATTCATACCAAAAATCATAATTACCAACAAATTTAGTTATTTTTTCATAATCTATATCTATCATATGAGTACAAACTCTATTTAAAAAATCTCTATCATGTGATATTACTATAACAGTATTTTTAAATTCCAGCAAAAAATTTTCAAGCCAATCTTTTGCCTCTAAATCAAGACCATTAGTAGGTTCATCTAATAGTAAAATATCGGGATTGCCAAATAAACTTCTAGCAAGAAGAACTTTTACCTTATCTATTTCCTTTAAATCCTTCATATATAAATTATGCTTATTCTGCGAAATACCAAGGCCCGATAAAAGAATAGCTGCATCACTTTCCGCTTGCCAACCATTTTTCTTTAAAAACAAATCTTCTAATACTCCTACTCTAATTCCGTCTTCATCTTTAAAATCTTCTTTCATATAAAGACTATCTTTTTCTTTTTTTATATTATATAATTCGCTATCGCCTGCTATTACTATTTCTAAGACTTGCTTATCATCAAAGATACTATGATCTTGAACAAGATAACTAATTCTTTCACCTTTATCTTTTATAATACTACCTCTAGTCGGTTCTATATCACCATTTAATATTTTTAAAAAAGTAGATTTTCCAGCACCATTTGCACCTATTACTCCATAACAATTATCACTTTCAAATTTAATATTTACATTTTTAAATAAAACTCTATCTTTAAAACTTAATTCCAAATTATCACAAACTAACATAGTTCCTCCAAAACAAGTATTATCATATCATAAAATTTTATATTTTAAAATAAATATCATAAACTTAATTGATGAAACATTTAAAAAAGATAATTGTAATTACTATATTAATACTATTTGCATCATCAATGATAATATATTCAGAAATAGTAATTAATAGTGTTAAATTTTCTCTAGATTTATGTATTAATAATTTATTCCCATCTATGATGAGTTTTTTAATACTATCTGGAATTTTAGAAAATTATGGTTTTGTAGAAATTATTGGATACTTATTAAAACCAATTATGACAAATATTTTTCATTTAAATAGTAATTGTGCATATATTATTATCCTAAGTATGCTTACTGGATCACCTTCTAATAGTAAATACATAAAACAACTATTAGAACTAAAAAAAATAACAATTGAAGATGCAAATAAAATATTATTATTTTCTCATTTTGTAAATCCTATTTTTATAATTGGAACAGTAGGAACAATTTTTTTAGGTAATAAAAAACTAGGATTTATCATTTTAATATCTCACTATATATCTAATATTATTATTGGTATTTTTTTAAGAAATAAAAATAAGCCTAAAAGCACCAATGTAATTAATCCGTTTGAAATTCAACCCAATGGATTTATTACTACACTATCTAAGACAATAAAAGATACAATAGATACTCTTTTTTTAGTATTTGGTACTATTACAAGTTGTCTAATTTTATCTGCCATTATAAATAAATATTTCCATTTTAATCCAATTTTCAATGGTATTTTAGAGATAACTAGTGGTTTAAAGTATACAAGTATGACAAATTTTAATATTATTACAAAATTATTAATTTCATCCTTTTTTATATCCTTTGGTGGTATTAGTATTCATCTTCAAGTAATTAGCATTTTAGAAAATAAAAAAATAAGGTACTTACCTTATTTTGAAGCTAGATTATTGCAAGGATTAATATCCATAATTATATCTTATTTACTTTTTATAATACTATAGTTAAATCATCCGTATTATAATAATATAAAACTTTTATGGAATAATCTTTATTGTTATACAAAATTGGTATATTAATAACTAAATATCCATTATATAAATTAGATTGAGTTTTATCATAATATTCTTTGATAGAAATATCATCTATTTCAATATTATCATTACCTGAAAATGTATAGTTGTTAAAAGATATAGTATTATCATTTTTATTATATATTAATTTATCAGAAGTAGAATCACTATACATAAATAAGTAGCAAGAACTTATGTCACAATTTTCAATTCTAGTAAGTTTTTTTTCTTTTAATTTTTCATTAATATTATAACTAAGATTATCTTTTTTTATAAGCAAATCCGTTTTTTGTTCAATATTATTATAATCATCTTTCATAATTAATACAACATTAAATAAAAGAGTTAAAATAACCATTGCAATAGAAAATGATGCCACTAATTCAATCGTAGTAAATCCTCGATTCATAACTCCCCCAAACTAAATGTAATAGTTGCACAATTTAAATTATTAAATTCAACTATTAATCTATAATTTTCACTTTTATTATTTATATTTTTTAACATCTTTTGAATGTTTTTAGATACACCCTTTATACTAGAAACATCGGCTTTTGTTATAATTAAAGTTTTCATATCTAAACTATCAAACAAATTAGTTTGATTATCTAAATAGTCTATATTATCATTATTATTAATAATAATATAATTATTCGTATCAATTTCCATTTCTATTTTTTTTTGATTATCTGTTGGCAGACTTTTTATAAAATTTTTAATATTATTTAATTTATATAAATCATCAATATCATTATATCTAAAAGATTCGTTATATTTATTTTGCAAAGTTGTAAACTGAACAAACAAATAAATTAATATTGCAGCAACAAATGTAGATACAACCAATGTTTCTACTAAAGCAAAAGCTTTACTTTTTGAATACATATTATCACCCTTGCATTATTTACATGAATATTATATAATATATTTAATCTAAAATCTAGTGTAAAAGAATAAAAAGGGTGATAAAATGATAAAGATTTTTGATTTTGAACATATGCCTGTTGTAGATATAGTAAATGATATTTTAGTTGATGCCACTAAAATGGGAGCATCTGACATTCATTTCGATCCTAAAGAAAAATATATGCAAATAAGGGTTAGAATTGATGGAATATTAAATAATTACGCTACTATTAAAGAAGAATATGTTAAAAATTTAATTACTAGAATAAAAATAATGTCTGGAATGAATATTACTGAATCAAGATTACCACAAGATGGGGCTATTAAGGGCATAATAAAAGATGTTTTACTTGATTTACGTGTATCTTCTATTAATACAAGTAACGGTGAAAAAATAGTTATTCGTATATTAGATTATTCATTGAGTTTAAATGGTATTGAAAAGTTAGGCTTTTCTAATTATAACTACAAAAAAGTTGTAGAAATGATTAATGAACCCAATGGTATTGTACTTATAACAGGCGCTACTGGAACAGGAAAAACAACGACAGTATATTCAATACTACAAAAATTAAATAATGAGCAAACTAATATAATGTCTATTGAAGATCCAATAGAAATGGATATTGAAGGTGTTAATCAAATCCAAGTTAATCCAGAAATAGGATTAACATTTGCCAGCGCATTAAGATCTATACTAAGGCAAGATCCAAATATTATTATGATTGGTGAAATTAGAGACAGTGAAACAGCTACTATTGCAATTAGAGCTAGCGTTACAGGGCATTTAGTATTATCTACGCTACATACAAATGACTCTTTGTCTACAATTGAAAGATTAATGGATATGGATGTAGAAAAATATTTACTTGCTGAGGCTCTAACAGGAATTATATCACAAAAACTAGCTCGAAAATTATGTCCATATTGTAAAAGAAAAAGAGAAACTACAGATTATGAAAAAGAACTTATAAAAAAAACCATTAATGTAGATGCTAAAGAAATTTATGAAGCAGTTGGATGTGAACATTGTAATAATGGATATAAAGGAAGAACTGCAATCCAAGAAGTTTTATTAATAAATCAAAAAATAAAAGATGCTCTTAGTATGAATATTAGAAAAGATAAATTGCGAAAGCTTGTTTATGATAATAATGTTATTACACTTTTACAAGATGGCATGATAAAAGTAGTTAAAGGACAAACTACTATAGAAGAATTGTTAAAATTAATTGAACTAGATAAAGAAAACAATACAACATTTAATCTTTCAGAAGCTATAATTGATAGTTGTCTTACTAAAGACGATAATAAATTCATAGACGAAGTTTTAAATGAAAATGAAGAAATTAAAAATAATGACACTGGAAATTCCGTTAATAATAATGATGAATCTGAAGAAACTTTTGAAAATGACAATGAATTTATTATACCACAAACTGACGATGTTGTTATTAATTCTATTGATGAGATTGTAGACAATAATTCTAATAATGATGATAATATGGAATCGCTTGATAATATAGATATATCAAGTGTAGATATTAAAAATGTTAAAAATAGCAATTCTGATAATGATATTGATGATAATCTACTTAATGAAAAGCATATAGAAGAAAAAAACATGATTGAAAAAAATGATATTGATTTTGAAAAAATAGAAAAGTTAGAGGAAATTAGAAAGGAATTAAGTTCCAAAGTTGAAGAAATGTTAAATAAAAAAAGAAAAAGAGTAAAAAAATAACAGTTGATCTAAGTGCGTAAGAAAGTCTATAAATGGAATCTAACCATGATTTTTGGAAACCTTAATTGGTTTCTTTTTTGTTATTTAAATAATAATATAATATTTAATTTTATTCTTCCATCTAATATAATAAATAACTCAGATAATATATTTTACCAATTTCTATATGCTTGATTCTACTTTTTAGATATATTTTTAGTAACTAAATATAAACATTTAAATAAGCAAACCTTTAAACACATCTTTTAATACACTTGATATATCTTAAGCAGTTTCAATTTCATAATTTTCTTGTAATATTTTTAATATTTCTTTTCCTTTGCTATTTTCTTTCATAATAAAAATCTCTCCATTGCTTTTTATCATGGAAAGATTTTTTATTTACAAACCCATTTTTTAAACTATTCTTCTAATTGATATAACTGGCATAATATTTACACTATCTACTCTAATTCCAAGAGATGGGGTTGATGCATGTACTATTTTACCATCGCCTATATAAATAGCAGTATGCGTTACAGAACCATTATATCCATATGCTACTATATCCCCTTTTTCTATTTTATTTAATGAAACAGCAACTCCTACAGAAGATTGCACCTTTGATGTTCTTGGCAAATTAATTCCATAATTAGCATATACTGCCATAACAAATCCTGAACAATCAGATCCAAGAGTTAAACTAGTTCCTCCTGCTACATATGGATTACCTACAAATTGCAACGCAAAATCTGCAACTGATTCATAATTTGAATGACTAACTATTTTTTCTTTAGAATTTTCTTGTTTAACAATATTATTTATTTTCTTTTCCTGTTCAATTGTCTCAATTTTTAATTTTTCTTCATAATTTTTCTGATCAATATAATTTTTTATTTCTTCATTTTTATATGAATCAAGTGCTTCATTAGACCTAGTAATAACATTAGCCGCACTTGCAACATTCTTCGATTTAACAGAAGTAGTATAATTACCTTTTAAAATTATAACAAAAATAATAACAATCATATCAAATACTACTAAAAAAACAGCTATCTTCTTTTTTACTCTCATATAAAAATAGTAACATAAGTTACCATTTTAGTCAAATTATACTATTCTTCGAATTGTTATAATTGGCATAATATTCATATTATCAACTCTAATACCAAGTGATGGAGTTGATGCATGTACTATTTTACCATCACCTATATAAATTGCTGAGTGAGTTATATTACCATTATACCCATAGGATACTATATCCCCTTTTTGTATATTATCTAAAGAAATACTACTACCAATTGAAGCTTGGGCTGTTGTTGTTCTTGGAATACTAATATTATAATTAGCATATACCGCCATAACAAACCCTGAACAATCAGATCCAAGAGTTAAACTAGTTCCTCCTGCTACATATGGATTACCAACAAATTGCAATGCAAAAGAAGCTATATTATTTCCTAATGATGAATCATTGTAATAAACTTGGGCTTCATCAACTGATGAAGTTTGTTGTTTTAAATATTCTTGCTTTTTTCCTTGTTCAATTTTCTCTTGTTCCTTTTTTTCTTGCTCAATTTTTTCCTGTTCAAGCTTTTTTATTTCTTCTCTTTTTTCTAATTCTTTTTTTATTTCTTTTTCTTTTGAAAAATCATATAAATTATCTGAAGTAACTACAACTTTTTTATTTACATCATATAATTCTAATTTTTCATCTTCTTCGATTTTGTTTAATGCAGATACTTTCAAATCCCAAATAAGCATACATAGTGTTAGTAAAAGAATAATATTAAATATCTTTTTCACAATAAATCTCCAATTCTAGTCCTTTTTTGAGGACACGTTTTTGATTATAACAAAATAAAAAAACATTGTCAAATTAAGAATTTTTTGTAATTTAAAGTACTAATACTAATATGTAACTTTTTTATAAATTTATTCAAACAAAAAAAACCTTGAAAAATCAAGGATATTATCTTTTGGTGACCTGTATGGGATTCGGACCCATGTATGTAGCCTTGAGAGGGCTATGTGTTAAACCACTTCACCAACAGGCCAAATAATAATGCCAAATGACACTATCATTTTATCATGACAAAATATATTTTTCAAGTACCATATTCGTTATTTTACCATATTAAATCTATTTATAATTCTTTCTTTTTTGAATAACTGCATTATTTCATATAAATCCGGGGTATTTCTTTTAGATGTTAAAGCTACCCTAAGAACTGTTGCAATATCAGCTACATTTCCTTTATACAATTCTGGATTCTTTTTATATTCTTTCATATTATCTGCATACCCTAAATATTTTGCCATTTCTTTTATTTTATTAAACCAAGTATCTTTATCAAAAGAATCACTATAATATTTATCAATATACAAATTTAAAATCTTTTTTATTTCATTTATATCAGTAATTTTCATCCACTCATATGAAATATTTTGATATAAAGAATCATACATATACCATATTAAATCATATATATCACTATACTTAGAAATATCTTTACGTGGTTTTGTTTGATTTCTTTCAATATTAATTACATTCTTATAATAAGAAACATCACTATCTATTAATTGTTTTAATTTATTTGAATAAACACATGCCCAAGAATAAGATTTCAAATACAATTGTTCCTTATCCATTTTAGATATAATATTTTTAGAAATATCTTCCAATTTCATCAAATCATATAAAGCTCCTGAAGATGACATTTTCAAAGGATCAAATACAAATTCATAAAATTTTTTATTAGGATTCAAACTCCTCCACTTTTCATAATTAGAATTAATTATAGTCATAACAGATTCAATAACAGCACTCGCTGGATACCCTTTTTCCTTATAATAATCCATATTAGCTTCTGGATCTTTTCTTTTGCTTATTTTTCTAACCTTGCCATCTTCCTTTTTTAAGATCAATGGAGTATGAATATACTTAGGTGCTTGAAAATTTAATGCCTCAAACATCTGTAAATGTTTAGAAACACTTGGCAACCATTCTTCCCCTCTTACAACTATGGTAGTATGCATTAAATGATCATCAATAACATGTGCAAAATGATAAGTAGGTAATTTATTCTCACTTTTCATAATAACATCATCTATATCATTTTCACTAATTTTAATCAAACCTTTTGCTAAGTCATTATATTTTATTTTATTTTCAAAATTTCCCTTTGATTTAAAACGAATAACAAACGGAATACCCGCTTTAATTTTTTTTATAGCTTCATCAACAGATAACTTACGGCATTTCGAAAATCTACCATAATAACCAGTTCTAAGTTTGGTTAATTCCTGGTTTTTACGCATATTTTCTAATTCATCACTAGTACAAAAACAAGGATAAGCTCTTCCTATTTCAATCAAATGTTTTATATAAACATGATATATTTCCTTTCTCTTGCTTTGTATATACGGTCCATAATTACCAATAA
The DNA here is from genome assembly GCA_934153675.1 of uncultured Bacilli bacterium. GTDB lineage: Bacteria > Bacillota_I > Bacilli_A > RF39 > UBA660 > RUG12438. The sequence goes on from CAKPFG010000009.1 coordinate 32,825, forward strand.
CCTTTCCATACTCATATTCATCAGGTTTTATATCATAATAATCTAGTGTATCCATAATAGCCTTAAAAGCATCTGTTACTTCTCTTTTTTGATCAGTATCTTCATTTCTTAAATAAAACACACCATTTGTATTTTTTGCAATTACATAATCTGTTAAAGCTTGATACATTCCACCTATATGCATATAACCTGTTGGAGATGGAGCAAAACGTGTTACTTCCCCCTTAATATCCCTTTTAGGGTACATTTTCTCTATTTGTTCTACAGTTTTATTTATATTAGGAAATATTATATCAGCTAAATCTTTGTTTGTCATATTATCACCCAAAAGAATTATAGCAAATTTTATTTATGTTTACAATCCTTTATACCTTTTTGTGAATCATTTTCATTACTTTACAAGCAATAGATTGAACTAGTAATATTTCACAGAAAAAAGCACAACAAAAATTTCTTGGCCAAGAACTAAAAAAAGTTTTTATTAAAAGCGCCAAAATATCCAATACCTATCATACCACCTGTAATAGTCATTGATATACTCATAAAAATAACAAAAAGAATATTAAAAAGTATTTTACAATTAAAACTATCAGTAGATAGTTAAATGATTACTAACTTAGGAGAAAAATTAAAAATGAATAAACTTTCAAGTAACATAGTAATCAAAAAATAAGAAAAGCTTTTAATATCATCAAAATTACTTCAAAATCTATTTTTTTAAAATATAATAACACATTAATAAACAACATTAAAAAAACGTATACTAAAGATTCCTTAGCATTTTTTAATAATCTATTATCTATAAATACCTTTCAAGTCTAATTAATTATAACACGATTTATTTTTTTTATAATAGTAAAAAGAAAAGAGGATTATTTATACCCTCTAAGTCCTAATACCTTAAATTCATCATTACTTAAATTTTGAACTAAGTAATCAATTGAATAAACATTAAAAACTCCATCTATCCCCTCATTTAAATATAAGTCATAAATTTCATTAAATAAAGAATTATTTTCTAATTTTTGCTTCGATATTCTTTTTATCTTTTTTTCTTTATTCCTTTTTATATCACTATAAATTTCACTTCTTTTAGGAAAACCATATGCAGTAAGATAGTCATAATACTTTTCTATATTATAAATAGACAAATAATAATCCCCATATTTTTTGCGAGAATTTAACCATTTTTTAATATGCTTTTTATATTCATTATTTTGTGAATAACAAATCATACGATAATCCCACTCAGAAAAATTATTCATTCTTTTACTCTTTAAAAGTTTTATTAAAAACTTCTGACTTTTTATAATTACATTTGCAACCTCTATATCTTGTTTATATAGCACCCTTACTCTAACATTAGGTTTGCAAGAATTAATTATTACAATATCACCATTGTCATTATACTTTTTAACAAAATTATCAACAATATCTTTATTTTTACTTCTAATATCTCCAGAAGAAAAAAATTTAGTTGTATATTTTGATATTTCATCATAAGTACCAGACATTATCACATCATAAATATTACACTCATAATCTTTAGCAATTATTAAATAATACATTATATCACCAACTTAATTATATAATATTTATATTGTTATTGTAAATAATTTATAATAAATTATTATATTTACAACAATTACTTAAAATTATATGTTAAATAGCAGATTTTAAGAGGGTTATAACGGGGCGCACAGAACCTCCGGCGTTAAGCACATGGTCGTTGTGCACGTAGCTGCCGTACACATACCACACGTAAAAAGTAGAATCTCCATGTTGGCTCATGGTCCAATAATAATATTTACTATTATATACCCAACTTGGGGTTTCTCCATTTTGTGACATTTTTATTGTACCTTGTCCATTATCGCCATATCCTAAATTATCTATTAATTCATTATATGTTATTAATCTTGCACTATAACCGGTTTTATCCTCTTTTAGGTCACTTATCTTTAGTTTATCTAATACCCAGGCATCTACTACATATTTTACTTCACTCTTTGCATAATCTGTCGTACATCCATCAGATATCCAATTAGAATGCATAAAATTAGTATATCTACATGTTGAACTTGAATAGTATGCCATTCCTCCGTATCCATTTTGATCAACGGCTTTTTGATAATCTGAGTCACTTGTATTATCTGTTACATACATATTAACATGATTATTTTCTGTTCCTACTCCGCCATATTTATTTACTTCAGCTACTGTTAATGGTTCTTCCTTTAGTAGTGTTACAGAATCACTATTCTCATCACTATTTTCTATAACATAAAAATTAATACCATTATATGTTACTTCATCGCCTATTTTATAGGATTTATAAGTTGTTTTTTTACCATAGTGATACCATCCATCACTAGTATTTTTATCTTTAACATCACTATTACCTACTTTACATTCTGATAAGTATACACTTGAATCTTCATTTAATAGGGAAATATTACATATAACCTCTTTACCTGAGTATTCAATTTCTAAATCACTTATGTTTGTTGGAAATTCTCCTTTATCTAGTAAATAATTAGCTACGGCAAGTTCTATACTTTTTCCGTATGCATCAACACTTCTTTTATTGGCTGATTCCTTAGAGTGTTTTACGATATTTAATACTATTGGGGTTACTATTAGTGCTAATATAGCTAGTATTACTAATACTGCTATTAATTCTATTAATGTAAACGCTTTTTTATTTTTCATATATCCTCCTACCTTATAGTTATATCACAGTTTATAAAATAAAATCTACTCAAGATTATCTAAAAAAGTTTTTAAATTTACACTTATTTGGTGAGGCAGTATTAGATCTAATTTTTTAATACTTGTTTCTTTTAATTTATTAATTGTTTTATATTTTTTTAAAAGAGCATATTTTCTTTTTTCACCAATAACAGAAATATTATCAAGTAAGCTTGAAAGACTTCCTTTACTTCTTATTTTTCTATGATGGTTAATAGTAAAATTATGAACTTCATCTTACATACGTTCTAACAAATAAAATAAATTACTTCTTTTATCTATATCTATTTCTTGTAATGAGTAAAATGCTAATAATTTGCTTGTAGCATGATTTTTATCTTTAACCCAACAACTGGAATATTTAAATTAAGACTATTTATAACTTTTCTAGCTACATTAATTTTACCACATATCTAAAAAAATAAAAGAGCATTGAACTTTGTCAACACTCTAAATCAATCATTTCTGATTGATTCTATATATCAAATTTCGAATTGTTCGAACATATTTACCAATGGTGCGAGAGTCGTAGTAATCTACAACTTTCTCTCAAAGACGATTGATATAATAATCAATCTCTATATACATAATACCATTAAAAGAAAAAAGTAACAATAATTTATCACTACTTTGTTTGATTTCCTTCACTTCTTTTAATTTTTCTTAAAACTTTTCCTGTTTCCTTATCAAAATGTTTTTCTGCATCTTCACTTATTGAAGTAATAAATCCTTTTTCTGTGCAGATTTTTATTAAATCAGCGTAAGAACAATAATAACCTCTTGCAAATAACATATTACCATTAGCCATTGCGTAGCCATTTTCATCAAATTCTGTTCCATTATTAAATGTCGTATCTGGCCAATGCTCATGTATTTCTCCATCATACTTATAAAACTCTTTAAATCTACCGTCGATTCCTAAATATGCTATTTTTCCATAACTATTTCTACCGTCATAAACACGCGATAAAGGAATACTTCCCTCACTAAATTCACTAATTCCTTGCCAACCAGAAAATTTAGAATAACTCTTATCTATTTTTTCTTCAACAAATTCTCCTTCAAGATTAAGGTATTTAAATGTAGTATCAATCCAAGATACACTTCCATCTTTACCAACTATTGCAAATCCATATTGATTAAAATCGAAAGCAACATCATATCGAAAAGGTAGTAAAACATTATCAGATTCTCTTACATATGCATATTCACCATTTTCTGTTTGAACAACTTTAAAACCATTCACAAATTCATTGCTATCATCAATTATTTTTTCAGATTTTTTTGGTCTATACCATTCAGATTGTAATTTTATATGAATATTAGTTTCATTTGGTGTATTTTGATTTATGGTATAGCAAATATTTCTTGTACGATCTTGATCGATGAAAATACTGCAACTACGAATGACATTGCTAATTTTTGTAGGCATTTTACCCATACTAATCCCTCCTGACGCAAATTATTATACCATACTTTTTTAAATTTTTAATATTTTTTATTAAATTTCCATTCCAAAATCGTCTTTATCTCTTTCATAATCGTGGTTTTTACTAAATTCATAAGTATCTTGTAAATCTTCAAATGTATCTTCTTCAATAATTTTCTTTGAATATAAATCTTCTGCAACGTCCATATATTTTTCTCGTTCTTTTTCTTTTCCAAATAATTTATCTTTGATGAAAGATATTACTTTTAAGAATTTATCTTTCCAAAACGATAGTGATTGTCTTAAAGAAAGATTTTCTTCTTTTAAATCTTTAATCTGTTTATCTTTAATTTTATTGTTTCTAGTTAGTGTATCAACTCTTAATTGTAATGCCTCATTATTTTCAGTAAGAGTTTGTATTTCCTTTTGATTTTCTTGTATTTGATTATCTACATTATTTAAAGTAATAGATAAAGTTTGAATATTTTTATATTCATCATTTGTTTTATCAACTTGATTTATATACTTTTCTATTTTGTCTTTATCTTCTTGTTTTAAAATATAGTTATCTTTCTTAATTAGTGTTGGTTTCAAATCACTTATTATTTCTTTAACTTCTTTTGACTTATTATCTAGTTCAAGAGATTTTTTATTTGCTTTTTCTAAATTTTCTTGATTCTTTTCTAGTTGTTCTTTCATTTCCATATAATTATCCATTTCTGTTATATGATAATCTATATTTCTACCTTTTTGTTTTTTCTTTAAAGAATTAGTAAGATTATATTCTTTATTAAATGATTCAATACATAAAATTCTCATTTTATCTTGTAATTTACGAAGTGATTCTTTTGTAAAAACATCACTTTTACCAACTTGTTTACTCATACCATTTTTTCCACCAGTTTTAATTGGTACACCTACAATATGAAGATGTGGGCTTGTTTCATCATAATGAATAATTGCACTTGCTATTTTAAAGTTTGGTAGTATTGTTTCTAAATCAACAACTTGTTCTTTAAAAACATTTGTCATTTTTTTCTTAAATTTTAAATTTTTAGTATCCCAATATTTTTTGTTTCCAAGTTCAATAATAATTTCACAAGCTAAATCGTTTTTAGAGTTATTACTAACGTGAGTAAAGTAATCTTTTATTTTTCTGTTTTCTCTTGTTTGTTTAGAATTATATTCTTCTTTTGCTTCTTCAAATTCTTCAATATAGAGTTTTTTAACATCATCAACTAGAGAAGAAGTACCTCTTATTATTTCAATATTTTCTTGTTGATTGTCATATTTTCTATAATTATGATTATCTACTTTTGTTAGTCCACCTGCATTTTGTATTGCATTATTGCTTTTAGATGTTGTGCCACTTACATTTGATTTTGCACTTGCTTTACTACTATTTTTCTTATTTTTATCACTACCTAAATGAAATGAATATGCTAATTCTATAATAATCACGCTCCTTTATTTTTATACTTTGGTTAGTAGTTAAAACTTGGTTTTTGAGGGTATATTTTGTTATGACAAAATATTTAACCCCCTAGGTATTTCGGCAAAGCCAAAATTCCAGTGGGCTAAGGAATATTCCTTAGAATCCTTTATAATTATCTATCGCTACTTTCATTGGTAAACCAACAAAACGTACCACGATAATTATTAAATAAACTTTCCCCACTTTCATCAGCATAGCTGACAAAACGTGTTCGTTTATTTATGATGAAGAAACTTCTTTAGAATTTTCTTCAACTTCATAGTAAGGAACAGGTTTTGATTCTACATATATAGGTTCCTTACTATATACAACATTACCTTCACATTCTGCTGGTATATATTTAAACACATCATCAACATGCTCAAGTAACGTTCCATTATCTTCTTTTACATATAATACTCCAAGATTATATGTATCCATTTCTATGTTAGGATCTATCTTTCTATAATCTTCAAGTGGAAATACTCTTACTAACGTTTTATTATCTTCTATAAAATTAAAATAGAAAACTTGATTTTTAACATTATAAGTTGCTTCATAATATCCCACATCATAAAATTGTCTCAATCTCATTATTTGTTCTCCAACTTCTTTTTCGGGGAGGTATTCACTAAATCTTATTCTTCCATAAATATTTCCAAATAAAGATGGTATATATCTATCATAATAACCATTTAAATATAATTCATTACTGACATTTACTATACTTTCTCTAAACTTAATATAATCAACATCTGCGTTATTTCCATATTTATCAGTTAATTCTATTTCATCTATATACTTCATTATTAAGTCTGCTTTTTCTTCTCTTGTATAATCGTTCCAAAATTTATTTCTATCTTTGTATTTTTCTGGATACTTGATAGAATTGATAAAATCAATATCTCTTTTTACTAATATATCATTAGGAGTAAATTTCAATTTTTCACATACTTCTGTTTCGCTTAATTTATCTTCTAATTCATTAATAATATCTTCAACTTTTTTTCGCTCTTCATTATATTCCTTTAAAGTAAAAACTTCATTGATATATGCTTCACGAATTCTATCAAATTTAGATTTTTGTGTTTTTAATTCTTTTTGTAATTCTTCTTTTGGATTTTCTATCTTTTGTTTTATCATTGGTAAGAAATATTGATTTACTATTGAATCATATTCAACAATAGAATCCATATATTGGTCTATTTGTCTTTCTATTTCTCCTTCTTTAAAATTAATCTTACAATCATTGCAATAATAGTAATAATAAACATTACCATTCTTTTTAGTTGTTGCTTTACCACCTAATATTCTTTTACATTTAGGACATTTTAATTTTTGTAAAAACAAGTAATTTTCTACTCTTTTATAACTTCTAGAATTTTTCTTTTGTTGTACTTGACATTCTTCCCAATATTCTTTACTAACTAATGGTTCAACTACATCAAAATAATAAGTAGGTTTCTTTGTTCTTCTTTCATGAATAAAGTCCCCTTTATAAATAGGATTTTCTATTAAATTTACTATTGTTGAATCTCTCCAATTAGTTTTACCAAGTACTTGTTCTTCATTTAAAATATTACTTATCTTCTTATATGATAATCCATCGTGATACATATTAAATATTCTTATTACTACATCTTTTGTTGCATAATCAATTACTAACTTTTTATCTTCATGTTTATATCCTAAAGGTGCTTTATGTGGGATATGACCAACTTTGATTGCACCGGCAAGTCCTATTTTAGTTCTTTCACTTGTTCTTTCTATTTCTTGTTGACTAACTGAAGTAAGTATTCTTGAAATCATTTTACCATTTGCATTTGTTGTATTTATATCATCATTAGCACAATCTAAATATGCATCGTTTTCTTCAAGGAAAGTAAGAATCTTTTCCCAATCTGCAACTGAACGTGTTAATCTATCTAATTTTAATACTACAATAGTGTTAACTTTTTTATCTCTTATATCTTGTAATAGTTCTTCAAATTTAGGTCTATAATTACCAGTTTTAGCACTTATTCCACGTTCTTCATACACTTTATATATTTCATAACTTTTATATTCACACATTGTTCTTAAACGTTTTTCTTGTTCTGGTAAACTAAATCCTTCTCTTGCTTGATCTTCTGTTGATACACGAATATATAGTCCTGCAATTTTCTTTTCTTCATTCATAACTTTATCACTCCTTTTTCTACGAAAAAAGAGGAGACAAAAGCATTAACAAGTAATACTCTTGACTCCTCTTATATTTCTATTATTAATTTTATTTAAATGAATTATGTATTTGACCATAGATGTACCTCGCTTTCTAATAAAAGACGGATACTGCTTGTCATTTATTGGTTATTTATAATAATAGTTTTTATTTTAAAAGTCAAGACCTATGCTTGTTTTATATAGTTTTCAAGTTCAGATAGTTTTATCTTCTTACCTAAATTATTAATATATATTTCATTTGAGTAATTAAAAGCAAGATATAAGTTATCATTAATAATTATTCTGTGTGGTTCAATATAAGTAAGATTTGTATGTTCTACTCTTCTAATACTTCCGTTTATTATTGTTGGAGTAGTATTACAAAAATCACATATGATCTTTAATCTTGATTCTAATGATTCTTCAATTTCTATTTCTTCCTTAATAATTTTAATCATATACACCAACCTTTCTTTTAGGTTGACTTTTTCATAAAAAGAAAAAATCAATCATTTCTGATTGATTCTATATATCAAA
>CAKPFG010000010.1 GCA_934153675.1 uncultured Bacilli bacterium
CAATGGAAAGTAAATTAGTAGAAAGATTATTAATATTTTTTAAATTATTAACAGTGGTATTAAATTTTTTTGCAATGCTATAAAGACTATCACCTTTTACAACGGTATATGTATTGTTAATAGAAGAAGGTATTTTTAGTATTTGTCCAATGGAAAGTAAATTAGTAGAAAGATTATTAATATTTTTTAAATTATTAACAGTGGTATTAAATTTTTTTGCAATGTTATAAAGACTATCACCTTTTACAACGGTATATGTATTTTCTTTTTTTGTATTCAAATAATCAATTAAGGCTAATGCTACACTATTTGCATAATTAATAAAATCCTGATATTCATCTAAATCATAATTGATAATTATTGTTTCGCTAGGATTAGTTTCTCTAGTTATATAATAATAGTCTTTTGAGGTATCGCCGGGAAGTCTTTGCTGGTAAAACTTGTTCATCTGTAAATTATTTTTCTCAAATTCATTATTAATTTTATTTGCTAATTGGTTCGTATTTCTTAAAGCGTATATTATTTCTGTACCCTGATTTGTATTTATTAATTCATTAAATAATATTATATTTTCTGTTGATTTTCCATATTTATTATTTATATCGTTAGTTATTTTTTCTATAGCTTTATTATCATTGGGTAGTAGTATGGCATTGATATTATTTTCTTTTAATTTGTTATATATATAATTTGATATTAATACTAATGTCTCATTGTTTTCGTTGTTAGAATTTGAATTTGCAATTATTACTTTTTTAGCCATTTAATCACCTATTAAATGATATGTTAATATATTTTATAATATCCCTTTTTTATATTTTATCATACAATATAATGAATGGAGGTTATTATGTCTATATTTAAAGGTTCGGCAGTGGCTATGGTTACACCCTTTTGTGATGGAAAAATAGATTATTCTTCGATGGATAAGTTAATTGATTATCAAATTCAAAATGAAACTGATGCTATTGTTGTATGTGGCACTACTGGAGAAGCTTCAACTTTATCATACGATGAACAAATTAGTTGTATAAAACATTGTGTTGATTATGTTAATAAAAGAGTAAAGGTTATAGCTGGCACAGGTTCTAACTGTACAAAAAGTGCCATAAATTTATCTAGAATCGCAGAACAGTTAGGCGTTGATGGATTGTTAATAGTTACCCCTTATTATAACAAAGCTACGCAATTAGGATTAAAACAACATTATGGTATGATTGCAGATAGTGTTAATATTCCTATAATTATATATAATGTTCCTAGTCGTACTGGTTGTAATATTGAACCAGAAACAGTAATTGATTTAGCACAAAATTATCATAATATAGTAGGTATAAAAGAAGCTAGTGGCAATATTAGTCAAGTAGCTAAATTAGCTTATTTAAAAAATTTAAAAAAAATATCTTTAGATATTTATTCTGGAAACGATGATCAGGTATTACCTTTACTTTCTTTGGGAGGTGTTGGTGTCATTTCAGTGAATGCCAATATTATACCAAAAGATACTCATGATTTAGTTTTTTCATATTTAAATAAAGATATCAAAAAAAGTTTGATATTGCAGCAAAAAGCTGTTGCTTATAGTCAAGTTTTATTTAGTGAGGTAAATCCTATTCCAATAAAGAGAGCTTTATATGAAGTAGGACTAATACATTCTGATGAAGTAAGATTACCACTTACTAAATTATCTTCTGATAATGTTAAAAAATTATCAAAAACATTAAATAAATATAAATAGTCTATAAATAGTCAATATAGACTATTTATTTTATAAAATGAATAAAATATTTATATTTTCTTTCAATCATAACATTATTTAATTAAAAGTTTGATATGTAATAAAAATAAAGTTAATGTGGTATATTTATTGTGTAATAATCTCTTCATAATTTAAATCTTTTTAGATAATTATATTGTGGTTTAAATTTAACATAAAATAATAAATAATATGAGTGATTATATATATTTTAATGTAAGAGGTTATATATATTTTAATTGACTTCAATATTATTTTGTGGTATCATATGAACCGTTAAAGCAAATTTTATTTTAAAGGGGGAAGTTATGAAAAAGAATTTGATGTTTGTATTATGTTTTATGCTTGTTTTATTAAGCTTTATTTTTGATGGCCGTGTTAATGCTATGCCTAATTCTATATCTGGTTTGAAGGCTGTAAAAACTCTTAATTATAATGGTTATGATCAAATGCTTTATAAAACATATAATGGTGGAGTTGCTTTTTGTGCATCATTTCATGTACAAGGTGTAGGCTCAAGTTGCAGTTTAAGTTCGGTACAATATAGCCAAAAAACCCAAGCTGGTCTTGCTGCAATAGTGAAAAAATATAATTCATCTCCAAGCGAGAGAAATTATTATTATGCTGAGTTAGCAACTAATGAATTTTTGTATTATTATGAAACAAAGAATACAGTTAATAGAATTAGTTCAACTCGTGATGTTAGAAATACTAGTGGAGTAAAAGATTTTTATGATGTGGCTGTGAAAGCTTATAATGATGCAAAATTTAATTATGAAATTGGATTAACTACAGATAGTGGCAAATTGACTTTTAAACTCGATGGTGATAATTATGTATCAAATAAAGTTGTTGTATCTAAGGTAACTGATTATAGGGTTTCAGTAAAAGGAGCAACTGGTGTTGAAATATTTAATAAAAAAGATAATACTTTTTATGTGAAGGTTCCATCATCATCAGTTGTTGAGGGGGGAAAAACTACTATAAAGTTAACCGTTAGTGGTTCTAAAAGTATTTTTCTTACTCAAAAGTATAATTGTGGTAATGGTAAGCAGGATATTGTTATTAACAAAATCTTAGAAAAAACAATTTCTGATAGTAAAAATTTAAGTGGAGAAATAACAAAGGAAAAAAAGATAACTAAGTTGAAAATTAGTAAACAGGATATAACAACAAAACAAGAATTAGCTGGTGCAACATTAGTATTAAAAGATGTAAATGGTAATGAGGTAGATAAATGGGTATCATCTTCATCTGTGCATTATATTGAAGGATTAAATCCAGGTAAATATTATTTAACAGAGATAATAGCTCCTTCGGGATATAAATTGAGTGAGGATACTATTGAGTTTACATTAGAAGCTGATAATAGTATTAAAGAAGTTGTTATGTATAATACTCATGAATCAAAATATAAAGTAAAAATTAGTAAACAAGATATAACAACAAAACAAGAATTAGCTGGTGCAACATTAGTATTAAAAGATGCAAAAGGTAATGAAATTGATAGATGGGTATCGACAAATACACCTCATTATTTAGAACTTGAAAAAGGAGAATATGTATTAACAGAAATACAAGCCCCATCAGGTTATGATTTGAGTTATGAGGTAATTAAGTTTACTGTAGGTGATAATAGTGAGATTGAAACAGCAATTGTGATGTATAATTCTAAAACACCTGATACAGCGGATAAAAATATGATTTTTCTATTATCTATAATGGGAATAGCAATCTCTGGTACATTGTTTGCTACTTATAAATTAAAACATAAAGTAAGGATTAAATAATAATCCTTTTAATTTGCAAAAATATTTACTTTGTGATATTATAAGCTCTAATAAAAAGGGGGGGATATATATGAATTTATGTTTATATGATGGCAAAGTTTATCATAGAGTATATAATTTTAAATTGGATAATGAAGAATTTACATTATGTAAAGAAAATGAAAAATTTATCTATTTTAAACACGATGTTGTTAATGATAAAGATATATATGTCCCTTATGATAGATGGATTAATGCTTTTGATAAAAAGGAACTTTTAGATAATAAAAATAAGATAGATGTATTTGTAAATTATTTAAATAATAAAAGAATAAAAAATAACGGAGATTTAAAACATATAATTGATACATTTTTGTATGGAAAAAAAACAAAAGATAAAAAAGTATTAAGATTGTTTAATAAATATGTAATATTATTAATTATTTGCATTTCTTCACTTATATTTGGTGGTGTCACATTGTTTAATTGGTATAATGAAGGTAATGATGTTAATCATTTAATGAAAAATATTTTAAAGGATACTAAAATAGAAGAAAATATTGCGTTTACTTCAACTGAGATACCTGAAATAACTGCTGATTCATCTAGTGACCAAAAGTACGGAGAAGATTATTGGAATTATATGAAAACTACAATGATGAGTGTAGATTTTAGTAAACTTAAAAGTATCAATCCCGACACTAAAGGATGGATATATGTTAATAATACAAATGTTAATTATCCTTTTGTGCAAGGTAGCGATAATAGTTTTTATTTAAATCATTCATTTGATCGTTCTTATAACGTAGCTGGTTGGTTATTTGCAGATTATAAGTCTAATTTTAATAAATTTTTAAAAAATACTGTTATTTATGGTCATGGTAGAGTAGATAGGGTAATGTTTGGAAGTTTAGAGAATGTTTTAAAAGAATCTTGGTATACTAATAAAGAAAATCAAATTATTAAATTATCTACTGAAAAGCAAAATACGTTATGGCAGATTGTATCGATATACACAATTCCTTCGGAATCATATTATTTAACTCACACATTTTTAGATGATGATTCCTATCAAAAGTTTATAGATACAATGTTGTCTCGTAGTATATATAATTTTAATGTAAAAGTTAATACAAATGATAAAATTCTTACTTTATCCACTTGTCTTGATACCAATGGTAATAGAATTGTAATTCAAGCTAAATTAATTAAATCACAAAATAGAAATTAAAAAATTCTAACTTATTTGGTTAGAATTTTTTAATATATATTTGTCATTTGTTATGTCTATTTCAATATTAGAATTTGGCTTAATATTGTCATTTATGATATTGTTAGCTATTAAAGATTCTATATTTCTTGTAACATATCTTTTCAAAGGTCTTGCACCATAATTTGGATTGAATGCATTTTCAATAATATAATTTTTTGCTTTGTTGGTTATACTTATTTTAATATGGTTATTTTTAAGTCTATCATTTAACTCATTTATAATATTATCAAGAATTAAATATAAAATATTTTTATTCAAAGAATTAAATATAATGATTTCATCAATTCTGTTTAAAAATTCTGGTTTAAAATATGTATGTAATTCTTTGTTAATTAAATCTTTATAATTATCATTTTTATCAAGTATGTATTCACTACCTATATTTGATGTTAAGATTATTATAGTATTTTTAAAATCAACAGTTCTACCTTGTGAATCTGTTATTCTACCATCATCCAATATTTGTAGTAATATATTAAATACATCTTTATGAGCTTTTTCAATTTCATCAAATAATACTATACTATATGGATTTCTTCTTACAGCTTCTGTTAGTTGACCTCCTTCATCATATCCAACATATCCTGGAGGAGCTCCAATTAATCTAGCAACAGAATGGCTTTCCATATATTCACTCATATCTATTCTTATCATATGTTTTTCATCATCAAAAAGTTCATATGCTAAACTTTTAGCAATTTCAGTTTTACCAACACCAGTTGGACCTAGGAAAATGAATGAACCTATTGGTTTTGTTGGATCTTTAATACCAGCCCTAGCTCTTTTGATAGCTTCACTAACAATATGGATAGCTTCGTCTTGACCTTTTACTCTTTTTTCTAAATTTTTTTCTAAATTTATAAGTTTTTCTTTCTCTCCACCTACTAGTTTACTTATAGGGATATTTGTCCATTTAGAAATGATGCGAGCAATGGCTTCATCATCTACCGTATCGCTTAATATTTTATTATTATTTTTCTTTTGTAATTCTTCTAGTTCTTTGTTTAATTTAGGTAAAGTACCGTGTCTTAGAATGGCTGCTTTTTCAAGTTCGTATTCATCTTCAGCTTTTTCAAGTTCAAATGTAGCTTTTTCAATTTCTTGTTTCTTTTGGTTAATTAATGAATTAATTTTTTTCTCATCTTCCCAGTCTTTTCTAAGTTTATTTTCTTTCTCATTTAATTTTTCGAGTTTTAAATCAATTTCCTTAATTCTATTTTTAGAAAGTTCATCTTTTTCTTTTTTTAAAGCTTCTTTTTCAATTTGTAATTGCATTATTTTTCTTGTTAATAAATCAAGTTCTGTTGGTACTGATTCCATTTGTACTTTAATGGTAGCACAAGCTTCATCAACTAAATCAATTGCTTTGTCTGGTAAAAATCTATCAGTTATATATCTGTCAGATAGGGTACTTGCTGCAATTAAAGCTTTATCTTTTATAGACACTTTATGATATACTTCAAATCTAGATTTTAAACCTCTAAGAATGGTTATAGTGTCTAAGACAGAAGGCTCTTTAACTAAAACCTTTTGAAATCTACGTTCTAGTGCACCATCCTTTTCGATGTATTTTCTATATTCATTTAAAGTTGTTGCTCCAATACATAAAATTTCGCCACGAGCGAGCATAGGTTTTAATAAATTTGAAGCATCCATTGCACCATTTTCACCGGCTCCAACAATCATATGAATTTCGTCTATAAAAAGAATAATTTCACCGTTAGATTCTTTTATTTCTTTTAAGACTGCTTTTAATCTTTCTTCAAATTCTCCACGATACTTAGCTCCAGCAATTAGTGCTCCCAAATCCAATTCCCAAATAGTCTTATTTTTTAAACTATTAGGAACGTCACCTTTTATAATTCGTTGTGCTAAACCTTCAACGATAGCAGTCTTTCCGACACCAGGTTCACCAATTAGAACAGGGTTATTTTTTGTTTTTCTAGAAAGTATTCTTGTAACATTTCTAATTTCTTCATCCCTACCAATAACTGGGTCTATTTTACCACTTTTTGCTTCTTTTACAATATCTCTACCATACTTTTCTAATACATTTTCCAAATTTTCTTGAAATGGATTGTTATTCATGTTATCCCCTCCTTAAGATACATTATACACCTTTTTTAGCACTTGTCAAGTGCGAGTGCTAAAAAAGAGTGAATAAATATATTTTGTAAATTTTTATTGAAAGTGCACAATTGTTGTGCCCTTACTTTTGAAATTTATAATGCCTATATCTTTTTGTTATGAATGAATACAATTAAATTGATTAAATTTTTTTAATTTCAATCTTTTTAATGTTGTTTTCTAACTTAATATTGTGCATTTTGTATTGAAAATACACGATTTTTGTTGTTTCACACTTAATTGTGCACTTTACTTAGAATTCAACGAATAAATATATTTATGTATTATCAATATATAATGGGTGATATTTTGAATGTTTTAATTACAGGAGGAGCTAGTAATATAGCATTAAATGTAGCTTTAAAATTGGCTAGGAATAATTTAGTCTATTTAACTGTTCATACTAATAGTCAGGTAAAAAATTTAAAAGAGAAAATAAAAAATGATAATATAATTATATTTAAGTTAGATATTAGAAATTCTCTTGATTATTTGAAAATTAATAATATCCATATTGATTTATTTATAGCTAATGCCGCTATATGCTATGGTGGAAGTGTACTTGCTATTTCAAATAATGTATTAAAAGATAATTTTGAAACAAATGTATTTGCTAATTTTGCTTTAATAAAGTATGTATATAGTAAAATGGCTAATGGGAAAATATTTATTATGTCTTCTTTGGCGAGTATGTTACCTATTGTTATGATGGATTGCTATGTTTCTAGTAAAGCCGCTATATCTATGCTTACTTTGTGTTTACAAAAGGAATTGAAAATTATTTCTTCAAAAGTAAAAATTACTTTAATAGAACCTGGAGCTTTTTATACAGGTTTTAACCAAGTAATGATTGATAATAAGGAGATATATTTAAATAAGAATAGTAAATTTTATCAGTATTACAATGTTTTTGATAAAAGGCAACGGAAAATTTTTAAATTAATAGAATGTAGAAATATAAACAAAATAAGTAATAAAATCGTTAAACAGGCTTATAAACGTAAACCAAAAAGTAAAATAAGAGCTCCTTTTTTGCAAATTTTTTTAGTTAAAGTATATAATATCTTTTTAAGATAATTAAAAGCTTTTATTTAGGATGCTTGTTCAAAAAAGTTAATTATGTTAAAATAAGATTGGTGATAAAATGGTTGTTTTAATAACTGGTAGTAGTAGTGGCATAGGAAGAGAAACTGCTTTAAAATTTGCAAGTAATGGTTATGATGTTGTGATCAATTATTGTTCTAATGAAAAAGCTGCCCTTGATATAAAAAGATTAGTTTTATCTTATGGGGTTAAGTGTTTATGTATTAAATGTGATATATCGTGTGAAGAAGAAGTAAAAACTATGATTGATACTATCGCTTCAAATTTTAATAATATTGATTGTCTTGTTAATAATGCTTCAATTGCAATTGATTCTATGCCATTAGAGAAAGATATAAAAAATTTTAAAAAGATATTAAATGTTAATTTAATTGGTACATATTTAGTTAGTAAATATGCTTTAAAATATATGAAAACAGGTTGTATAGTTAATGTATCATCAACTAATGGTATCGATACATATTATCCATATAGTCTTGATTATGACTGTTCTAAGGCTGGGGTAATATCTTTAACTCATAATTTTGCACTAATGCTTGCTCCTAATATAAGAGTTAATGCTGTATGTCCTGGTTGGGTGGATACTCCAATGAATAAAAATCTTGATTTGGAATTTAAAAAAGAAGAAAATAAAAAAATTTTATTAAAAAGGTTTGCTTTTCCTGATGAAATTGCAAATGTTATATACTTTTTATGTAGTAGTGAAGCGAGTTATATTAATAACTCTGTTATAAGAGTTGATGGAGGATTTAATGGAAGTTGTTAAGTTGGTAAATAAATGTGAAAATGATTTAATTGATGAATTTAAAAAGATAGATTTAATGTGTGATTATAATAGCTTAAAAGTTATAAATGCTTTTAATAGTAATAAGGTTAGTGAATCTGATTTTAGTGGTACTACTGGCTATGGATATGATGATATTGGCAGAGATAAGATAGAAGCAATTTTTAGTCAAATTTTAGGCGGTGAAGATAGTCTTGTTAGAAGTCAAATTATATCAGGAACTCATGCTATATCTACGGCTTTATTTGGAATACTAAGACCTAATGATTTATTGCTTTGTGTAACTGGGAGACCTTATGATACTTTGGAGGAAGTCATTGGTATTAAAAAAAATAATAGTTCTTTAAAATCATTTTTAATAAAATATAAAGAAATCGAACTTTTAGATAATGATTTTGATTATAAAAAAATAGCAAATTTTATAAAAAATAATAAAGTTAAAGTTTTATATATCCAAAGGTCTCGTGGATATTCACTAAGAGAAAGTATCTCTATTACTAAAATAAAAAAATTATCTGATTTAGTAAAAAAAATAAATAAAAACATTATTATTATGGTAGATAATTGCTATTGTGAATTTGTTGAGAAAAAAACTCCATTGGAAGTTGGGGCTGATATAATGATGGGCTCTTTAATTAAGAATTTAGGTGGTGGAATAGCTCCTAATGGTGGTTATATTTCCGGAAAAAAAGAATTAATTCATTTATGCAGTGAAAGATTAAATGTAGCTGGAGAGGCGAAACTTGTGGGCCCATCTTTGGGAATTAACAAATTATTTTTACAAGGACTTTATTTGTCCCCATCTGTTGTTTGCTCGGCTTTAAAAGTTGCTGTTTTAACAAGTAAAGTATTATCTACATTAGGATATAAGGTTAGCCCTTTATACAATGAAAAAAGAGTTGATATTGTTCAAAGCATAATTTTTAATGATCAAGAAAAGTTAATAAAATATTGTCAAGGAATACAATCATCTTCTGCAATTGATTCATATGTAGTTCCATCACCTTATAATATGCCAGGTTATGATGATGAAATAATAATGGCTTCAGGGTCATTTATTCAAGGAAGTTCTATTGAATTATCGTGTGATGGGCCTTTAAGAGAGCCATATGTTGCTTATCAACAAGGAAGTATAACTTATCAATATGGTAAGATAGGATTAATAAAAGCTATTAGCAATATTTTAAAATAACACTTGTTAATTACTTATAAACGTGTTATAATTTATGTAAATGATAGGAGTGATATTGTGAAAAAATTTAAAAAAATATTTTTATGTATTTGTTCATTTGTTTTTATTTTTGTCTGTTTTTTTACACCTAAAGTAAAAGCTGACTATCCAAGTACAATGGTTGGATATATTGTAAGAGAAAAAGGTGCATATAAATTACTAGCAAAAGGTGGCATGCATTTATATGCAAAGGGGGCTAAATTTTCAAATGGTACTGTTGCAAAGGCTTTTTGTGGCTCTTTCTGGTATAAGGCACCAGATAATGTTACTTGTAAGTTATCAAAATTTGGTGGTAGTAAACCTGATAATGTTTCAGCTGGCGTTGGGGCAATAATATATAAAGCTAGACAACTTGCTAATAGTAATGGTTCTTTGTCTTGGGATATATATTTTACGGCAGAAGTCGCTATTAATCAATTTTTATATACATACGCTGGTAGAAATTCTGTTAATAAAATTTCTGTTCCGTCTTCTATTTCTAATTCATCTTCTTATAAACAAATGCTTTCGGCAGGAATTTCAGCTTATAATACCTATAGTATGAATAATGGTGGTGTTAATGTTTATTTGAGTGCTCTTAATATTCCAGATATTGATGCTTCAAATTTACAAGAAAAATATGATGTAACTGCAACTGTATCTTGTAAAAATACTTCAGGTACTGTTGTTAATTGTAGTTTAAGTTCTATAAAAGGATATATTAATGGTAAAGATTATTCAAATGCAATTAAATCTACTAAAAATGGTAAGGGGTATAATTTGAAATTAACAGTAAACAAATCCGATTTAAAAGCAACTGAAGTTTCTACTTCTTCAGGTGGGACAACAACTACATATTCTATATCGGCTAAATTCAGTATTACAAATAATATTAATTTTGTTATGGCTGCTATTTATAAATGTGGTTCAAATTTACAAGCTTTAATTCCTAATGCACTAAGTAAATCAGTAAAGAAACCATATACAGTAGAAAAAAGTGCTAAGGAAGAAGGAAAAACAACTGTAAATCCAGCTACACTAACAATTAATAAAGTAGATGAAAATAATAAACCTGTTGTAGGAGCAAAATTAAAAGTTTATAGTTCAGATGATTGTGATGTAGTAGAGGGAACTGGCGCTTTAAAAGAAGGAGAAGATATTTCTACTTCTAACTCTAGTTGCGATATCAAATATGAACAATTTGATGGTAAAGATTATATTATAACTACAGGAAAACCAATTACTGTTTCTAATTTAACTGTTGGGAAGACTTATGTAGTTGTTGAAGAAGAAGCACCAGAAGGATATGTTAAAAATGGTGGTATGGAAATTATCACCCTTGTTGAGGGGAATAATGTTGTTACATTAGAAAATAATAAATCATATTTTAAAATTAGTAAACAGGATATTACTTCTAAAAAAGAATTAATGGGAGCAAAATTAGAGATTAGAGATTCTCGTGGTATTACTATTCAATCATGGACTTCATCAGATAAGCCACAAGAAATAGAGGGCCTTGAAGATGGCAATTATACATTAGTTGAAACTATAGCTCCAAAAGGATATACGGTTTCAGAGTCAATTAATTTCACTATTGAAAATGGTAAATTAAAAAATGATAGTGATAATATGCTTGTTATGTATGATAAGGTTGTAGTTGAGGTTGAAGATACTTTTACAACGCAAAATGTAATTACAATGATTGCAGGGTTAGTATTAGTTATAGCTGGTACTGGTGTGCTATTATATGAAATCAAAAGAAAGAAAACAGCCTAGAACTAGTACTGTTCTTCTTTTTGCTTTAATCATCTTTATTTTAGGTATTTATTTAATTTTTTATAATTATTTAGTTTCTAAAAAAGAAAAAATATACTCATCAATGAATTTATTGCTTTTTAAAGATGAAACACCGTCTCAAGTAGAAAAAATAAAAGAGAAGGAAGACAAAAATACTACTTCATTATTACCTACTCAACAAGCCAATAATCAACAAGTCAATACTCAAAAAGTTTCGTATAATTATATTGGCACTATTGAAATTACTAAAATTAAATTAAAAAGAGGCTTTTTAGATATTACTTCACCTTATAATACAGTAAGTAGAAATGTAACTGTAATAAATCAATCAACCTTTCCAAACGTTGATAAGGGGAATTTAATTTTAGCTGCACATTCAGGTAATTGTTCTATTTGTTATTTTGATAAACTCTACAAATTGTCTGTTGGTGATAAAGCCTATGTAGTTTACAAAAAGTATAAATATACATATGTATTAAAAAATATATACAATGTTTTAAAAACAGGTCAGGTTGAAATTAAAAGAAATCCTGATAAAACAGTTTTGACACTTATTACTTGTACACATAATAGTGATACACAACAAACTGTTTATATTTTTGAATTAGATAAAAAAGTAAAAGATTAAGAGGTGGTTATATGGCAGATTTTTCAATAATCCAAAAGATTAAGTTGTTATTTGACACTGTCGTTTCAACCCCTTTTTTTATTGTTTATGCCCTATTTGGTATATTACTTGTTGTTTTTATAATATTTGATATTAAAAAGAAAAAAAAGATTAGTAAGATTATGTATATATTAAGTTTTCTATTTTTATTAACTTTTTTTACGATAAAATATTTTTCAGTAATAATAAAATTACTTGATTCTTTTGTTGAAATTATACTAAAAGCTTTATATTTTCCAAGTTTAGGTTTATATATATTTATGCTTATTATTGCAAATTTAACTTTGTTTATTGTTTTAATAAGAAAATTTTTCAAAAGCTATAAAATTACAACTGTAATTTTTGTTAGTTTACTTGATTTTATATTTGTAATGATAATTAATTTAATAGCTAAAAATAATATAGACGTTACTAGTGATGTTAAATTATATGCAGATTCTATTATTTTAACTTTGTTACAAATATCTATGGCTTTGTTTGTATCTTTATATTTATTATTTTTTTTATTTGCGTTGTATCATAAATTTAAATTATATGATAAAAATGTTACGTTCGATAATGAAGTATTACCTGATATGGGATTATATGTGAAGAAGAATAATAATTCATTTTTTAATGATAATGATATAAATATATTTAAAATTATTGATTTTACTAAAAAGAATGGTGAGCAATGAATATAAGTGATAATTTTTACAAAAAATATAATAATTTGTTTCTAAATGATTTTCAGATTGCCGTTTTGAAAAAGCATGGTATAAATTTATCTAAATTTAGAGATAATCAAGAATTAGTTTTTTATTTGGAATATTTATTAAATTATGATTATGATGAGGAACTTGATAATGTTTCTTTAACATTATCTGAACTTAATTACTATAATAATGTTAATAAATAGTCTTAATGTATTGCAAAAAAATTTAGAATTTAATATAATTAAATTAGTAATTTTTATTACATATTTATTGGAGGTTTAAGTTATGGAATTTAAAAATAGTAAAACGTATAAAAATTTGCAAACTGCATTTGCTGGTGAAAGTCAAGCAAGAAATAAATATACATATTTTGCAAGTAAAGCAAGAAAAGATGGTTATGAACAAATAGCAGCAATTTTTGAAGAAACTGCAAATAATGAAAAAGAACATGCAAAAATGTGGTTTAAGGAATTAAATGGTGGAGAAATTCCTTCAACAATGGATAATTTATTATCCGCAGCAGAAGGTGAAAATTATGAATGGACTGAAATGTATGATGAATTTTCTAAAATTGCTAAAGAGGAAGGATATGAGCGCATTGCTTTTCTTTTTGAAGGGGTAGCTGCTATTGAGAAAACCCATGAAGAAAGATATAGAAAATTATTAAAAAATGTAAAAGATAAATTAGTTTTTTCAAAAGATGGAGATTGTATTTGGCAATGTCGTAATTGTGGACATATAGTTGTAGGTAAAAAAGCACCAAATATTTGTCCAATATGTGCTCATTCACAATCATTTTTCGAAATAAAGGCAGAAAATTATTAACATAATTAAAAGGGCTTTTTTAAATTATATGATATATATAATAAGGGAGGATTTATGTATATTGATTATAATAAAAAGCTCTTATTTTTTGCATATTTTTTCTTTAAATATAATATTCGTAGAAAATATCAAAAGTATGTGTGGTTAATATATTTTAATAAAATTATAGATTACTATAATGAAATTAATTTTAATAAATTTAAAATGAATTTTAGCTATGATAAAGAACAATTAAGAGCAATATATACATCTGAGGTACATACTTTTGTAATAGCGGGTGCAGGTAGTGGAAAAACGTCTTTAATTGTTGGTAAGGTTAATTATTTAATTGAACAAGAAAAATTAAAAGAAAATGAAATTCTTTGTCTTTCATTTACGAATGCAGCGTGTGATAATTTAAAAAGGAAATTATTATATGATGTTGATGTATTGACGTTTCATAAATTGGCACTTAATATTTTGCGCAATGAGTATAAAATAAATAATAATTATTTAAAATATATAATTAATGAATATTTTGAAGCTATTGTAATTGATAGTAAGAATCAAGTAAAAAAATTATTGAAGATAATTGGTAAGCATAATTTAAAAAAATATAAATTATATTTATCATTAGGATATTTTGATTCTTTAAAAGAATTAATTAGTAAATTTATTCATCTTTTTATAACGAATGGTTATGATTATTCCTCTTTTTTGAAATTTAAAAATAATAAAGATTTGTTATCGATTATAATTGATATATATTATTTATATATTACTGAACTTGATGCCAATAAAGAAGTAGATTTAGATACGTTAATTATAAAAGCTATAGATTATTCGGAGAATATAAAATTTTTAAAATATATAATTATTGATGAATTTCAAGATATATCTAAAATAAGGATGAATTTAATATCTGCAATAATAAAAAAAACCGATTCAAAATTGTTGGCTGTTGGAGATGATTATCAGTCTATTTACGGTTTTTCTGGTAGTAATATAAATGAATATATAAAGTTATGCCATAATAATTATGATACAAAAGTAATAAAATTAAAAAATAACTATAGATGTTGTCAAGAACTTGTCTATGTTGCTAATAAATTTGTAATGAAAAATAAAAATCAAATAAAGAAAAAAATTAATTGTTTCTTTTCCATAAAAAAACCTATTATTATTATAAAGGAAAAATTAGGAATTTTAGAAAAATTATTAATAAATTTATCGAAAAATAAAAAAGATATATTAATTTTAGGAAGAAATAACAATGATATTAAAAATTATATTAATCCCTTGCTTATTTTAAATATTAATAAGATTACTAACTGTAATATTTTTTATAAAACAATTCATTCCGCTAAAGGTCTTGAAGCTGATTGTGTAATTATCATTAATTTGAAAGATGATAAACTTGGTTTTCCATCGCAAATAGTTAATCATGATGTGATTTCTTATGTTACTAATGTTGAAGAATATGAATATGCAGAAGAAAGGAGACTATTTTATGTTGCCTTAACGAGAAGTAAAGGGGAAGTTTATTTATTAGAACCTTTAAATAAATCTATTTTTTTAAAGGAATTAAAAAGAAATAATAAACAAAAAATTCATTATTTATCATTATGATTATTTCAATTTATTATATTAAAAAATGTTTTTTTATTTATTTTAAATCATTTTCATATTTCTTTTTCAATACTTTAATTAAATTATTTGTAACTACTTCATAATTTTTTAATTGTCTATATTGATAGTTTATATTTTTAAAATTATTTATATTAACTGGTTTTAATACTATTTTAGATAAATCTTTATAAGTTAATCCATTAAATGGCATAGTTTTGAAATAATTTAAACGTATTAATTTGTAATCGTTGTGGTACTCATCATCTAATATAACATAATTTGTTATTTTATTATTTTTTAAGTAATCAACTATACCAAGTAAACGAGATGGTAACTTTATATTACCCAAATTTCCTTCAAAATTTGGGTCTATAAAATCGATATTATATATACATAATTGTTCAAGAAGATATTTTAACATTTTTCTTCTAGTCTCTGTTCCGTTCATTTGCCAAGAACTTATCATAACAACATTGGCATTATATATTTGAACTAATAAGTTTAGAACTTCAATACTTTCTGATAAAAACTCAGAATAATTATCATTAAGAACTCCATCTATATCCAAAAATATTATATTTTTCATAAGTCCCTCTAAAAAATAAAAACTTGATATTCTCATATCAAGCCTCATATTAACGAACGCTCAGGTTCGATTAAATCTAAATGGCAGGGGATAAGTGAATCGAACACTTGTCTAAAGTTTTGGAGACTCCTATTTTACCATTAAACTAATCCCCTAAAAAAAATACAATATTATTATAGCACTTTTTAATAGATTATACAATATTATTTTTTAAATGCATATAATATTTTAGGTGATAAAATGGGTGTTGTAAAATATACTAGTTCTGAGAGAGATTTACTTGCAAGACTTATGCGTGCTGAAGCAATTGGAGAGGGAAATCTGGGAATGTTGATGGTTGGAAATGTTGGCGTTAATAGAACAATTGCTAATTGTTTTACCTTTAAAAATATTAATACTATAAGTAGTATGGTTTATCAAAATCCAGGAGGCTTTTCAGGAGTTGATAGTTCTCTTTTTTTTAGTAGTCCTACTACTAAAGAAAGAACATTAGCTAATAGAGTTCTGAAGGGGGAATATTTTTATCCGGCAACCAATGCTTTATGGTTTTATGCTCCTGGAAGTGGAAATAATTGTCAAGCTACTTGGTATGGTCAAAGAAATTCTGGTAGATATAAAAATCATTGTTTTTATAAGCCAGATCCTGGAAAGTGTAGAGAAATTTATTAATTAATAAAAAGTAATAAAAAATTATCCTGAAAAAGTAATAAAAAGTATTGACAATAAATAATTTTAATGTTATACTCATTAAGTAATATTTATTGGGGAATTAGCTCAGTTGGCTCAGAGCACCTGCCTTGCACGCAGGGGGTCAAGGGTTCGAGTCCCTTATTCTCCACCAATATGTTATTTATCTTGTGAAAGTTTATATATAAAAGGAAAAATCGAGGGCAAACTTTAGGTTTATGATATGAACCTAAAAAGTTGGACACTTTATGTATATCTAATAGGTGTATACCTATTTTTTTTGTGCATTTTCAATCTGTTCTATTTTATCCTTTATTCTATATGAATTACCAGTTATATTAATAACATGGGAATGATGTAATGGTCTATCTAGTATTGCATTTGCTAATGCATTATCACTAAATACTTCTCCCCATTTACTAAAATTCATATTAGTTGTTATTATCGTAGATCTTTTTTTATATCTTTTTGCTATTAATTGAAAGAGTAAATTTGCCCCTTGCTTATCTACAAGAAGGTATCCTATTTCATCTATTATTAATAATTCATTCCTCCCAAAACGCTTTCTAAAATGGTATTTTTTTTTAATTTTTTATAAATAATTTGGTAAAAAGATTCTCCTTTTTTCTAATTTTAATACTTCCAAGTTATTTAATAAGTTATTATATCCATTTATCTATTTTCACTCCTAACAATCTATCTTTCTTTTTTAATTCTATTATTTCTTGTATTTCTCCATTTTTATTTTCTAATTGCATTGATACTTTCCAATCTACTTGTGCTTGTAATCCAGGAATTGTTTCAAATTTTATTGTTGTTTTTTTTACTTGTTCTTACAATTGTTTCTCTTGGCTTTGGATTTTTTAATCTTTTTCCTCGGTTATAAATTGTTTGCTTTGAACATCACATTATTCTTACTAATTCACTTTTATTTATATTATCAACACTATTCTTATAATTTCATTTCTTACATTTTTTTCATTAAAAGCAACTCTTATCTATTTTAGAAAAGATATCATAATTTTATCATTTAATGAAAAAAGAATTAATACAAAATTGTTCAATTCAATATTAGCATTTACAGTATATATAAACAGTTTTTTTATTACTTCCTGGTATTTCTAATTTTTCTTTTATTAATTATTCCTAAATATTGTTTCTTTATAGTTTTTTATCAATTTCATATACTTTAGATAATTCTTTAAAATTAAGTTTTATATTTTCTGTTTTAAAAATAGCGGTTTTCTTTTCAAGCTTCTCATTTGTCACCTCTATTCCATAATAGAGTATAACAAAAAAGAATGTATTTTTAAGGTATATCCATGTACATTTTTGCACATTCTTATAGTATCATTAACATTCTAATCATATTATCATTGTTTTTAAAAACAGATTTTCATTTATTATCTCACTATATTTTATTTTTAATCCATTCACAATTCTAAAATAATCATATGTGCCTTTGAAATCATTAAATATTTTTTAAATTTTTGTCTTTTGAAACCATAATAAAATACACCCCGATGAAGTGATAAAATAAATGTAGACAGTCTAAAAAAGACACAGTCTACATTTTTTGTTATCATAAATAAAAAAGGAGGATTTTTTATGAGTAAGAATAATATGAAGTCACCAGAAGAAAAAGAAATAATTGTAAAGCGATATTTAAATGGCGAATCAACTACAAAATTGGCAGACGAATTTAATGTTTCTAGAAGAAGAATTTATTATTGGGTAAAAGATTATGAAGAAAAAGGATTAGATGGATTAATATCAAATACTGGTAAAGTATCTAAACACCATAAAAATATGGGATTATATTTAAGAAAACCAAAATCAAGAGAAGAAGAATTAGAAATAGAATTGATGAAGAAAGATATTGAGATAGCTCGATTAAAAAAAGGTTACAACGTGAAAGGAGTTGGTCAAGAAAAGGAATTCATTACTACATTCAACAAGAATATAAAATAATAAATGAATATAAAGACATATATTCTATAAAATTATTATGTGAATATATGTCTGTAAGTAGATCGGGTTATTATAAATGGAAATATAGGCAAGAACATCCAACAACTAAAATGATATCAAGACAATCAGATATAGATTTAATAAAAGAGATTCATAAAAAACATCCGTCTCATGGTTATAGATGGATAAATGCCTATGCTAGAAATAAATATGGTGTAGTTTGGTCTAATAATCATGTTCATTTATGTTGTAAATATGAAAATATTAAATCTCAAGGAAAACATTATCAATGGAAGAAACCTGATGAAGAACATGAAAAATTTAATAATCTTGTATGGAATGGATGGAAATATTTAAGTAGACCATATGAAGTAATTGTATCCGATATGACTGCTTTTAAAGTTAAAGGTGTTTATTATGAGTTTACTTTGTATTTTGACGCTTGGAACAAAGAAATAGTTGGGTATGGACTAGTTTCTCGTAAAGGTGATACTAAATCATATTATGACGGTTTAAATCAAGTTTTAAATAAAATAAAAGAAGAACAAATCAAAGAACCTATAATCTTACATACAGATCAAGGTGCAGTTTATTCTTCCACTAGTTATAACAATCTTCTAAATGAATTTAATATTCAAAGATCCATGTCTAGAGCTGGAACTCCTACAGACAATCCAGTTAATGAATCACTAAACGGATGGATTAAAGAAGAATTGTTTATTGATTTTGATTTAAAACATTCTAATGATGTTCCAAATCTAATAAAATTATACATTAATTATTATAATTATGAAAGACCTAGTTACGCATTAAATTATAAAACCCCAATCCAATATAAAATCGAATCAGGGTTTTAAGTGTCTTTTTAAACTGTCTACTTTTTCTTGACTAGTTCACGAAAGTGTATTTTTTGTAAGGACATTTTTTTATTATATCTACTTTAAGAAATCTATTTCAAGTTCTTTCCTTTTTATTTTCATGTGTGGAAATGCTTTTATAAGTCTTCTATGAATGAATGATTTATTTAATAATATCTGTTTTACTTTTTTTGTTATTTCATCTGTTGAATCCACTTTAATACTTTTACTTACGTTTTTAAATTTTATAATAACATTAAAAGAAATAGTCATATCGAATATAAATAATATTAAAATGACTAAAGCTATTATTAATGATAAGTAACTAGGTAAGAATGAAACTAATTTGTTGATTGCTGGATTTAATATGTAAAAAACAAAAGTCCCTATAATACCAAAAGGAATCATTGTTTCTAAACAAATTCTTCCATTTATATTGAATTTTTTATTTGAATAATCCCACCATCTATTTTTAAATATGACTTCCATTAAAAAACTTGTAATATACTCTAAGAAAGAACAAATAATGATTGACATTATAAATAGAATTAAAGGATCATTTTTGTATTTTTGTAATAAAAAACATATCAATAATACTCCAAATCCGTATATAGGACAATATGGTCCTACCAAAAAACCTCTATTTGTAAATTTTCTAGTTGTAATGTAACAGGTAATAGTTTCCATAATCCATCCCATTGTTGAATAAATAATAAAAATAAGAAAAATTTTTGCTAAATCATCTATCATAATAATCACCTTATATATTATAACAAAAATATATAAATTTTGCTAAATTTCTTGTTAATAATTCCTTTTTTTTATCAATTATGATATAATTATATCATATATGAAGAATAGGAGGCGTTATAATGACTTTTGACTCTGTAGTTGGAATTATAAAAAATATTGTAGATATATTATTAGTATGGTTAGTTTTATATTTTGTTTTAAAAAGTTTAAGTAAAAATGTAAAGATGGCTATGTTATTTAAAGGAATTTTATTTGTTGTCGTTTTGAAGTTAGCTAGTGATTTTTTTGGATTGGTAACTATTGGATTTTTATTAGATTATGTAATAGAATGGGGGATTTTAGCACTTATTGTTATTTTTCAGCCTGAAATACGTAATGTTCTTGAAAGACTTGGTAGAAGTCAATTGTTAGGTCGTCATAAAGCTTTATCAGTTGATGAAAGACAAAGAGTCGTTTATGAAATAGTAAATGCTATGGATAATTTACGAAAGACTAGAACTGGTGCTTTGATAGTTATAGAAAGAGATAATAGTTTAAATGATTATATAGAAAAATCGCAAAAAATATATGCATCTGTATCAAGCCCTTTATTACAATCAATTTTCTTCCCAAATAATCCACTTCATGATGGTGGTGTTATAATACAAGGAGATCAAATTACAAGTGCTAGGGCTGTTTTTCCAACTAGTGATAATGCTCGGATAAGTAAAAGACTTGGGACTCGCCATCGTGCAGCTTTAGGAATTGCAGAGATTACTGATTGTATTTCTTTGGTTGTTTCAGAAGAAACAGGCCGATTATCTATGGCTTTAAATGGTGAGTTACGATATAATTTAACAATTGATGAAGTAAAGGTAACATTACTTGAGGAATTGGACCCTAAAAAATCGGTTTTAGTTGAGGAGGATGAATCAAGTGACAATATTTAAAAAAATAGGATATAAAATTGCTAAATTAATAGATAATTTTATAGTCATTCCACTTACAAAATTAATTGTTAAAATAACTGGTAATAAGAATAAAAATGGCAAATTTTTTGAATCAATATTATCTAAACCTACTTCTTTATTATTTATTTCCTTATTTTTATCAGTGACAATATTTATAGCCGTTGATCAAAAAATTATTAGATTTGCTGATAGTGGAGCGGAAGTTTTTAAGGGCCAAACAGTGAATGCAATATATAATGAAGAAGCATATGTTGTTGAAGGATTACCTGAAACAGTAGATGTTACATTAATAGGTAGTAAAGCTGATTTATACATTGCTAAACAATCTTCAAATCATAGTGTTAGTGTTGATTTGACTGGACTTGGTCCTGGAACACATAAAGTAAATATAGAATATGATCAAGGATTAAAAGGAATTGAATATAGTGTTAATCCATCAGTTGCAACGGTTATTATATATGAAAAGGTATCAGATAGTAGAACTTTAACATATGATATTTTAAATGAAGATAAACTTGATAATAAATATGTAATCGATAATGTAAAATTGAATATTGATGAAGTTACAATAAGGGGTCCTCAATATAAAATTGATGAGGTTGCTACTGTTAAAGCATTAATTGACGTTTCAGATTTACCTAGTGTTGAGGTAGGAAAACAAACTATAGAAAATGTAAAATTAAAAGCATATGATAAGTCCGGAAATGTTGTTGATGTTGAATTTGTACCAGAAACAATAAGTGCAGAAATAGATATTTCTGCCCCTAGCAAAGAAGTTAATTTAAATTTTGTTCCTACTGGAAATATGCCTTTTGGGAAGGCAATTGATTCTTATTCTTTTTCTTCAAATAAGGTAATTATATATGGTCCAACAGAAGTTATTAATTCTATCAATGACATTGATATTTCACTTGATGTAAGTTCATTAAATAGTGACACTACAGTAGATGTTGATATTCCAAAACCGACAGGTGTAAAATCACTTTCGCTTAATTCAATTAAAGTAAAAATTAATGTGACTGATGTAGCAACAAAATCGAACATTTATTCTGTTAATATTACAGGTATAAATGTACCAGATGGAATGGTTGCACAGCCTATTGATGAGAATAATGGTGTAATTGAGGTTGAAGTTAAAGGTTCTAAAAATGTAATTGATAGTATCCAAGCTAGCGATATAACAGCGTACGTTGACTTAAAGGGATTATCAGAAGGGCAACATGAATTAAGTGTTAAAGTTAAAGGAATAAATCCACTTGCTACATATGTTGCAAAAAAAACAAAGGTAAAAATCAATTTAAATAAAACTAGTTAAGAATAAAACGTATTTATTTCGATACGTCAGAGTGTAGACAAACTCCACATTTGAAAAAAATGTGGAGTTTTCCTTTATATACATTTTGGTTTTTGTTTTCCCCCTTTAAATAAAGTATATCTATACCCATGATTTTGTTTAGAATCTTTAAAACTTCGTTCTACTATTGTTCTTCTTTTTTTAATAAATTTTTTTTTGCTCTTGAGCTTGACTTTGCCTAGATATAATGAATCAGCCAAGAAAAAGAAATCTGTTAAAATTACTAAAGCAGGTATTTATATCGAGTCTTTACTTATTCAATGTGCTTTATGTGCCATCAAAGATAACTCTTGTTCATATATTAAAGCAAGATATAAATCTTTAAAAAGACATCATGGACATAAAAAAGCAATTATTGCTATAGCTAGACTTTTACTCACTAGTATTTATCATATCCTACTTAGTCTATGTAAAAAAAAACACGCTTTTTGAACTCATTTTGCGTGTTTTAATTTAATTATTTTTTTTCAATCTTATACTCAATATATTATAACAAAAATGTCCCCATTTGGGGACGGATAACAAAATTTATTTTTGTTATTTTTTTATTCTATATGATTAAAAAATAATCCAATATTAATAAGCCCGGTAATACCAACTATAGAATATATAATTCTAGTTAATAAATCATTGCTAAATATTGCCTCTACAAGATTGAAATCAAAAAATCCAATCAATCCCCAATTAATAGCTCCAATGATTGTGAATATTAAGCAAATTTTTTGTAGTGTTTCCATAATCTCTCCTCTCAGTTATTAATATCTTGTACAAATATAGATAAAATTATACATAATATTTTTAAAAAAAAATATAATTAAGTGAACAAGAGGTGAAAAATGAAAAAAATAATTTTATTTTTGATGTTGATTATGATGCTTGCAGGATGTGGTAAAAATAGTAAGAATTCGGTTTTAAAAAGTTTTGAAAATAAAGTTAATAATTATAATGATTATATAATAAAAGGAACGCTTGAAATATATAGAAACGAAGATTTATATACATATGATGTTGAATCATCATATTTAAAAAATGATCAATTTAGAGTCAGTCTTATCAATAAAACAAATAATCATGAACAAATAATATTAAAAAACAAAGATGGAGTTTATGTATTAACACACTAAAGTATAAATTTTTTTAAAATAAAATGTTAAAATATATTTTTATTGTTTTAAACATATATATAAAAAGAGGTGTTATATGAATAAAAAATATAATTTTTTTTATAATTTTATGCTCTTCCTAGATAAAACTTTAGTCTTATTTACTAATAATTTATGATAACTAATTTGGAATATAAGGTAGGAATATATTTGAGGTTATCTAGGGAAGATGAAAGATTAGGGGAAAGTAGTAGTATATCTACACAAAGAGATTTATTATTAAATTATATTAAGAATAATAATTTAATATTTGTTGATGAATATGTAGATGATGGTGTATCTGGTACAACTTTTGATAGAGCTGGTTTTAATAGAATGATTAGAGATTGTGAAAATAAACGAATAAATATGATTATTACGAAAGACACATCAAGATTAGGTAGGGATCATATTGAATTTGGATTTTATGTTGAAAGATATTTTCCAGAACATAATATCAGATATGTTGCGGTAAATGACAATATTGATACTGCAAAAGATAGTTCATCTAATGACATGTTGATTTTTAAAAGTGCTTTTAATGATATGTATGTTAAGGATATATCAAATAAATTAAGAAGTTCATTATATATAAAAAAAAGAAATGGATTGTTTGTTGGATGTTATGCGCCTTATGGTTATAAAAAGAGTAAAGAAGATAAAAATAGACTTGAAGTTGATGATGAGTCGGCAAGCGTTGTTAAAAGAATATTTAGAATGTTTATCAATGGTAATAGTTTAAGTAAAATATGTAATATATTAACATTAAATAAAGTTAAAACACCAAGTATGTATAAAAATATGAAATTAGGTCAAAGTAATATTCATTATGGAGTATGGTCAACTAGAACTGTTAATGATATTTTAAAAAATCCAACCTACATTGGTAATTTAACACAGTGTAGACAAAAAAAGGTAAATTATAAATCAAAAAAGAGAATACATAATAAGAAATTAGATTGGATTGTTGCTGAAAATGCCGTGCCTGCTATCATTGATAAGGAAGTATTCAAATTAGCACAAGAAATGTTTAAAAGTAATAAAAATCGAAATAATACTAATAGTATAACTAATTCTCTTTTACTAAGGGGATTAGTTTATTGTAAGGATTGTAAACATACAATTGGATTTAGAGATCATGTAAGCAAAACTAAGAAATATGGTATTGTGCACAGAATATATGGTAATTGTAATTATTGGTCTAAAAGAAAAAAACAAAAAGTATGTACGCCTCATTCTGTTAAATATCAAAATATAGAAGATATCGTTTTATCTAATCTTCATAATATAATAAAGAAAAATTTGGATGATGAAAAAGTTTTAAAGATATTTAAAAAATGTTCTAAAAAAAGCAATGATAAGGAAACTATTATTAATAAAATTTCTTTATTGCAACGAGATATAGAATTAAATAATAAAAAAATAGATATTTGTTATAATGATAAATTAGAGGGGAATATAACCTTAGAAATGTATAAGAGAATTTATAATAATTTAATTTTAGAAATTAATAAATTAAAAAAAGAAAAAGAAGAGTATGAAATAAAACTCCGTAATCTGAGAAAAAATAATCAAATAACTGATAATGCTTTTTTAGAAAAAGTAAAAAAAATATTAAATGATATTTCATCTCGTACATTAATTAGTTTGTTAATTGATAAAATTGAAATAGATGAAGAAAAAAATATTGATATATATTATAAATTTAAATTAGAAAAAATGTGATAATAACAATCTACGATAATAAAATAATAAAATTATTATTGTTATAAAATATTAATTTATATCTTTTTTTTAAATATTATGATAAAATGTTTTTGGTGATAATTTTGAAAAAATTAAATAAATATTCAGTTATTTATATATCTTTATTATGTATTATTCCTATTTTGATTATTATATCTATTACTAGATTTAAATATACATATGGTTCTAATATTGATTGGTTACAGCAACACATTGCTATTCCTGATTATTTTAGGAATTTATTTTATTCAACAGGGAAGTTATTTCCTAATTTTGCGATGAATTTAAGTGGTGGTGTTAATATTTATTATTTTAGTTATTACTCTTTTTTATCACCAGTTATAATGATATCTTATTTACTTCCTTTTGTTAGTATGTCTAATTATATTATAATATCTACTATTTTAGTATATATTTTATCTGGGATATTATTTTACATTTTTTTAAGAAATCAATTTAATGATAATATTAGTTTTTTATTAAGTTTATTATTTTTGCTTTCCAGCAGCTTTTTGTTTCATACACATAGACATATAATGTTTATTAATTATATGCCCTTTTTGATAAATGGATTAATTGGAGTTAATAAATATTTTGAAAAAAATAAAAGTGGATTATTGATTATAAGTATTTTTTTAATGATATTAACAAGTTATTATTATAGTGTGTGTGGGATTATTACTATATTGTTATATGCTTTATATTTATATATAAAAAAATGTAATAAATTTAACTTAAAAATTATATTAAAATTTTTAATATCAATTTTATTTGCAATTTTATTAAGTGCTTTTTTTCTTTTCCCTATTATATATGTTATATTAAATGGACGTGGTGATGGAAATTTTAACTTAAATTTTTCTTCATTTCTTCTTCATATTAGAATAAAAGATGTTTTTTATAGTCCATATAGTTTAGGCCTTACTTCTTTGTTCTTTATAGGTCTTATTTATAATATTTTATTTTTAAAAAAGGAAAATAAAATTATATGTTTATTATTAATGTTATTTATTTCTATACCTTTTATTAATTATTTATTAAATGGTGGATTATATCTTAACGGTAAGGTATTTATTCCCCTTTTACCACTCGTTTTATATTTTACCGGGTGCATGTTAGAAAATCCAATATATGTAAAAACCAAGATAAAAAGGTTTGTTTTGGCTTTAATATTTATAATACTATTAATAATAGGTTTAAAAGATGTACATTATTTATATTTTGATATTACATTTACTTTAATATTATTATTTTTTTATAGTAAATATCAAAAATTCTTTTACTTATTTCCTATAATATTATTATCTCTTTTTGTATCATACTATAATCAATTACAAGATAAATATGTATCAAAAAAATTATATAAAGAAATTACTTTTGTTAAAAAATATGATATTGATAAATATATTAAACAAGATTTTTATAGATATAATCAAATTATTAATGAGGGTCTTATTAATTATTCTTATGCAAAAGGTGATTACAATATTTCTTCATATTCATCTACTACTAATAAAAATTATTATAACTCGTTTTATAAAGAGTTTGCTAATAATGACGAGTACCGTAATAAGTTTATTTTGACTGAAAGTAATAATATATTTTTTAATAAATTTATGGGAGTACGTTATATTCTATCAGATAAGCCATTATATGGTTATAAAAAACTAAAAAAATACAAATATGGGACGTTATATGAGAATAGTAATGTTTATAAAATAGGATATGCTTCAAGTCATTTATTAAGTTATGATGCTTATAAAAACCTTTCTTATATTGAAAAATTAGAGGCCAATATTAATAATATAATAACCAAGGAATCAAAAAATAGCAATTTAAGTTTTACTTATGAAAAATTAAATGTTGGTTTAGAAAAGTATGGAAATTTGAAATATAAATTTTTAAATAATCATTATTATATTGAGAGTAAAGACAAAGGGTATATGAAATTTAACATTTTAAATTCGACAGATGCAACAATCATAATAAGATTTAAAATGAACAAGGAAAATAGTTGTAAAAATGGTGATACAGCAATTGAAATTAATGGGGTTATGAATAAATTAACCTGTAAAAGTTGGAAGTATAAAAATAATAATAAAATCTTTAATTATGTTATATCTAGTAATGATATTATTAAAACATTAAATATAAATTTTAAAAAAGGAATTTATGATATTTCTAATATAGAAATTTATAAAGTTGATAATAGTTTTTTTGATAAAAAAGATGTTGATGAATTAATTATTTCAAATAAAAAAAATATTACTGATAGTATAAATGGGAAGATTAATGTTAAAAATGATGGTTATTTTATTTTTACAATTCCGTATGATAAAGGTTTTAATATTTATGTAGATTCTAAAAAAATAAGTTATGAAAAAGTAAATAATTCATTTATTGGATTTAAAATAAAAAAAGGTAAGCATAATATTGCTTTGAAATACACCTCACCATATTCTAATATAGGAAAAGCAGTTAGCATTATTTCTCTTGTGGGTTATTTTGTTTTTAGAAAATTCTTCTATAAGAAAATTTAGAAAGTATGAAAAAATATTTGTTTTATATTATGTTAGTTTAAACGATATAAAAAATATTCCATATATTACTTTAGGGAGGAATTATGTCTTTTTATAAACTTCACGAGTTAGAGAATAATTTAAAATTAAGAAATAAATTATTAAAGTTAGGGTTAGGATGCCCTATTGTTGACCCAACAGGACCAAAGGGTGATAACGAGGATAAAGGGTCATCACCAATATCTACAAGTGAATCTAATTATTTTTCCTTATTAAATGATACATCTTTAAAAGTAGTGCCAGGAATTTATGAAATTACATTATCAGCTTTAGTGATTGATAATGATAATAATAGTGATGCTAATGTTTATTTATAGGCTGATTCATCGTCCTTAAAGGATTTAACCTATATGCTTTCAGCGAATAGTGCCAAACAAATGCAGTTTTCAAATCATATACTTTTTAGATTTGAAAAGGGAACTGTTTTACAAGTTATTACAAGTATACTGGATAATAATGTTAATATATCAAATGTAAGTTTATTAATGAAGAAATAAAAGAGGATTAATGCAACACGAAAAAGTGTTGCTTTTTGGTGAATAGAATGTAAGATATTTTTTTTATAAAATCATAAATTTTATGGGGTGATTATGTAGATGGTTAAAAATTATTTTAATAAAGATGGTAAAAAAATTAATGAATTAATTGAAAATTTTTTGATAATATACTATGATGAATTTATTAAATAAGTATTAAAAAAGTTTAAACTTTCGTGTGTTTCTGTAGTTACACCATCATTGAATAAAAGTTTTAAGTTTCAAAGTGATTGGCCATATAATAATTCACAAATTTATTTATTACAACCCATATTAAAAGATTTACAAAATGATAAAAATTTAAAATTTAAAAAGCTAAAAAATGAATATATTTTTACATCCCGTGTAAATTATACTAATGATAAAAATTTAAAAAATCAAAAAGTATATTTTGATAAAGATATTAATTTAAAGAGGGTTGAAGTATTTGATACTGATAATCAAGTTGTTATGCGACTAAAGGTAACTAAAATAAGTAAAGGAAATAATTTTGATGATAATTATTTTAATTTAGATTATTATAGCGATAATTCAAATGATAATAATAAGACTAAAATTAATAATAAAACACAAAAAACAAGCACTACCAATGAAACATTATATCCTATGTATGTTCCTTCAGATACTTATTTAAATACGCAGGATGTTATGGCAACATCTTCTGGTAATACAACTATATTAACATTTACAGGTAATAGTCCTTTTACTTTTGTACAATCTTCTGTTAGTGATAGTATAAATTATGTAGATGGTGAGCCTTCCTTTGTTTTAGATAGTATAGGTGCTGTAAATGATCATTCTGTATCATGGGTAAGTAATAATAAAGAATATTATTTAACTTCTGATGTTGTTAGTGCAAGCGAACTTTTAATGATTGCTGATTCTTTAAGTGTTACTGAAGTTGGAAAATAGTATTTAAAAATAATTATTAATGTGATATAATTATTTTGGTGATTTAAATGAAAAAAAACAGTAATCTTATTAATGATAATAGTCAAGATCAAATTAAAAATTTAATAATTGTTGTGCTTATTATATCTATCATTTTTGTAGCATTTTATTTTGTTACAAAATATATTTTAATAAATAAAAAAGACACACAAATAAATGAGTCAGTAATTCAGAGTGAAAAAATAATATTTGGTCAATTATTAAATAGAGAAGCGGAAGAGTATTATGTAATTGCATATGATTCTAATAATAAATCAAAAAGTTTATATGATAAATACATCACAAAATATAACCAGAAAGAGAATCATTTATCATTTTACGAAATTAATATTAATGAAGCATTTAATAAAAGCTTTGTAGCAGATAGTGTTAATATAACAGATGATATTAGCAAACTTAAAGTAAATGGTGATGTTTTGTTTAAAATTAAAAACAATAAAATCGATGATTATAAGGTTGGCTCAAGCAATATTAATAGTTATTTAAAAGAAATTAGTGAATAGTCACTAATTTTTTGTTTATATTAAAAATGGTGATAAAATGAACGTTTTTATTCTTTGCTTTTTAATATTTTTTGCCCGCATTATTGATGTTTCTTTAGGTACTATTAGAACTGTCATTGTAGTTAAGGGTAAAAATTTTTTAGGGAGTATTCTTGGGTTTATAGAAGTTACTGTTTGGTTTTTGGTAGTAGAGAAGGCTTTAACAAGTGCCAACAGCAATGTATTTGTAATTATTTCTTATTCTTTGGGTTTTGCTGTTGGTACATATGTAGGGGGAATTATATCTAAAAAATTTATTAATACTAAATATGAAGTGCAGGTAATAACTGATTATAATGTGCAAAAAATGATTGATATGATAAGAAATGCAAATTATGCTTTATCTATTTTAAAATTGGAAGGAAAAAATAAGAATAAATATATGTTATTTATTGAAGTAGATAGTAAACATTTTTCTCTTCTTAATAGGATTATTAAATCAGTTGATGAACATGCTTTTATAGTTGTTAATGAAACTATGTTTGTACATAATGGATATTTTGGTCTTAATAAGTAATAGTTAAATATAATATAATATGAAAGATATTATTAAAGGAATTATAATAGGTGTTGGAAAAATTATTCCCGGAGTTTCCGGGAGTGTTTTAGCACTCAGTATGGGAGTATATGAACGTGCTATTAGATCTTTAAATTGTTGCTTTAGGGATGTAAAAAGTATGTTTTTTTTGTTTAAATTATTTCTTGGTATTTTAATTTCAGTAATATTTGGTAGTAAAATAATTCTTCATTTTTTAAATAATTATTACAGTATTACAATTATGGTATTTATAGGATTAATTCTTGGTAGTAGTGTGGAAATAAGGAAAAATATTCAAATTAAGTATTGGTATTTAACTATTATTTTTTTTCTAATTATTTTTTTTCTTGGCTTTCTTGATGTTAATGTAAATGCTAATAGTAATATATTTGGTTATTTTATAAGTGGTATAATTGAATCGTTATCTTCTATAATACCAGGTGTAAGTGGGACTATATTACTTATGTTAATCGGTTACTATGATAAGATAATGTTTCTTTTTTCTAATATGTTTAATTTTAATTTTATTATAAATAATATATCTTTTCTTCTCTTTTTCTCATTAGGAATTTTATTTGGGCTTTACTTTTCTATTAAGTTAATTAATCATTTATTTAATAAGTATTTTCATCAAACATATAATATGATTTATGGATTACTTATAGGCAGTGTAAGTATTATGTTAAAGAATATAATTAGTGTTATATCAGTAAAATCATTATTCTTTTTCTTAATAAGTTTTATTGTAATAAAAAAAATCAATCATTTTTTTTGATTGATTAATATAAGAATGCAAATTCCTATTATAATAAATCCCATTCCCATTAAATTAAAACTAATATCATTTAAAATAATTAAAGCTGTAATTATTAAGATTATTCCTAATATTCCCCAAAAGGTAATTTTATTTTTCATTAGGGCCATCTCCTTTCAAATTTAAATCGACAGCATGCTTTGGCTTTCTTTTTTCTAGTGGTAAAGTTTCTTCAAAAAATTTTCCATTCCATTTTTTTAAGCAATTTTCTCCATACCACTGTTTTAATATTTTTTCTATATTGTTATAAGAATAAAATTTTCTTCCTTCAAATTCATATAATTTAAAGGGATAAACATCTTTTTTTAAAAACACAGGTTCTTTTAAGAATTTTTCCCATGGAATTGCAATGGTTTGAGATGTTAATTTGCTATTTTCATTTTTTTTATGATATCTTAGAGCAATTTTTTCTACTAATTTTTTTAACATTGTAGTTTTAATATGTAAGTTATCTAATAAAACCATAATAGGCATTAATAATTTTATATATGTTCTATTAAGTTCATCAATAAATTTGTTTTCACTCATATTATCATAAACAACAACATCGACAAATACACCATCTCCACTTTTACATCTGTTTTTTAAAAGAAAATTTTTCTCTTTTATATATGTATTTTTTTTTCTTATTTTCATATTTGGTATTAAAACATTATAATTTTTATCTGTATCAAAACATTGAAAATAAAAATTATCGTTTA
Organism: uncultured Bacilli bacterium; assembly: GCA_934153675.1. Classification (GTDB taxonomy): domain Bacteria; phylum Bacillota_I; class Bacilli_A; order RF39; family UBA660; genus RUG12438. The sequence goes on from CAKPFG010000010.1 coordinate 32,323, forward strand.
GGTCTTTTTTTAAAGCATCAATAAATCTTTTATAATCTTCTCTTTTTATTGCTATGTCAATATCGTCATCCCATGGAATAAAGCCTTTATAATTAACAATTCCTAAGGCAGATCCGGCTATAAGAGCATATTTAATATTATTTTTTTCACATACTCTATGTATTTCATCCATTATAGATAATACTTCCATTTGTAAATCTCTTACTGTTATTTTTTTATTTCCGTTATCTATTAATATATATTCTTTATTATCTTTTATTCGATCTTTCAAATTATCACTTCCAATATTTCCAATATTATTGTACAAAAAAAATATAAAATAATCAATTACATGATTAAAAAATATTTTTACTAGTTTTGCTTGGGTTATTTATTCACACCTATTTTAACTAATTGAATATGTTATATTAGAAAATAGGAGGGTGTTAATATGAATTGTCAAAATAATAATGATTCAGATAGCTGCCGTTGTATAGCGGAGATACTAACGGTGATAAATGTATTGCAACAAAATGCTAATTGTAATGATACTTGTTTAGAAACTTGCGACCGTGGATTTTTAGGTTGTGGAACTACAACTTATAATTGTAATACGCGTCCAGTAGTACTTTATACTTGTTGTGGCAATGGTACTCCTTGGAGGATGCCAATAACTCGTGATAATGTTACGTGTACTGATTCAAGTGAAAATTGTTCTAATGTATTTAGAGTTGAGAAAATAGATGGCTGTTGTTGTACTTTTAGAGTTCTTGCAAATAATCCAGATGAATCTACAAATGCAACTATACCATATATTGCTACTAATTCATTTTTCACAATGAATTTAAATTGTTGTTGTTGTTTAAGGTGTTTACCAGATACTTATGTTGAATGTATATAAAAACAGTAAATAGTTATCTATTAACTGTTTTTTTAATATCTATAATATCGTCTATTTTAATTGTTTTATTATCCATTGTGATTAAATATTCCTTGTTTCTTCCAATTATTTTTGTTTCATATTCTGCATTTTTAGTTTTTATAATAACATTTGCCTTATATATATAATTGGGTGATAAAAAAATACTATTTATTATTTTTCTTATATTTTTAGGTTCATTTATTTCGTTCTTATTATTTTTATTATTTGCACTATAATAATATTTTTCATTATTATTAATATTTTTATCTATTTGGTTTTGAAATACTTTAGGTAATTTTTTATTCATAATCCATCCTTTCAAAATATTATATGTTAAATATATTAATTTATCACATATTATCTTTAGGAGAATATGTTATATTAGGGGGAGTTATATGTATAGTATTTATCGAGTATTAAATGGTGATACCTTGGAAAGTATTGCTAATAAAAATAATACTACTGTAGATGATTTAAAAAAAATTAATAATAATTTAAATTTAAATAACGGTTATATTATTGTACCTTATAATGAGGATTCTATATTTGAAACTTATATCGTGAAAAAAGGCGATAATTTGTATGATCTTTCAAAAAAATATAATATTGATGTGTCTTCACTTTCATCATTAAATGGTATTGGGGAAAATGATTATATATATCCAAATCAAGAACTTGTAGTACCTTCTTTTTCATATACATTATATGTTACCAAAAATAATGATACATTAAAAGATATTAAGGATAAATTAAATACAAATTATGATACTCTTTTTAATCAAAATAGTAAGATTTATTTATTACCTGATCAATTAATTATTTTAAAGAAAAATTTATAATTAAGCTTTTCTTTTTTTTTTAATTATTATATAATTAATTTGGTGATAGAATGAATGATATGAATTTTAATAGTTTAAGTATATTGAATAATTATGGTGAAGATTTAACTAGTAAAAATTATGTTACTGATCCTGCAATAGCAAGAGATTCAGAAATAAAAAAATTGATGATTGTATTATTAACTCCAGAAAAATCTGGTTTATTAATAGGAAAGGCTGGAATTGGTAAGACAGCCATTGTAGAGGGATTAGCCTATAGGATTCAAAAACAGTTAGTTCCAAATGCTTTAATTGGTTATAAAGTAGTAAAAATTAATTCATCTTCTTTAGTTGGTAAAATAAATTATAATGGAAAAGAAGAATTAATAATATCTGTACTGGTTAACGAATTAAAAACTATAAATAAATTAATATTATTTATTGATGAAATTCACACATTAATTGGTGCTAAAAACGGCTCACCTATGGATCTTGCTAATATATTAAAACCAGTTATAGACAGGGGTGGCGTTAAATTAATTGGTGCAACAACGGATATAGAATATAATACTTATATAGTGCGTGATAGAGCTTTTTTGAGACGCTTTGATAGGGTAGATGTATTAGAACCTGATGGTGAAACTGTTGTTAAAATCTTAGATGGTTCTTTACCAAAAATAGAAAAACAGACTGGAATTAAATTTAAATATAATGATTATATTGTAAAAATGCTTCTTGAAAGTATTGTATCAGCAACAGGCCCATATAAAAGAGTTTATGGATTAGGGGCTATGTATCCTGATATTTGCTTTTCTGTATTAACAGCAGCTTTTTCAAATGCATTATATAATAACAAGACAACGGTCGATATACTTGATGTTTATAATGCAATAAAAAATAGTAAGAGAATTTATCCAGATGCAATCGTGAAGGAATTAAAAAAATTTAAAGAAAAATTTCAAGATTTATGTATGCATGAGAATATTGTTTTACAAGATGTTAGTTTAGATGAAATTAGCCCTATAGAGTAGAATTTTTTTAATAAAAATGATATAATGAATATGGAGGCAATATGGAAATTCCTAAGAAAAATTATATAATAGTGTTTATTTTGTTTCTTATCGTTGTTATTTTAACATTTATAGGAGCAAGTTTTTATAATAATAATATAAAACAAACTAGCGTATTGTACAAATACATTAAAAATATTAATACTAAAGAATTAGACCAATATATAAAAGAAAATCCTTCGGTTGTCATTTATATTGGTGATAAATACGATTTATCTAACTATGAAATGGAAGAAAAACTAAAAAATAAAATCATTGATTTGAATTTATATAATAACTTTATATATCTTAATAAAGATAGTTTTAATGAAAAGTATATTAATCATTTTAATAAGCTTTATAATACTAATATTGATATTAATAATATTCCAATAATTATAATTTATAATGATGGATATATTTCTAATATTTATAATAATGTTTCTCTTGCTGTTTTACGTGATATTAATTTGGGTGATATTAAATGATAAATGTGGTACTGTATCAACCAGAAATTCCTCAAAATACTGGTAATATAATGCGTACTTGTGCAGGTACGGGTGTAAATTTACATTTAATCAAACCACTTGGTTTTAAATTGGATGATAAATATTTAAAAAGAAGTGGAGTAAATTATATAAGTAATTGCACATATTATGTATATGAAAGTTATGATGAATTTCTTAGTAAAAATAAAGGAGAATTTTATTATTTAACTAGATATGGAACAAAGACGCATACAAGTTTTGATTATAGTGATGTATCTACAAATATTTATTTGGTTTTTGGAAAGGAAAGTACAGGGATTCCAAAAGAAATACTAAAAAAACATCTTGATAGATGCATGCGTATACCAACTAATGATAGCATTCGTGCACTTAATTTATCTAATTGTGTTGCAATTATGATATATGAGGTTTTGCGTCAACAAAATTATAAAAATCTTCTTTTTTATGATTCGTTTAAGGGGAAAGATTATTTAACAAAAGAATAAAAGAGGTGTCAAATGACTTTTTTAATTAATTACTGGGCGGTTTTGTTAGTTGCTTTTATTTTGACTTTATTAGTCATATTAGCATATTTAATTGATAAGAAAATAAAAGAAATGGATTTAAAAGATAACGTAAATTCTACTTTAGATGTCCAAGAAAATGTTTCTATTTCAAATGCTGATTTAGAGGATTTAGATTATGATGAACTTGATATTGAAAATATAGATGATGAATTTAATAAAATAATTCCTAGAAAAAAGGTTATAAATGATTCTATAAAAGATAGCGTAGAATCCCTTCAGGTTGAGCCAATACGAAAATCTTTTTATTTAGAAGATAAAACAATTGAACTTCCAGAAATAAAAATTAAATAATAATATTAAAATGGATTAAATTGGTGTAGTGTTGAATTAATATTTACAGTACTTTAGTTTATTTTGTTGTTGAATATTAAAAATATTAAAAATATACTGTCAGTATTTTTTAATTTTTTTATGATTTTTATATATAAAAAAATACAATCTTCTTTAATGTTTTATGATTTAAATTTTATAGATAAAGATATGATTGTATTTATGTTATCATCCTTAGCAATAATGTTTTTATGAAGTTGATGACATTTTTCACATTTATATATTATTTTATATGTGTTTTTAAATTTTTCAATATCAATAGGTATTAGCATTCCTAAACATTTATTAATCCGATCGCCTGGATTTATATCTACGTGTTTTGAATATAGACAAAAAGGACAGTGGTCTCGTGAACTATATTTTAGTATGGGAACGTTTTTATTGCAGTGTTCACATATAAAAGCTTGATCATTTTCTTGAAATTTTTTCATTATAAATTTTAACTCCTTTTTTTTATTTTATCATATAAATTATTTATAATATAGATTAAAATTAAAATATGTTCTAAATTACTTAATTATTGTTATAGTAGGAAAAATTTTTAAATGATATAATTATTTAATATAAAAAAGGTACAATTTAATATTTAGTAAAGGAAAAGATTTCGTAATTTTTTCTTTTTTTGTGTTATAATTATTTTGGTGGTTATGTGAAAAGATTATTTATAGGAGACTTATATCAAATTCAATGTTATAAGCATAATGGTAAAATTCATCGTTCTTGGGATGAAGCAGTTCTTTTGGATGTCAAAAAGGATTATATGGTATTTGGAAATAATAAAACAACGGTTACGGAATCAGAAGGTACTACTTGGAAAACTAAGGAACCGGCTGTTATGTATTTTTTTAAGGATAAATGGTATAATGTAATAGTACAAATGAAAAAAGATGGCATATATTATTATTGTAATATCGCAACTCCGTTTATAATAGAAGATGGTACCATTAAGTATATAGATTATGATCTTGATTTAAGAATTTTTCCTAAAGGTGATTTTAAAGTTCTTGATAAACTTGAATACGAATATCATAAAAACAAAATGAAATATTCTAAAAAACTTGATATCGTAATAACCAATGCTCTTGATCAATTAATAAAAGAATATACTAATTCCGCGATTATGTTTAACAAGGATTTAAATATTAAATATATGAAAGAATATTTTAATATAAAAAAAGAAAGTGAAAATAGATAAAAAACTATTGACTTTTAAAACTAGATTTGATATATTAATTTGGCAGTTGAAAAACTGTCGACTAAATATGACAAAAAAAGAAAAAAAGTTAAAAAAACTATTGACTTTATGATTATATTTTGTTATATTGGTATCGTGCCTTTTGAAAGGCAATTATTCAAATCAATAAAAAGAAAAAAAGTTAAAAAAACTATTGACTTTTAAAAAATGATTTGATATAATCGAATTACTTCTTGTGAAGAGAAGCGAATGATCTTTGAAAACTGAGCAAAATGTCAATTCACAATTAGTTAGGACAAACAATATTGAATTCAAAAATAATATGATATATTTTTTTGGAGAGTTTGATCCTGGCTCAGGATGAACGCTGGCGGCATGCCTAAGACATGCAAGTCGAACGAAGCGGCCCATTGATTGTTGCGTCTTGTACAAAACTTGATTTGGATCACCGCTTAGTGGCAGACGGGTGAGTAACACGTAAGTAATCTACCTCAGAGATTGGGATAACGTTTGGAAACGGACGCTAATACCGAATAATTCATATTTAGATAACTATTTATGCTAAAAGGAGCTTCGGCTTCACTTTGAGATGAGCTTGCGGCGTATTAACTAGTTGGTGAGGTAATGGCTCACCAAGGTGACGATGCGTAGCCGAGCTGAGAGGCTAATCGGCCACATTGGGACTGAGACACGGCCCAAACTCCTACGGGAGGCAGCAGTTAGGAATATTCGTCAATGGGGGAAACCCTGAACGAGCAATGCCGCGTGAGTGATGACGGTCTTATAGATTGTAAAACTCTGTTGTAAAGGAAGAACCCTTATTATAGGTAATGATAATAAGTTGACGGTACTTTACCAGAAAGCCCCGGCTAACTACGTGCCAGCAGCCGCGGTAATACGTAGGGGGCGAGCGTTATCCGGATTTATTGGGCGTAAAGCGTGTGTAGGCGGTTTATTAAGTCTAAGATTAAAGCCTGAGGCTTAACCTCGGTTTGTTTTAGAAACTGGTAGACTTGAGTGTGGTAGAGGCAAGTGGAATTTCTAGTGTAGCGGTTAAATGCGTAGATATTAGAAGGAACACCAGTGGCGAAGGCGGCTTGCTGGGCCATTACTGACGCTGAGACACGAAAGCGTGGGGAGCAAATAGGATTAGATACCCTAGTAGTCCACGCCGTAAACGATGAGTACTAAGTGTCGGGAAACCGGTGCTGAAGTTAACACATTAAGTACTCCGCCTGAGTAGTACGGTCGCAAGGCTGAAACTCAAAGGAATTGACGGGCACCCGCACAAGCGGTGGAGCATGCTGTTTAATTCGAAGATACGCGAAGAACCTTACCTAGACTTGACATCCCTGGCAAAGCTATAGAAATATAGTGGAGGTTA
>CAKPFG010000011.1 GCA_934153675.1 uncultured Bacilli bacterium
AGTAAGTAATTAGCTACGGCAAGTTCTATACTTTTTCCGTATGCATCAACACTTCTTTTATTGGCTGATTCCTTAGCGTGTTTTACGATATTTAATACTATTGGTGTTACTATTAGTGCTAATATAGCTAGTATTACTAATACGGCTATTAATTCTATTAATGTAAATGCTTTTTTATTTTTCATATATCTTCCTACCTTACGTATTCATAATAGCATAATTAATTAAAAAAAGATAGATATTTTATTACTATTATCTATCCTACAATAAAATTAATCTTATCATTTATTTTCATATATAAGAAAAAAAGTAATAATAAATTACTTATCTCTTAAAATGGCATTTGTTTTATTTGTTACATATTTAATAATATTATTAAATACATTCATAACTTCTTCATCTGTTAATGTTCTAATTTCATCAAAAAACAATAATTTAAAAGCAATTGATTTTTTTCCATTTAATTCTTCTTTTTCATATACATCAAAAACCTTAATATTTTTTAACAGTCTACCTCCTGCTTTTTTGATTATATCTATCAATTGTTTAACCGGCATATCACCATCTACTATAAAAGCTAAATCTTTTTCTATTTCTGGATATTTATTAGCTTCCTTATATTTTAATGGTTTTGTTTTTGTCATTAAGGCATTCAATGATATTTCAAACACATATAAATTATCTTTTATACTTGGATGAACTTTACCAATAATACCTATATTTTTTCTATCTAATGTTACTAAAGCCCCAATATAAGGATGCATATCACATATATCAAAAGGAATAATATCATATCTATTTTTAAATCCTAAATAATTTAATAAGTTTTCAAGAATACCCTTTATTAAATAAAAATCAACTTTAACATTACCTTTAAAATCATTGGTTAAATAACTTCCACTCATTAAAACGCCAATTTTAATATCCTCATTATAATTATTGTCATATGTTTTACTTATTTCATAAATATTAATATCTTGTACTTTTCTAGCTTTATTATATTCATAAACATTAATTAATGATGGTAATAAACTAGTTCTTACAACGGATTTATCGGCACTCATAAAATTAGGTAAAAAAAGATGCGTTTTATTTTCATAATTAAACTGACTAGCCATTTTTTTTGATACTAATGTATATGTTTTAACTTCATTTAATCCTAAAGCCCTAAGCCTTTTAGATATAGCTTTACGATATTTCACATCACCCTTATACTCTCCTTTTTTTATAGGAGCAATAGGAAGGGTTGATGTTAAATTATAATATCCATAAAGTCTTCCTATTTCTTCTGCTATATCATTAACATAAGGATCTATATCCAATCTTCTTTTAGGAATAGTAACTTTAAAAAAGTCATCTTTCACGATATATGAAAATCCCAATCGTTCTAATTCTTTTTTCATATCATCTATTGTTATACTAATTCCAAGCATTTTATTAATATCATCTTTTTTAAACTCTACAACCTTTTTTTGTTTATCAACTTTATCATGAGTTAATGTTCCTGATAATATTTTAGCAGAAGCATACTTTTCAAGTAAATGACATGCTCTATTCATAGCCAAAATAGTGTATTCGTAATTAAGTCCTTTACCATAACGAATAGATGCTTCACTTTTAAGCAATAATCTATTTGCAGTATTTCTAATACTTATTGGAGAAAAAATGGCTGATTCTATCACTATGGTTTTTGTATTTTCACAAACTTCACTTTCCATTCCTCCCATTATACCAGCAATACTAAGAATATTACTATTATCAGACACTACTAAATCATTACTTAAAATCCTTCTAACACCATCTAATGTCGTTATTTCTGTATTTGAAGATTCTTGTACTATGATTTTTTCATCTATTTTATTATAATCATAAAAATGAAGTGGTTGCCCATATTCAAGCATAACATAATTAGAAATATCAACAACATTATTAATTGAACGAATACCGCAGGCAAGTAATCTTTTCTTGATAAATTCCGGTGATTGTTTTATCTCAACATCTGTAGCCATACGTGCCAAAAAGTAAGGACATTTATCTGTTTTAATCTCTAATTTTAAATGATTATTTATATTATCATCAATTGTATTAAAATTATCACTAGGTAAATTTACTTTCCTATTTAAAATTGCACCTATTTCGTATGCAAAACCAATATGATAATAACAATCATTATTTCTATGTTTATGAATATCCAGCTCATACAAAGTACTATCCAAATTTAAATAAACTAAAGGATCAGATCCAACTATAGCATCATTTCCTAATGAAGCAATACCCTTGTTATAAGTCTGTTCTGTTTTTTCTTCTAGTCCTAATTCATATAATGCACAAAGCATCCCACATGATTCAACATTAAGAATTTTTCCTTTTTTTATCTCCACATTATTAGGTAAAATAGCTCCTGGTAAAGCTACTATAACTTTCATATTTTCTTTAACATTAGAAGCGCCACAAACAATTTGTCTTACATCAGATCCAGTATTTACCTTACATATATGTAAATGATCACTTCCTTCAAGTTTATCACATTTTAAAATTTCACCTACTACTAAATTATCAATATGATTAGTAATAACTTTTTCAATATTAATTCCAGCTTTAGTAATTTTAACAGCTAATTGTTTTAAATCTTGATCAGATATATCTATATAATCTTTTACCCATTCTAAATCTATCACATTAATCCTCCCATCTATCAAAAACTTTACTTTCCCTTAAATCAGATGTATAAAATGTTCTAATATCATTAATACCATACTTTAACATAGCAAGTCTTTCTGCACCAAAACCAAATGCAAAACCACTATATTTTTTATTATCATAACCACAATTTTGTAATACAATAGGATGAACTATACCAGCCCCAACTACTGTTATCCAACCAGTATTTTTACAAATATTACATCCCTTACCATGACATTTAAAACATTTAATATCTCCTTCTACTGATGGTTCTGTAAAAGGATAATAACTAGGTCTAAATCTAGTTTCTAAATCACCAAATATTTTTTTAATAATAACATCAATTGTTCCCTTCAAATCAGACAAAGAAACATTCTCATCTATTAATAATCCTTCTATTTGCATAAATTGATGTGAATGAGTGGCATCATCATCATCTCTTCTATATGTTTTTCCAGGACATATTATACGAATAGGTGTTTTATCTTCATTAGCAAGCATAGCACGAATCTGTACGGGAGAAGTTTGACTTCTTAGTAATAATTCTTCACCTTTTACATAAAAAGTATCTTGTGCATCCCTTGCAGGATGTCCTTTTGGTAAATTTAACAATTCAAAATTATATTTATCTTCTTCTATTTCAGGACCATCTATAACATCATATCCCATAGAAATAAGTAACTCCTCTATTTCTTCAATAATTTTTTCTAATATATTAGGTGAACCTACTGGAATATTACTAGCTGGTAATGTTAAATCTATAGCCTCACTCTTTAATTTTTCATTTAATAATTTTTTTTCTAAATCACTTTTTTTAGCATCATAAAAATCAGTAAATTTTTTCTTTAAATCATTAACCATCATTCCAAATTCTTTTTTATTCTCTGACTTTACATTTCTAATTTCACTATTTAAGCCAGTAATAAGACCATTTCTGCCTAAATATTTTATTTTTAATTTATTAAGTATATCTAAATCAACTACATTATTTTGGTCTTTTTCCAACATATCTTTAATTTTAATAACTTTTTCGTTCTCCATAAATCCTCCTCTTAAAAATAAAAAATCATATTAAATATAGGGACGAAATTTCCGTGGTACCACCCTATTTCATAATATGATTTATGCTCTTGAAAGCTTAACGCGCTTAAACGTTGTAATTTTTATTACAATGCTAAAAAGTGAATTCATAAAAGATTATTGCTACTTTCCACCATCTATAGCTCTCTTTCAAATAATTGCTTTTACTACTACTCTTTCATCATCGCTTTAATGAATTATAACACATTACCTTATTTTTTTCAATAACATTAACTTTTAAATAAATTTTTTCAATTTTTAATCCAATAAATGTTGTTTTAAAATATAAATTATATAAATTATTCTTATAAATATTTAATTGCTCCTTGTTAATTTCACCGTCTTCATATTTTAAATCAAGTTCAAATATTTCATTTTTATATCTTTTTAATAAAATTTTTGCTATTATATCAATATCAATACAAGATTGCATACACAATAAATAAGGATTCATATAAATACTATAAAGATATCTATTTTTAATTATTTTACTATTTCTTAAATTTAAAACGTCAGTAAAACTCATTTTTTCTAAATCTATTATATCTTGTGGAGTAATAACATTCATATAAAATAAATTACTTAATTTTTCTTTATAAAAATCTGTTAAAAAATAATTATTCATACCTCACCTCAGGCCAGATATTATAACACACATTACAAATAATGTAAATTGTATTTTTTTAAAAATTAATATATAATATTTTTGGTGAGAATATGAATATTTATAGTGATATCATAAAACAATTAAGTAATATCTATCCAAAACCAGGAATTGATGAAACATTAAGTGGAAAAGATAAAGAAATATTTGAGTTAGTTATGAATATAATATGTCAATACAACGGATTGCAAAATGCATACCTTTGTACAAAAATAGGTTTAAAAAACGATCTTCTTTTAAAATTTTATAAAGAATGTTGTGATAGTGATATACTCCTTTTTAATATGACTTTTCTTCTATTAAAAGAAGGCGTTTTTGATAGTGAAAATTTTAAAAAAAATCTATCACAAGAACAATTTATACCTTTTATTAACAAAAATCTAACAATAGATAATATAAATTATAATAACTTTATTTTAGCTGAAAAAGAAAAAAAAGAAAAATATATAAATTTGATAGTTAAAGATTTTAATTATAGATTAAATAAAAAAAAGAAAAAATTATTATAATAGTTTTTTAAGTTCATCTAAAAGCAGGCTTAAATCGCCATGTCCTGGATATATCATAATATTTTTATTATATGCATATGCACTTATCTTAATTAAGCTTTGTTGCATATCTTCTATATTTCCCCCAAGATCTGTTCTACCAATTCCATTTTTAAAAATAAAATCCCCAACAAACATAACATTATAATCTTTAAAATAAATACATATAGAATCATCAGTGTGTCCTTTTGTATATATTACTTCAAAGTAAAAATTATTTATATTATTCATTCCCTCTTTTAAATTTGTATAATCATATACATTAATATTATTGAAATAAACTAAAGCTCCAGTATGATCAAAATGATGATGCGTAATTATTATACCAACGACATCGTTTTTACCTATTGCTTTTTTTATTTTTAAATAATCATCTCCTGGATCTATTATTAAACATTTATTATCTTTACTTAAAATATAACAATTAGTCAAATAACTTCCAACAATCACTCTATCTATTTTCATTTAATACCTCAATTTTTTATCTTTCATAATTTTATAATTTTTCACCTTTTAAAGCCCTTTTTACAGGACCATAACTTTTTCTATACCCATCTATTAAACCATACTTATTAATAGCATCATAATGTTTTCTAGTCGGATATCCTTTATGATTTTTAAAACCATACTGTGGATACTCTTGATCAAAAATCTCCATCATATGATCCCTAGTTACCTTAGCAATAACACTAGCAGCAGCTATACTTTTACTAAGTAAATCTCCTTTGATAATTGGTTTTACCTCTATATCTAAGTCAATCGGCATAGCATCAGATAAAACAAAATCAATATCAACTTTCTTCCTTAATTTTTTAATAGCAATTTTCATAGCCTTTCTACTAGCTTCATATATATTAATTTTATCTATTTCATCAGCTGAAACAACACCTATAGCATATATACTATTATTAATAATGTAATTAAACATTTCCTCTCTTTTCTTTTCCGTTAATTTTTTAGAATCAGTAAGTCCTTCTAAATTAAAGTTTTTAGGTAAATAGCAACAAGCCGCTACAACAGGTCCTATTAATGGACCTCTTCCAGCTTCATCAGTCCCACAAACATACTTATACCCTTCATTATATAAATTTCTTTCATAATACCAATTATCTATTTTTAAAATATCACTTTTCTTCATACTAACTCCTATATATAAAAACAAAACGATCTAAACCTTGTAAATCTTTTAAAACATCTACATAAACATCAGATAAATATTTATCAATTAAAAGTTTTATTCTACTAGCTTGCGTTTGTCCTATTTCAAAAGCAATTAAAAACTTATCATTTAAATATTTTTGACATTCTTTTAATATATTTATATAAAAATAAAGTCCATCACAAGTAGCATATAAAGAATTATGAGGCTCATTTGCATCAACAATTTTCATAATCTCTTCATCATAACTAATATATGGAGGATTGCTAATAATAACATCATATTTTTCATGAATATTATTAAAGATATCACTTTCTACTAAAGCAATATCCACATCATTCTTTTTAGCATTTAAAGAAGCTACTTCCAATGCTTTTTTCGATATATCTGTAGCTACTATATTACACTCAATTTTCTTTTTCAAAGTTATAGCAATACATCCACTTCCTGTTCCTATATCTAATATATTAACTTTCTTTTTAAAAAGATTTCTTATATAATTAATAGCATGTTCAACAAGTTGTTCTGTTTCAAATCTAGGAATTAAAACATTTGAATTTACAATAAATAAATACCCATAAAAATCTACTTCCCCCACTATATATTGAACAGGTATATTTTGTTTTAATTTTTCTTTAGCAACACTAATATCCCCCTTATAATATTTTTTTAAATAATCCAAATCCGTCATAAAATCACCACAAATATTTTAGCATGTATAACTATAAAAGTAAAATAAAGATTCATTAGTTAATAATAATTATCAAATTTTACTTCATACATAAAATATTATAGAGGTGATTTTGTGAATAATAGATATTCAAAAAAAATTCAACGCATTTTAGAAGAAGGAAAAAAATGCAAAAAAAAGATGACCGTAATAGGTCCAACAGGTCCTATGGGTCCAACAGGTCCTAGTGGTATAACAATAAGTACTTTCGGTCGTAAATATAATATTGCTACTACTGCAATAGTTCTTGATGCAAATATAGCACAAAATATATCACTAGAAAATGCTGGCGTTGTAAACAACATATCAATATTAGATCAAAATTTATTAACAATTACTGAAACTGGCATTTATTTAATAGAATACTATTTTTCTGGAACAGCAAATCAAAATACCAATTTAACCATTGAAGTTAAACAAAACGAAACTCCTATTGAAAGTACTGCTATTACTAAAAGTGCAAATGCAAATAATGATATATCATTTGTTGGAAGCACTATAAATTCACTTAACGAAAATGATAAAATAGGGCTTTCATTAAAATCAACAATTGCAACAACAGTAACGCCTTCTTCCAACACAAATGCATATTTGAATATTATTAGATTATCTTAAGCTCACTAATAGTGAGCCTTTTATTTTTGTTTTAAAATATCACTATAATCATCTAACTCATTTGCCTTTGTTGCAGTTAAATAAACGTTTTTATTAAGAGGCTCAAGACCTAATTTTAATGTATATTTATCACTATTTATAAGTACTATTGGTAATGAAAAATAATCAGCAACCTCTAATTGGTTTGGTTTAATTTCATCAAAACATACTAAAAAATCTGGTTTAAAATCATTAATATTTTTTTCATTATAAAGAATTTCATTATAACCTATAGTATTATCCATAAGATTAGATATTGTATATATTCTTTGAAACTTATCAGTTCCATATTCTCTTTTAGAATAAGAATCAGTATTAGATAAATGCATAATATTATCAATACTTAATTTATTAAATCCAAAAATAATATCATTATAATTTCTATTAAAATAATTAATATTTTTATCACCTATAATACTTAAAGATATAGTTTTAATATTAGAATTCCATATATCTTTTAAATGACATCTATCAAACGTAGTATGAATACATAAATTAAATTTTTCACCATTTAAATAATATATATTTTTTTTATATTTTAATGATAATTCTTCGTTGTATATATTACTAGACAATTTAAGTAAACACTTATTTAATTTTTGATAAGAATCATTTTTAATACTACGATATTCTTTATAAAATAAATTCGCTAAATTCTTGTTTTTATATTTATTAAAAAAAGATTTAATATCATCTATAGATAAAATATCAAAATTAATTATTTTTTTATATATATTATCATTTATTTTTATATTACAATTACTACTATTTTTGTAATTAAGCATCTGTTTTAAATTAGCTAAAAAATTATAAGGAATATCTTTAAATAAACAGTCAATAACCATTTCATATATTTGTTTTCTAGTTTCTTTTATGAGTAACTTTTGTTTCTCTAAAAAAGAACAATTAATTAATTTTTTAGCTAATTTATAATTAAAATTGATATAAAAATCTTCAATTGAATAATTTTTATAATCCATAAATTCAGGAAATATTAAATCAGTATTATTTATCTTATCACTAACATATTTTAATCTTTCACTTTCAATTATCAAAAAAAATTCATAATTACTATAAAGTAAACTATTAACACATTCCCTATAACAATTTGTATTTAACTTTATATATTTATTTATTAATATATTATTATTAAATAAATATTTAGGGATAACAAAACCATCTTTTATCATAGTATTTATTATTTTTATATCTAACGACAAAAACATATCTAAAAATTTATCATAAGAAAGCAATTTTTTAATAACTTCTCCATCTAAATGATTTAAAATTTGATTATCTATAAAATCACATTCTAAAAGTTTAATAATATATTCTCCATTAAATATTTTTAATTGATTTTCCTTAGAAAAATATCCTAACATCTTAAAGCAATTAATGTTATGCAAAATTGAAAAATCTATTATTTTTCTTCCTATTTTATAATTCAAGTTAACTAAAAAAGGATGTAAATTACGATAAGAAATAATATAAGATATAGCCATATCACAAGATAAAATATCATTAACACAAGCCTTATCTAGATTCATTATAGCATTCATTTTTTTAAGTGCAGTAGAACTTTCTAATATCTGTTTTAGATATAAACTATCTATAAAATTATATAATTCATCATCTTCCAACCCCCCTATTAACCAAACAAAGGGATAATGATTATTATCTTTTAAAAATATTTCTCTAACATTATCACTTTTTAACATTTTGATTCTTTCCTCTTTTGAAAGTCTCATCATTTGATTATATAAATTTGAACCCATTTTTTCACCCCCATTTACAATCAATTTAAAAAATTAAAAGCCTATTCACCTTTTAATTTTCTAGTTTGATCTTCTGTAATTAGTGCCTCTATTATTTCATCAAGAGCACCTTCCATTACTCTATCAAGTTGCTTTAAAGTAAAACCAATACGATGATCTGTAACTCTATTTTGAGGATAATTATATGTTCTAATTTTCTCGCTACGATCTCCAGTACCAATTTTGCTTCTACGTTCAGATCCCAATTTTTCTTCCTGTTCCTTCATTTTTAAATCATAAAGACGAGTTTGCATAATTTTAATAGCTTTTTCCTTATTTTTTATTTGAGACCTTTCTGTTTGAGAGTAAACTATTATTCCAGTTGGAATATGAGTAAGTCTAACAGCTGAATCAGTAGTATTAACTCCCTGACCACCACAACCAGAAGAACGGGTAATATCTACCCTAATTTCACTCATATCAAGTTTAAAATCAACCTCTTCTGCCTCAGGCATAACAAGAACAGTAGCAGTTGAAGTATGCACTCTTCCTTGTGTTTCAGTAGATGGAACTCTTTGAACTCTATGAGCACCACTTTCATACTTCAAAAAAGAATAAACTTTCTCACCTTTAATCATAAACTCTATTTGAGAAAAACCGCCAGAAGTACCAGGCTCTTCATTTAATACTTCAACCTTCCATCCTTTTTTTTCAGAATACTTTTGATACATTCTAAAAAGATCTCCTGCAAAAATATTAGCCTCATCACCACCAGCAGCGCCACGTATTTCAATGATAACATTTTTTAAATCATTTGGATCCTTGGGAAGTAACATAATTTCTATTTGACTAATTAATTTTTCCTTCTTATTTTCTAAATTTTTAATTTCTTCTTTTGCAAATTCTACAAGTTCTTTATCTTCAAGCATTTCATTAGCAGAAACAATATCATTGGTTATTCTTTTATACTGTTGATAAGCATCATAAGGTTCTTTTAATAAAGCCTGCTCTTTTGATAATTCCATTGTCTTTTTTACATCACCAATAACCTCATCACTCATAAGCTCTTTAGTTATATGATTATATTTATTTTCAATTGTTTGTAATCTCTCTATCAATTTAATCTTCCTTTCAAAACATATTTGATTATACTATAAATATAATGTTTTTTCAAGTTATATAATTACCATAAATAAAAGACAAAACAATTAATATTTATATATAAAACAATTATTTTTTCTGATTTGACATTTAAATAAATTAATGATAACATATAACGAAAAAAAGGGGGGCTTTTATGGCACTTAAAGATATGGATCAATTTAATTACATAATAAATAGCATTAAAAATATAATTAATTATTATGAAAATAATAATGTTAACGATAATACGATTAGAATATTTTTATCAAGTGGAGTAAGTTTCAAATATCGAGTACCAAAAGAGGCAGTTGCTCATTTGCTTGGTGTTAGAACAACAGATTTGATAGCAACCAGAATGTTTAATTCAACAAATTCGTATGAAGTTTTAAAAGAATTATGTAAAAAACAAATACAAATTAGTGGAATGATTAAAGATAATAGAATGTCTTTAAATCAAATTTTTAATAAACATATTATTAAAAAAATTGAAAATTTTAAAAATAATACAACAATTAATATTTCTGATACAACGTTTGTATTAAGTTATGATAGAAATAAAATTATTAATCAAGGAGAATTAGCACGTAATTGTGATTTTATTATTTTTCAAACTAAAGATGATGGTACAATATTAGAATTAGATTTAGTAAAAAAGAATAATTATGTTATCCCTGTTTCTAATCGTATATTTAGTGACGAATATGAATCTTTTGATTCCTTAAAAAATTTATTATTAAATCAGGATATTTCCATAATGAGCAGTATTATTTTAAAAAATGGATATTTTGATGATAAAAAATTTTATTTAAATGAATCAGAAAAATTGCTTAAACTTGAAATTTTAAAAACATATAAAGAAAAATATGATTGTAACATTGATGTTGTTGCTGATTGTAAATATTATTACATAAAAAATAAAACAAGCAAAAATCAAAACATCGATAATTTGATTTTTTACGATAAAATAATTGATAAAATTCAAAAGCACAAAATAATTAATAAAAATAAATTTGATAATTTAACAGAACAGAATCTTAAATTAATTGATGCAATTAATGATATTATAATTCAAACTGATACTGATGCTGAAAAAAGTTATTCTAGGTTACAACAACAAATTGAAAATTTAAAAATAGTTAAAGAAAATTTACAACAAGAAAATAATAAATTAAAAGAACAATTAAACCAAAAAGAAACAGAATTAGAGGATAAAAATAAAGAATTGAATAAATCATTAATTTTGGCAAAAAACATAAAAAAGGCTTTAAATGAGTATAACTCGTAAAGCCTTTTTTATTAATCTAAATCTTCTTCATCAAGTATAGTTAAATCTTCTAATGAATCATCATCTACATCATCAATTTTATCTATTTCATCACTGTCTTCTACTTGTTCATTTTCATCATTTTCTAAAGCATCAGTTTCATCAAACACATCAGTATCTTCATCTTCATCATCATATAAAACAATATCTATTTTATGATTATCTCTTAAATCCCAACAAGCATTATCTAATAAAACAAATCTTTTATCTGTCATTAATGATGTATAAAAATCTCCTATTTGATTTGTATATTCTAGATCTGTTAATTCTAAAAAATCACATATCCTTTTAAAAATAGTGGGAGTATTTAAACTATTTTTACTTTCCTTTAAAATCATTTCGGCCAAATCAGTATATGATAATGTTTCTAATTCCTCTTTAGTCATTTTATTTAGCATAATATCCTCCTATTTACTACATCTTAGTAGGTATATCAATACCTAATAAATTAATCATTTCTTTTATTACTTTATTTGATAAAGATAAAACACATAGCCAATCATTCAATTTATCCTCATCTACAATATCAGCAATATGGTTATTTTGATAAAATGTATTTACCAAAACACAAAGTTCATAAATATAATCAACTAAATAATTAGGTTTTCTATTTATAAAAGCAGAATTTAATGCAGAATCTAAATCCAACAATTTAATTCTTAAATCTCGATCATAATTATTATATATATTATTTTTAAAATTATGAAAAGAATATTTATAATTTTTTAATATTTTATCAATCCTTAAATAAGTATAAAGAACATAAGGACCTGTTTTACCATTTGTTTCACTAAATTTATTAATATCAAATATATAATCTTTCTCGCGACTATTTTGTAAATCTGCAAATTTTAATATTGAATTTACAATTATATCTAAATCATTTTCACTCATCAAATGATTACTTTCTTTTTTAGAAACAAATATTTTTTTTGTCTCACTAAACAATTCAGATAATTTAGGAGTATTACCATTTCTTGTTTTATACGGCTTATTATCCTTACCATTAACAGTCCCATAACCAAGGTGCTCCAAGTAACAGCCAATGCCTAATTTTTTTGCTGCCCTAAACACTTGAGTAAAATGCAAACTTTGACGATTATCAACTACATATAAAATATAATTAGGATGATAATTTTTTACCCTTGAATAAATGGTAGCTAAATCTGTAGTTGAATAAAGATAAGCTCCATTAGATTTCTGAAAAATCATTGGTGGAATTTCCTTTACATCCGATTCTAAAGAAACATCAATTACCTTTGCCCCTAACGAATCTTCTAAAAGTCCTTTTTCTTTTAATTTTTTTTCTAAAATACTAATATCTTTATAAGAATCACTTTCTCCAAGCCATAAATCAAATGAAACACCTAAATAGTCATAAATTTTCTTAATATCTTTTACTGACACTTCAACTATTTTTTTAAAATACTTTTGATATAATAAATTACCCTCTTGTAATTTCTTTGTTATCAAAGCACATTTTTCTTTCAATTGAGAATCGGATTTGCACTTTTGATTCATCATAGGATATGTCTTATCAAGATAATTAATATCTATTTGTGATATGTCAATATTTTCATTTATAGCTGCATAAATTACCTCTCCTATTTGAAGTCCATAATCACCCAAATGTACATCACTAATTGTTTTATATCCATAATAATTAATAATTCTTTTAATTGCCTCACCTACTATAGCCGTACGCATATGACCAACGTGCAATGGTTTTGCTACATTAGGTCCCCCATAATCTATAAAATATAAATCATCACTATTAGGTTTAGAAATACCAAATTTTTCACAAGTAATCATTAAAGATAATCTTTCATTAATTAATTTAGGACTAATTGTAATATTAATAAAACCAGGTTTTTGTAATGTAACAGAAGTAAAATATGATGAAAATAAACGATAATTGTTAATTAAATCAACTATTTTATTTCCAATAACCATAGGATTTTCCTTATACTTTTTAGCTAATTTAAAACAATCATCAATTTGATAATCAGAAATATCTGGTCTATTAGATTTAATTACAGTAATGTTATAACCTAAATCCTTAATAATTTCATTTATTTTTTCACTAAGAAATTGATAAATCATACTTCCTCCAATCTATATTTAAAACTATTTCCCTCTAATATATACTCTATTTCTACTTTCTTTTTTAAAACATTTAATTTAGTAGTTTTAGTATTTAAAAAAAATTCTTTTTTACCACCAAATATTGTATAGCTAGATAAAGTTGTATCATTTTTATTAAAAATTAATTTAATGTCATAATCAGAACAAGTTCTATTCATGCAAATATTATCACTATTTATTGTAAGCACAACATTTATATTATTTTCCTTATATTTATATACATTATCCTTTTTTATTCCAATAACGTTTAAATCTAAATTTTCATTTCCATCTAATTTTATATGTAAATTTAACTTCATAAAATCAACTCCCAAACATTATAACACACTTTTTTTAAAATTGCAGTAATATTTTTGTTTTTTTTTCTAATACTAATTTTAGGATTAGGTGAGATAATGAAAATATTAAAAAAATTATCAATTATTTTATTAATTTTAATAATTTTGAGCTTTATTACACTATTTATAATATACATATATGTAAAAAAAAATCCTATTGATATAAAAATAAATAACAGTTATTATATATATGATAATAATAATAAACTTATAAATAGTATGTCTGATGAATGGATCACTCTTAATGAAATAAATAAAAATTTAATTAATGCAACTATAGCTATTGAAGATAAAAACTTTTATAAACATCACGGATTTGATTATTTTAGAATTATTAAATCTTTATATGTAAATATTATTAATAAAAATAAATTACAAGGAGCCTCCACTATAACACAGCAATATGCTAAAAATTTATTTTTAGATTTTAATAAAACCTGGAAAAGAAAAATAAAGGAAGCATGGTTTACATTCAAATTAGAAACAAATTATTCAAAAAAGGAAATTTTAGAGGGATATTTGAATACTATAAATTACGGTAATGTTTATGGAATTGAAAATGCAAGTCATTACTATTTTAACAAAAGTTCTAAAAATTTAACGCTAGCCGAAGCATCAATGCTTGCTGGAATTCCTAATTCACCTAACAATTATTCACCACTTATTAATGAAAAAAAAGCAAAAAAAAGACAAAAAATGGTTTTAGAAGCAATGTTTAAAAATAAATATATAACAAAAGAGGAAATGAATCAAGCTATAAATACAAAATTAAACTATTATGGTCATTTAGAAATTAGTAATTCTAATACAATTATGTATTATCAAAATGCAGTAATGGAAGAACTTAAAACTATTAAAGAAATACCTAAAACAATATTGGAAACAGGGGGACTTAAAATTTATACTTATCTAGATACAGAAGCCCAAAATAATTTAGAAAAATATATAAATATTTATATTAAAGATAATATCGAAGTAGCATCTATTATGATGATACCAAGTAATGGTGGAATTATTGCCTTAATTGGTGGTAAAAATTACAAAAACAGTCAATTTAATCGAGCTACAAAAGCAAAAAGGCAAGTAGGATCTACTATTAAACCTTTTCTATATTATTCAGCTTTAGAAAACGGTTTTACTGCATCTACCACTTTTACAAGTGAAAAAACAACTTTTTTATTTGATAATAATAAAACATATTCTCCTAAAAATTATAATGATAAATATGGTAATAAAGAAATATCTATGGCTGCTGCATTAGCTTATTCTGATAATATATATGCTGTTAAAACCCACCTTTTTCTTGGAGAAGAAACACTAGTTGATACCTTAAAACGAGTGGGAATAAAGTCCAAATTAAAAGCTAACCCTTCTTTAGCACTTGGCAGTAGTGAAATTTCTCTACTAGAGATGACAAACGCCTACGCAACGCTTGCCAATACAGGATACAAAACAAATGGGCACTTTATTAAAAAAGTAGAAGATATGGATGGAAACACATTATATGAATATAACAATAAAAAAAATAAAATATTAAACTCTAGCATAACTTATATATTAAGCGAATTATTAACAAGCACATATAACTATTCATTCATTGATTATAACTATCCAACATGCTATGATATCACAGAAAAATTAAGTAATAAATATGCCATAAAAACTGGTACTACTGATACTGACCATCTAATATTTGGCTACAATAAAAATATTGTTCTAAGTTTATGGAGTGGATATGATAATTCTCAAAAAAGTGAAGTTTCCTCCGGCAAACCATTAAAATTTATTTTTGCTGACACAATAGAAGAATACTTCAAAAATAAAAAAGCACAATGGTATAAAAAACCAGATAATGTAGTTGGAACTGTAGTTAATCCAATAAATGGAAAAAGTGCTAATGACGAAAAAAATGCAACTATGTTTTATTATATAAAAGGAACAGAACCTAACTATGAAAAAAGTTTAGATTCATTAATTCCAACAATAAAAAATCAATAAAAAAATTTATTAGATAAAAATTAGTAATATTCAAAGCATAAGAAAACCACCAGATTTTTTCTGGCTAATTTTTCTACTGGAGAGCTAATTTTGAGTAAACATACAAAAAATAAGGGCTAATTCCTTATTTTTTGTACTTATAATTTTTTAACTTTTTTTGTGACTGATAACTATTATTTTTTCATTTTTGTTAATTTCTATCTTTTTTAGAAATTCCACTTATTTTACCATTTAAAATATACATTGTTCTTAACCTAAAGAACTTAAAGTTTCTATATCCAAATTCTTTTTGTAATCTTATTCTAATCTTATCTAGTGCATCCATTATATATCTGGTATAGTAAAATCGGTCAACCACATATTTTGCTTTAAGGAACATTATTTGTGATACGGGTTCGTACATATCACTTATAGCGAACTCTACTGAGTGCCTATTTACAATGCATAAAATATTTTATTAGGTACTCTTTTTTCAAATGGTGATATATCTAATGCTTTTCTATGTATTTCGTTTATTATAAATGCATATTCCCCTTCATTTATATCTACTTTAAATTCATCAAATGATATTACTTTTGGTAAGTTTCTAATATATTCTGGATATTCACTCATTACAGTTAATAATATATTTCTGACTGTATAACTCGAAATATTATTTATTTTAGCTATATATTTAATACTTAAATTATAATTGAGTAAATCATTTAATACTTTTTGTTCCAATTTATTTGATATAGTTTTTCCTTTTTGATTTAAATCTATTTGTTCAGTACATTTTTTATTACATTTATGACATATAAATCTCTTTTTTATTATATTAACTTTGGTATCCTGCTTTATTACTTCTAAATATTTAACTTCTATTGGTTTCAATTTATCATGAATACTATTTGTATATTCTTTGCATACTGGACATTTATCCTTTTTATTTTTACTTTCCACATAAATTACTTTTATCATTTTTTTATTTTCACTTCTTTCTTCAATCTTCATTATTTTGTAATTTTCAATTCTTAATAATTTCTCTAAATCTTGCATTTTTTTTACCTTCCATCTTAGCGTTTTATTATACATAAAAAAGAGATAATATTTTTAATATTATCTCCCCACTAGAAATTCTAGAGCCTCTCTCACTATGATTTGTGAACAAATTGTTATAAATTATTAAGTATTATTTACAGTATCTTTTTAGCTTTTCTACTTTTTTAATTTCTGTTATCCTTCTTTTTAGATAGCAGATTTTTTTATGGTTATAACGGGGCGCACGGAACCTTCACCGGCATTCACACCGCCGTAGTACACGCCGCCATTGCCGTACACAACCCACACGTCAGAAGGGAAATCTTCATATTGACTCATCGTATAATAAAACCAATATTTACTATTATATACCCAACTTGGGGTTTTTCCATTGCTTGATGCATTAAGCGTTCCTGAATTTTTCTTCTCATATCCCAAATTATCTGTCAACTCATCAAACGTTATTAATCTTGCACTATAGCCGGTTTTATCCTCTTTTAAGTCACTTACCTTTAGTTTATCTAAAGCCCAGGCATCTACTACATATTTTACTTCACTCTTTGCATAATCTGTCGTACATCCATCAGATATCCATTTACCATTATATCTACATGTTGAACTTGAATAGTATGCCATTTCTCCGTATCCATTATTATCATATGCTTTTTGATAATATGAGTCACTTGTATCCCTTGTTGCATACATATTAACGTGGTTATTTTCTGTTCCTACTCCGCCATATTTATTTACTTCAGCTACTGTTAATGGTTCTCTTTTTAATAATGTTACAGAATCACTATTCTCATCACTATTTTCTATAACATAAAAATTAATACCATTGTATGTTACTTCATCGCCTATTTTATAGGCTTTATAAGTTACTTTAGTACTCCCATAGTGATACCATCCATCGCTAGTATTTTTATCCTTTACATCACTACTTCCTACTTTGCATTCTGATAAGTATACACTTGAATCTTCATTTAATAAAGAAATATTACATATAACCTCTTTACCTGAATATTCAATTTCTAAATCACTTATGTTTGTTGGAAATTCTCCTTTATCTAGTAAGTAATTAGCTACGGCAAGTTCTATACTTTTTCCATATGCATCAACACTTCTTTTATTGGCTGATTCCTTAGCGTGTCTTACAATATTTAATACTATTGGGGTTACTATTAGTGCTAATATAGCTAATATTACTAACACTGCTATTAATTCTATTAATGTAAATGCTTTTTTATTTTTCATATATCTTCCTACCTTACGTATTCATAATAGCATAATTTATAAAAAAAGAAAAGAGTATTGAATATCAATACTCTTAGAAAAAATAATAATTATTCTTCAATTTCGGCTTCAATAGCCTTTTTATTTTTCATTTCTTTAGTTACCTTTGACTTTTTCTTTACTCTTTTTTCTTCCTGATCGTATTCAGCTTTGTCAAAAATATTGCCATATTTTTTTCTTGTTATTAAATAATAAATATAATTAGAGATATCCATAAATGAATATACTATTAAAAACACACCAAGTAAATTATAAAAATTAATTAATACCAAAACACCTAATACAATCATAATTAAAGAACTTACTAAAAATGTTTTATAGCTTTTTCGATCAATTGATGATAAAGCTATAGCAAGTATCAATCTTTTAACTCCTGCAAATAATATCCAAGAACCAAATACAACTTTAATCGCAACATCAACTATAGATGGAAAACTTATTAAAATAATTCCAAATATCATAAGTAAAATATTAAAGGCAAGTGCCGTTGTATCAAGTATTTTATCATTGAATAAATAAATAATTTTAATAATACTAATTAAAATTATTACTATTCCTATAAACCAAGACATCATATTAATAATAGCTTCAGAATTTATAACTAAAATAACACCAACAACAAGCATGATAATAGAAATAAGTACATTCGCTAAATTTAATTCTTTTTTCATTTCTCCTCCTAATTATTATACTGATTAAATATCAACTTTATTGTATCCGAAAAATCAAAATTTTCATTTACCTTTGATTTTATTACTAGTAAAGCTGATATAACTTCACCTTTTTTTAAAATAGTACCAGATTTTAATTCTTCATTCTTTACTAAAATTTTAACATCTATTTTATCATTGGTATTTAAAATACTATAAAGATATGCATCAATACTTCCTGTATTTTTAATTTTTAAATCATATTTTACTATACTATTCTCACCTTCCATATGACCCATAATCTTTATACTAGTTTTATCTATATCCATACTATTTATTGTACTTAACGATAAGTCTTTTTGACCCATCTCAATTAATATCTTCCAATTAGAACTTTCTATAGAAGTACTATTATTAGATAATTTTGTTCCTGACTTATCTAATAGAAAATATCCTGTTAAAATACTAACAACAATAATAAATATAATAGAAAAAACTATGAAAAAACGTTTCATTACTACACCTACTTTATACTAACCTAATTATACAAAAATTATGAAAAAAAAGCAACTTTTAAAATTATATTTTCTTTTCTATTACATCATCTATTAATTTAATAAATTCATCTTTTGAAACTGTATTTGTTTTTTGACTACCAAACACTCTATAACTGATTAAATTATTTTCTTTTTCATTATCACCTAAAATTATTGTATAAGGTATTTTTCTTGTTTGTACCTCACGCATACGATAAGACAATTTTTCATCTTTATCATTTATTTCTATTCTATATTTTTGTAAACTTTCAAATATTTCTTTAGCATAATTTAAATGATATTCATTATTTACTGGTAATATAGCTATTTGAATAGGGCTAAGCCACATTGGAAGTATCCCTTTAGTTTCTTCAAGTAAAAAGGCAATAAATCTATCTAAAGAACCTAGTATTGCTCTATGAATAACAACAGGTGTAACCTTGTGTCCTTTTTCATCTATATATTTTAAGTTAAATCTCTCAGGTAATAAAAAATCTAATTGTATAGTTGGAATAGCAACTAAATTACCAACAGCTGGTTTAATTAAAATATCTAGTTTTGGCCCATAAAAAGCTGCTTCACCAATTCCTTCTTCATAGCAAACACCAAGAGATGATAAAACATTACGTAAAGCATCCTCTGCAGTATTCCACATATCATCATCATCAAAATATTTTTCCTTATTTTCCTTATCCCTTAAAGATAATCTAAATTTATGCTTAGTAATATCTATATTGAAATCTTTATATACTTCAATTATTAAATCCAAAACATTCTTAAATTCAGAAGCAATTTGTGCCTTTGTTAAAAATATATGTGAATCATTTTGTGTAAAACTGCGACATCTTTCTGTTCCCTTTAAAGCGCCTGAATCTTCATATCTAAAATCATTAGCAATTTCAGCAATCCTAATTGGAAGCTCTTTATAAGAATGTAATTCATTTGCAAACATTACCATATGATGAGGACAATTCATAGGACGCAAAACATAAGAATCATTATCCAACTCCATTACTGGAAACATATCATCTTTATAATGGGCAAAATGACCGGATGTTTTATATAATTCTACAGAACCTAAATCAGGTGTATGTACGTGCTTATATCCATACTTAATTTCCTTATCAGTAATATAATTTTGAATTGTTCTCCACAAAGTATATCCATTTGGTAACCATAAAGGAAGCCCACGTCCAACTAAATCAGATATCATAAATATTCCTAATTCCTTACCTATTTTTCTATGATCCCTTTCTTTAGCTTCTTCCAATTCTTCTAAATAATTGGCAAGCTCCTCTTTTGTTGGAAAACAAACTCCATAAATTCTTTGCAACATTTGATTCTTAGAATCTCCTTTATAATAAGCACCTGATACTTTTAATAATTTAAAATTTTTAAGTAATTTTACACTTTCTACATGTGGACCTTTGCAAAGATCAGTAAAATCCCCTTGCTTATATGCTGAAATAATAGTATTTTCATCCATATTATTAATAAGATCTATTTTATACTTATCATTTTTAAATATTTCTAAGGCCTCTTTTTTATCAATTTCTATTCTTACTATTCTTTTACCATCTTTAGCAAGCTTTTTCATTTCTTTTTCTATATTTATTAAATCATTATTCGTTAATACCTTACCATTTAAATCTATATCATAATAAAATCCTGATTCAATTACTGGGCCAACCCAAAATAAAGCATCTGGATATAAATGCTTAACAGCTTGAGCCATTAAATGAGCACAACTATGATTAAGTGTATTTAAATTTTCATTTTCCTTAATATTTATCATTTTTTCCTCCTATAACAAAAAAAGAATGGTTTTAAGGAGTGCTTTAACACGGTACCATCCTTTTGTTTACTTAATTTAAATAACGGCTATCACCGGGAATCTTTTTCAAGTCCTATTCATAGGTAGTAATTATTAAAGTTATTTATTTAGCTTCCACCTTTACTAAACTCTCTTAAAAATACTTTTTAATAATCTTGTCCTAATCAAAATATTTAATACTGATATGGTAACATAAAACTTATAAAATAGCAATACCTTTTAAAAATATTATTATTTTCTTAAATTTTTACTAATAAGTTCAACATCTACAGTAAGTTGCTTAATACGTGATATAATTCTACCAGACTTTATATCCTCTACTTTGTTTTTACTAATTGCAAGATGATATGATAATTGATCCATATTCAAATTAGAGGTAATAAATGTCGTCAAATTATTATCCATTCTATATTGTAATATTGGACATAATATTTCATCTCTATTATAAGCAGTTAAATTTTCTGCACCTAAATCATCAATTAATAATACTTCAACATTTTTTACATATGCTAATCTTTCTTTAAATTCTATACTAAAATAATCCCTTATAAATTCTGGATAAAATATAATAGAACTCTTAATATTTCTTTTAGATAATTCGTTAAAGGTTGCAGCTATTAAATATGTTTTCCCACAGCCAAAATTACCATGCAAATAAAGTCCTTTTACCCCTTTTTCATAATTATCTAAAAAATCAAGCAACCAATTTATTACTTTAAATCTATTTTTATCAGTTTTATATATTTTAGAAATACTTGCTTCCTTTAAGGAATTTGGTGTATTAAAATTTTTGTTATTGTTTATAAGCCTACTATTTCTTAAAGCCTTTTTTTTATATTTACAAACTTTATATTCAAATATTAAATTTCCATTTAATACTTTAGGAAGATAACAAAACCCACACATTTTATTTTTACATTCCAATATTCCTTTACAATTAGAACAATTTTTAAATTCACCACTTGACTCCTCTAGTAATGATGTATATTTTTCTAAATAATCCCTACTTAAGTTTAATTTAGATACCATTTTACTAAAATATTCATTCTTTAAAGAATTCTTATATTCCTGATCTAACTGTTCTTTATTACTTACAACGCTTGTTAACAACTTAAAATCTTTCATATTATCTACTTCCTATTCGAGCCTCTAATGCCTTTATTTCGTCTATACTGGCTTTATTTTCATCAATATTTTGATTAAACCAATCTGGTTTTTCTTCTTTGAATCTAACATTAGCTTTTTTTCTTGAACCCTTGTACTCTTTTTCAGCAAGATGCATAGCATCTTCTACAGTTTCTATATTTATTCTACTCCATTGTGAGGCAATTGTCTCTACGTATGACTTAGTAAGTTTATTATTGTTAATCTTTAAAACATAATCTATAAGTACATTAACAACACCTGGTTTTAAATTTAAATCAAGCAAAAGATGTGCAATTATTTTTAAATCTGTACTAGTTGGATTACCATTCTTATACTTACTACTAATAAAATCATAAGGAGAGGTTGTTTCAAACATATAAATAATTTTATTTCTTTTTGATTCACTAGTATTCTGTTTTCTTAAATACTCTGGTTGATTTTTATAAATTAAACTTGGAAGTTTCCCTAAATTATTAAAACTATAATACTTATTAGCATTATCTCTTAATAATTTTTTGTCAATTCTATGTGCATCATTTATACTATTTCTAATAAGTGATATCATATCATCATTATCATAATTATATATATATGCAATATTATAAATATACTCTTTCAAATTTTTATTAATAGTTCTTTTACTCAATAAATCATCAGGTATCAAGCTTAAAATTGTATTCATATCTATTTTAGATAATATTTCTAAATTACGATATCTAGATTTTTTTAAATCATATATTAAATTATCATTAACACAACCGTTACTAAAACCAAAAACTTCACTAAATGTTTTAGTTATATCTGTAAATCCACGTAAATTTAAATTAGGGATTTTATAGTAATTAATAATTTTTTCATATTCCAATTTTCCAATAGCATTATATAAGGCAGTTGCAAGAACTGGATTATTAATAAATTCTGATGCACTCATAGGTGAATATAACTCATATATATAACTGTTTACATTATCACTTTTTAAATATGTTTTTAAAAGACCTATAGCTTCTAATTTCACTCTTGCATCATCTATTTCTGCAATGGTAATTTGCATATTAGTAAGTAAATGATGGTGCGTCCATTCATTACTTATAAGTTCTGTTTTATCTAAATATGACCATAACGTATAATAAAGACTTATTGAATCATTACCAACTAATGGTTGATATAGATTTAATAATATACTAAGATCATTATTATTTAACACAGTTTTGTTACTAACAATAAATGTATCAGCTGGTAATGTTGTCATAAAACCTCCTTATGTATTAGTTTAACATATTTATTTATAAAAAAAAAGATTATTTTTATTTACTTTAACCTATTTTTCATATGATCTTGATAAAATATTTCATCTGGTTTCATATTGAATATTTTTGCTATTTTACAAGCTAAATTATATGATAAATTTCTAATACCTACTTCAATTTGATAATAATATGCTCCAGTAATATTCAATTGATTACCCATATAACTACAAGAATAACCATAGTAATTTCTAATTTCCCTTAAATTTTTATACATAAAAACCTCCACTTACATTATAACACAAGCACACCACAGGTGTACTGTTAAATTCAAAAAAATATGAGAAAATATTACTTGTGAGGTTAGATATGAATAAAATTAATGTTTATATAGAGTATAATAATTTATCAAATAACATTAAAAAATATAGGCTAAGAAGAAAATTAACACAAGAGCAATTAGCAGAAAAAGCAAAGTGTAGTACTTCCTATATTAAACAAATAGAATCCAAACGAAACTTTAAAAATGTTTCATTTATTACCATTACAAATATAAGTAATGCACTTGGAATTAATATATCAGAATTATTTAAAAAAGACGAATCTGAGTAGATTTGTTTTATTTTACGATAAAAAACAGATCAATTATTATCTGTTTTTCTACTAGATAAAAATGTAACTTTTTCAGCTACTACCTCAGTTATATGCTTTACAACATCATCTGATTCTATTTTTCTTGTTTGTACTCTACCCTTAATTCCAACTAAATCTCCTTTTTTACAATAATTAACAGTACTTTCTGCAACACCTCGCCATAATACACAAGAAATAAAATCAGTATCATAAGTTCCCTCACTATTTTTAAAACTTCTAGGAACTGCTAATGTAATATTAGAAATAGAATTACCATTATCTGTTTTTTTTAATTCTGGCTCTTTAACTAGTCTTCCAACTAACACCGCTTGATTTAGCATAATTCCTCCTTTCAAACACATAGTAACATTTTTTATATATATAATCAAACAACAAAAAACAAGAAAAATAATTACAATAATTACCAAAAAAAGATATTATTTTTCAAAATTAGAAAATTAATATCTTTTTTTATTACTACATTTCACATATTGTATTAAAAATAATTTTTTAAAAGAGCATTAAGTTCAACAGCATATTCCATTGGTAGTTCTTCTCTAAATCTTTCAATAAACCCCATTATAATTAATTCTTTAGCTCTTTCTTCATTAATTCCTCTACTCATTAAGTAAAAAAGTTTATCCTTGCTTATTCTAGAAACCGTTGCCTCATGATTTAAATTAGATGAATTATTAAGAACAATATTTTTGGGTATAGTATCACTTTTTGAATCATCATCTAAAATAATAGTATCACATTTAACTAAAGCACGTGAATTTTCAGCTTGTTTTTCAATTTTAACCCATCCTCTATATGAAGCATCTCCACCATTTGCAGCAATACTTTTACTAATAATATCGCTTTTAGTATATGGTGCTAAATGAAT
Organism: uncultured Bacilli bacterium; assembly: GCA_934153675.1. Classification (GTDB taxonomy): domain Bacteria; phylum Bacillota_I; class Bacilli_A; order RF39; family UBA660; genus RUG12438. The sequence continues at coordinate 25,462 of CAKPFG010000011.1, forward strand.
CATTTTAGCTCCGGCATCTTGCACTTGATTTTTATTTGCAACAGCTATTGATATACATCTTCCCATTGCATACTTTCCATTTAAAATACAAGATGGATATTTCATGTTAACCTTGGCACCAATATTACCATCTATCCATTCCATTACGCCATGTTCTTCTACAATAGCTCGTTTTGTTACTAAATTATATATATTATTGGCCCAATTTTGTATTGTTGTATAACGACACTTAGCGTGTTTTTTTACATAAATTTCAACCACAGCAGCATGAAGCGAATCAGTTGTATAACTAGGAGCAGTACAACCTTCCATATAATGTAAAGATGAATATTCATCAACAATAATAATTGTTCTTTCAAATTGTCCCATATTTTTACTATTTATACGAAAATAACTTTGAAGTGGTCTATCTAAAGTGGTATGTGGTGGTATATATATAAATGTTCCCCCACTCCAAACAGCTCCATTTAAAGCAGTATACTTGTTTTCATCATATTTAACTAAATTATTAAAATATTGTTTAAATAAAGTTGGATATTTTTTAAGTGCTGTATCCGTATCACAAAAAATAATATTTTTTTCGTTAGCTTCTTTTATCATGTTATGATATACAACTTCACTTTCATATTGTGCCCCTACTCCTGCTAAATATTTTTTCTCAGCTTCAGGTATTCCAAGTTTCGTAAAAGTATTTTTTATATCATCAGGTACATCATCCCAACTATGTTCAACCTTATCAGACATTTTTTTATAATATGTAATATCTTCAAAATCAATATTCAAATCTGGTCCAAAACTAGGATTAGGTATTTGTTCAAATTTATGATATGACTGAATTCTGAAATCAGTCATAAAACTAGGTTCCCCTTTTTGTAAAGATATCGATCTTACTACGTCTTCATTAATTCCCTTCAAATTAATCACCTAATTAATTATACTAAAAATTAACAAAAATAAAAAGCCTATTTTTTATTTGTTTTGTAAATTAAAGCTTCATATATTAAATCAACTAAATGATTACTGGGTTTCAAATTATACTTAGCACTTATTTCATCGAAAAAATTCAAACTATAAGTCATATCCAAATAAGGGTAAATCAAATCTTTTTTATTTTCTAAATAAGATAAATAATCTTTCGTATAATTATCATCTAAAATTAAAATTTTATAATCTTCTACAAATTCCTTAAATTTTTTTTTCATTGTAACTAAGTCAGTATAATTAAAAAAATCACAATCATAATTTATCATATTAGAAATAGTAATATTATTTATAATTTCTGGAAAAACTCTATAATCAAACCTACTTACTAATTTTAATCCATTTAATTTCAATGCCTGAATTTGACATATAATTCCTTTTTTATAATCAGAATGATTTGGTATTATTTCAACAATAATATATTTATCTAACATAAACATCTCCTTTTATTTTTCTATATCGGTTTTCATATTCTTTATATATTTCAAAATTACCACTTTGACACTTTTTTGGATTGTTAAAAAATAAATCAGCATCATATATATAATCACTATCTAAAATAACAATCTTACCATTTTCTAATCTACCTAAATTACATTTCTTACAATCAGTCCATATAAAACCATAATCTCTTATTTTTTTGTAAACTTCAAATACATCATTTTTAGTAATATTAAAATTAGGGGCATATTTAGTAATTTCAATAAATATAGTATCTTTTAAAGCCTCGTTTTTAAAAGTATAACTATATAATGGGGACAAAAACAAATCACTATTAGGTATCAAGAAACTTTTACTTTTAGAATTTATTTTTAATACTTCATTACCAATTTTATATGCATTGGAATTTAAACCGCTACCTAAATATTCAATATTTGAAAAATTTAAACCTTTACTATTTAATAAATTTACTATAATTTGGGTCAATAACAAAATATATTTTTCTTGATTTATATTATTATTTTTAAATTTATTCACATTAGCTATTTCCGTTATTACTAAATTAGGATTATTTTCAATATATTTATCAATAATATCATTACTAATATTATAACTAGATAAAATATGTTTTAATTCTAATAATTTATTATTATTAATTAAAAAATAAGTTAAATTATTAATTACATCATTTATATTTTTTTGATTTTTTAAAATAACACTAATAAAAAGATTACAATTAATCTTAATATTATTATAACTTAATAAATAAATTATTTTTTTAATATCTATATTATATTTTTTCAAATATTGTAAATACTTTTCATAAAAATAAGTAGAAGAAAAATTATTAAATAATAAAATAAAATTAATATCAAATTCTTCACGATTTAAAAAATATACTTTATCAAGAAAGAAAATACTTTTATTAACACCCAATTTAGGAAAAATTATATCACCATTTGAAAAAAAGAGTTTTTTTTCTATCATTAATTTTAATATTTTATCATTACTTAGTAATAATACTAATTTATCATAACTAATATATTTTAATATTAACCTTATATTAACAAAAAAATCTTCTAATGTGCTTATTTTTATTTTTTCTTTTTCTTTACCCATCTTTTCTCCTTTGACAATTACTACAAAAATAAGTCCCTCTGCCATTAACTTTTATTTTTAAAATAACACCACCACAAATAGGACACTTTTCATTTTCATGATTATGAACTTTTAAATCATTTTGAAACGTTCCATGAACACCTTTTTCAGATTCATAACTTCTAATAGTAGTACCACCTTTTTTTATAGCTTGTTTTAATATTAGTTTAGTATTTATAATTATATTATTCAATTGTTCATCCGATAAAGTACTTCCTTTTTGCAAAGGATTAATCTTACTTAGAAATAATATTTCATCAGCGTATATATTCCCGATTCCTGTTATAATTGATTGATCAAGTAATAATGTTTTAATAGACGATTTTTTATTTTTATATTTTTGTTTTAAATATTTTGTATTAAGATTTAAATCAAACGGTTCTAAACCAAGTTTATTTAACGGTTCTTTTTGATATACAAGATTCTTTTTTATTAAATACATTCTCCCGAATTTTCTTGTATCGTTATATTTTAAATCAAAACCATTCAAATGAAAAACTATGTGATCATGCTTTGTAATTTTTCCATCAATATAATATTTACCTTCCATTCTTAAATGACTCAATAAATAATAATCATCAAGTTCAAACATAAGAAATTTGCCTCTTCTTTTTATATCTAAAATATTTTGATTTTTAATCAATTTTACAAATTCATCTTTACTGGGTTCTTTTATCAAATTATAAAATACATCTACACCTAATATTTTTCGCCCAACAATCTTTCCTTTTAAAACATTTTTTACAGTTTCTACCTCTGGCAATTCCGGCATTTTACTCACCTCAAAAATATAATAACACAAAAAAAGAACTAATTCTATTCTTTCGGCATATCAAAATAAAAATTTGTTCCCTTATTACTAGTTTGAACACCATATTTAAACCCATGTAATTCTAATATATTTTTTACTATTGATAGTCCCAAACCAGTTCCTAATGTTCCCCTGTGATAACTCTTATCAGCCTTATAATACTTATCCCATATATATTTTAAATCCTCTTTTTTTATTCCCTTACCAGTATCTACAACTTCAAGTCTAACGAAATTTTTATGATCTATTAAATTAATTTTAACAACCTTATCACTACCAGTATAATTAATAGCATTATTAATTAAATTATAAATAACTTGTTCTAACTTTTTAACATCCGCCTTTACCAAAAAAACAGCATCACTTTTAAAAATTATATTATACCCATCACGCTCTTTTAAAACATTATATCTTGTTAAAATAGATTTAACAAGTTCATTTAAATTAACTCTTCTAACCTCTAATTTCATAGTTTTAGACTGAGCTTTAGACAAATCTAGAATATCTTCTACAAGAAGATTAAGCCTTTCTGTTTCATTAATAATAACACTTAAATTATTATTTCTTTTCTCTTCATTATTAAATGTAATATCCCTTACCATTTCTGCATTAGCTCTAATAAGCGTTAATGGTGTTTTTAAATCATGAGACACATTAGCTAATAATTCTCTTCTCAAGTTTTCCGTTTTAGAAAGTTCCTTTGATGTATTATTTAATGTATTAGCTAATTCATTTATTTCAATTATACTTGATTCATCAAAATTCAAATCATAATTACCTGATGCCATTTTTTTACTTTCCATAGTCATCTTGCTAATAGGTTTAGACACTTTATTGGAAACAAAATATGCAACTAAAAATGATATAATAAGAGCAAAAAAAGTGCCATAAATAAATTCTTTTTGAATAACATCTGATATTGAACCCATTATTTTAAGTGGAGTCCCAATAAAAATAACATTTCCATCATCTAATTTTTGTCCATATATAAATATTTCATCATTATAAATATAATTATATGCTGTAAAAGTTATATTTTTTTCAAAACCATTAATAAACTTATTTTTATTTTTCCTAATCGTTTTACTATCTTGTAAAATACAACTATTATTTGTTCCTGAAGAATATAAAACATTATTATTTTTTAAAATTTCAATACAAATATTATTTTTATAAGCTAACATGTTTAAAGTATCATAAGCATCACTTGAATTATATACATTAATTATTTCTCTTGAAATATTAATCATGTCATTTTTTTTAAAATATTTATAATACCCATTTAAAAAAGTTACCTGAAAAAACCAAAAAATGACTAAAATAAAGAAGGAAAAAACTACCAATATAATCCATAAATAAAATTTAAAACTATTCTTCTTCAAACTTATAACCCATTCCTCTTACTGTAACAATCAAGTCACGATACTTACCTAAATTATTTCTAAGCATTTTAATATGTGTATCGATAGTTCTATCATCACCAAAAAAATCATATCCCCATACTTTACTTAGTAGAGTTTCTCTAGATAATGCTATTGACTTATTTTGTACAAATAACCTAAGTAATTCATATTCTTTTGGTGTTAATTTTATAATTTTACCATCTATTGTAACTTTATGCCCTAAATAATCTATAATTAAGGTTTTATAAACATATTTGTCTAAATTATTATTTACTCCTCTATTTGTAATAGCTTTAATACGAGCAATCAATTCTTTTGGACTAAATGGTTTTGTTACATAATCATCAACACCAAGTTCAAAACTTAACAATTTATTATATTCTTCACTTCTTGCTGATAACATCAAAACTGGAACTTTACTTGTTTTTCTTATTTCTTTTAACGTAGTATATCCGTCCATTTTGGGCATCATAATATCAAGAATTATAATATCAATATCATTATTATTTACAAGTTCTATAGCCTGCATACCATTTTCAGCCTCTAAAACACTATAATTTTCAAATAAACAATATTCTTTAATTACATCCCTTATTCCCTTTTCATCATCAACTATTAATACATTCATAAAACACCTCTAAATCTATTATACATGTATATGTGTTATTTAAGTGAAATACTTAAAAAAATATTTTAGGCAAAAATATTATAAAACCCACTATAACGGACACTATAGCAACAAACAATACAGCAGCTGCCGATGTATCCTTGGCTATTTTTGCTTTGGCACATTTCTTTTCTGTTATTAAATCAACAGTATTTTCAATTGCCGTATTAACATATTCTAAAGAAATAACAAGACCAAATAAGATAATACAAATACACCATTCCATTAAACTTATTTTTAATAAAAAGCCAAATACTACAACAAACATCATCATAATAAAGTGAATTTTCACATTTCTCTCTTTTTTTATTCCTGAAAATATACCAGCAATGGCATAATAAAAACTTTTATAAATAGGTTCTTTTTTTACTCCATTTCCTAATACCATTTTCATAAACTTAGTAAATACTATTAAATATATAACAGAAACAGCAAAACCAGCAATTACATCACTAAAATAATGTACATGTAAATATATCCTACTTAATCCTATCATCATAATTAGTATGAAAATCAAAAAAGAAGATATATATTTTAACCATTTATTAATATTAACATGAAACAATATATATATAAAAAGCCCATAAAAAGCCATTGAAACCATTGCATGGCCTGATGGAAAACTATATCCATATTCATCAATCAGCATAAATTCTGGTCGTGGACGAGAATAAATATTTTTTAAAATTATATTTAATATAATAATTACAAAAAGATTACAAACAACAAAAGGACAATACTTATAATTCTTTTTTATAAAACAAATTATAACAAAAACAAAACATATAAAGCTAATAAAAGGTATACTAATTAAATTTGTTATAAATTTAAAGAAGTTGATAAAATTATTGCTAGTTAATTTATGAACAATATTATATATATAACTATCAATGCCCAAATAAGGATTATCTTTTATTCTTATTGCTATCCAAACAAAAATAATAGACATAACCAATAATAATATCCACTTATAATTTCTAATAATCAATTTTTTAAAATCTTGCATAACACCACCAACATTATTTTAAAATATTTTAAAAAAATATACAAGTTATAACCTGTATTATTCTTTTACTATTTCATTTAGTTTATCTAAAAATTCCTTTTTGATTGCTTTAAGTCTTAAAACGTCTTTTGCCTCAAACCTAATTGTAAGAATCGGAGTAGTATTACTTGCTCTTACCAAAGCAAAACCATCATCAAATTCCACTCTTATACCATCTATATCATTATAATTATAATTTTTACTATCAACATAAGCTTTTACTTTAGATATAATTTCATCCTTTTTATTTATATCTATTTTATACTCCACATACTCATTTTCATAATGATTTAATTTAGCAATCATGTCATTTAGTTTTAAATTGCTATTAGAAAGTAACTCAATTAATCTTAATCCCGAATATATTCCATCATCAAAACCTGGCCATTTATCCCTAAAAAACAAATGTCCTGAATACTCTCCACCGAATATATAATTTCCTTCTTGCATTTCCATATTAGTATAAGAAGCTCCTGTTTTATACATGCAAGGTTTAATATTATTTTTTTCACATTCATCTATTAACATTTTAGAACACTTTACATCAAACAACAATTTATCTATCTCGTTTTTCATATAATTACTCATAATAGCTAAATAATAATCTGCCGTATAAAAATTACCCAAATTATCAACAAATCCTACTCTATCACCATCACCATCAAAAGCTATACCTAAATCAAAACCTAATTCGACTACCCTTTTTTTCAAATCTTCCATATTTTCTTCTTTTGATGGATCAGGATGATGATTTTTAAAATTACCATCACTTTCACTATATAAATAATCACATTCTATATCAAAAGAAGAAAATATTTTCTTCACTATTATAGATGTAGTCCCATTACCACAATCTATAACAACCTTAATTTTTTTATTTATACTAATAGAATCCTTGATTAATTGCTTGTATTCATCAGTTATATCATAAAAAGATAAATTGCCACTACCTGATAAAAATTCTTCCTTTTTTATATAATCTCTTAAAGCTCTAATTTTATCTCCATAAGCATTTCCAATTTTATCAAATGATATTTTAAAACCGTTATATTCTTTTGGATTATGACTTGCAGTTACCATAATTCCAGTTACAATATCTAATTTATATTTAGCACAATAAAACATAGGAGTTGTTACTAAGCCCAAATTAATAACATCCACTCCTGATTTTAATAATCCAGCAATTAGCTTACTAGTCAAATATTTACTAGATAAGCGATTATCATAACCAACTATAACCTTAGAAAACCCTTTTAATTGAATATATGAACCATATCCAAGGCCAAATTTGTATGCAACATCACTAGTAAGTTCATCTCCAACTATTCCTCTTAAATCATACTCCTTAAATAAACTATCCTTAATATTAACCATAAATCCACCTTCTATTCTATACTTTTACTGAAAAATTTAAATATATCAACAGTATCATTAATTATTTGATTAAACAATTCATCTTCGCTTAATTCACTTTTTAAATCACTAATAAAACCTTTTATTATGTTATATTCACTAGCCATTATTTCCTTATCATCAAGTAATTCTTTATAATTTTTGGCAAAATGATCAAGAGTATGAATAATAGTATTATGTTTTAATTTTTCTTTACTTAATTCATCTATTTTGTTATTTGAAATATTATTGTTTAAAATTATTTCTAAATAATTATTAATTGATAAGTTAAGCTTACTATTTAAAATAAACTCAAGCAAAAGACTCTTATTTTCTAAAGATAAATTATCATTTTTTTGATAACTATAATTTATAAATTCACATGCTACTTCCAATACAGAATGTAAATTATTAAGATCCATTTGAATCATTTCAAACAAGTAAGTTGTATAACACTTAACAGCATTATCATTTTTAATAATATTTTTAATTTGTTTTATATAGTCTTCCTTTTTAGAAAAATCAACATCAACAAATGCAAAACCATTTAAATTATTAATTTTATATTTTAAAGTATTAACAAGCATATCTTTATCTAAAGAATTATAAGTTAAGGATACTAAATTGTTTTTATTTTCAATTTCAGTAGATAAATCATCAATTTTTCGTACATTTTCAATAATACTTTTATTTATTTGTTCTTCTATTTCAATTTTTTTAATATCTATTTGATTAGTTAGTGCCTTAACAATGTTAATTTTTTTCTTTAACAAAGAAAAATTCTCGTTTTCTAAATTATTCTTTTTATTAAATAAAGCTTTTAATTCCTCTTTTATTTGATTTTTATTTTGATCTTCCTGTATTTTTTTTAAATCAAAATTAACAATATCTAAATAAACTTTTCTAATATCTATTAATTTTAATAAATTATTATAGTCTAAGTAATTTTTAAAAAAATCATTATTAAATTCACTTACTTTATTATTTTTTTTACTATTTTTAAATATATCTTCCAATATTGTACTCACATTAGCACCTCTATTATAATACTATCATATTTTTGAAAATTATACAAACAATAATTTATACACTTCTATTAATTGAAAATAATTTTTTTAATAAAAATACTAAAGAAAAAATAGAAAATAAAAGAATTAATGTGTTTATAAATATATTATTTAATATTAAGAAGTTTATAAATAAAACAATTGTAGTATTTATAGTAATATGTAAAATAATCGAAGAAAATAATTTATATTTATCAGTTAAATATAATAATAAAAACGACAAAAGAAAAGTATAAAACATATTTATTATATTAGGAAAATGCATTATAGAAAAAATAACACTTGTTATAATAACCGCATTTTTATGATTATTAAACTTTAATAACTTATTATAAACTATCCCTCTAAATAATAATTCTTCAAGAATTGGTCCTAATATTCCTGTAGACAATATTAATATATAAATATCTACATTGTTTTTATTAAAATTGTTGGTTACATGTATCACTCCATTTATAATATATACTAATGTATTATAAAATATGGATATAAAAATACCTAATAATATTATAATTATAACAATATTTATATTTAATTTTTTTGAAAAATTATTATCCTTATTTTTTAAAACAAAAATAATACCAAAGAAAACAAATGTTACAATAGTAATTAAAAAAATATTGCTGTTTAAATAATCATTTAAACCACTTTCATATTTTATAGAATTTATTATTTCTATATCACTAAAATTTGGAAATAAAGTTTGATAATAACTTATCTTACTGTTATTATACATAATAACAAATAAATATTTTATAAAAAATTGACCAGTAATAAAAATCACTGGCCAAAAAAATACTTTTAAAAGTTCTTTTAAATATTTCACTTATTATCCTCAATCATACTTTTAATAGTAGTACCAAGTGTCGCTATATTCTGCAAATCTGATGGTACTATTATTTTTGTAGCATTTCCATTTGCTACATTTGATAATGTTTCCAAACTTTTTAAAGCAACTACCTTCTCATCAGCCTTAGCTTCTTTTATTAATTGAATTCCTTCTGCTTCTGCACGTTTTAACTTTAAAATAGCTTCAGCTTCACCTTCAGCCTTTTTTATTTGAGATTCTTTTTCAGCCTCTGCTCTTAAAATAGCACTCTCTTTTTCTCCTTCGGCGATTAAGATACTGCTTCTTTTTTCTCCTTCAGCTTTTAAAATTTGTTCTCTTCTTTCACGTTCAGCACGCATTTGTTTTTCCATTGCTTCTTGAATTTCCCTTGGTGGAAATATGTTTTTTAATTCAACTCTATTAACTTTTATTCCCCAAGCATCGGTTGCTTCATCTAATATTGAACGCATTTTTGAATTAATTATATCTCGAGATGTCAATGTTTGATCAAGTTCCAACTCTCCTATTATGTTACGAAGTGTTGTAGCAGTTAAATTTTCTATTGCAGAAATTGGTTGATCAACGCCATATGCATATAACTTTGGATCTGTTATTTGAAAATAAACAACCGTATCTATTTGCATAGTTACATTATCTTTAGTAATTACAGGTTGGGGATCAAAATCTTTTACTATTTCCTTTAATGACACCTGCTTTGCAACTCTATCAATAAAAGGAATTTTTACATGTAAACCATTTTGCCAAGTCGTATAATAAGAACCTAATCTTTCTATAACATATGCTTTTGCCTGTGGCACTACCCTTATATTAGGGATTATAATAATCGCCACTATAACTAAAATAATTATCAATAATACCATATTAATCAATCTCCTTTACTTTTAATTTTACTCCATCTATTTTTAATACTTCTACTATTTTATCTTTTTTTATATTCTTATCTGCTACAGCTGTCCAACGTTTACCATCAACCTTAACTTCACCAGGATTTAGAAAAGTGATATTTTCAGTTACAATACCTTGCATTCCAATAACCCTATCCAGATTTGTTTTAGATTCACTAACATTTAATTTTTTCATTAAATAAGGTCTAGTTGTAAAAAGTAAAACAACACCGCCTATTACAAAAACAGCAAACTGAACAAAAACACTATCTAAAAATATAGATAATATCATAGCTACTATACCAGAAACTACAAACCACACAGATGTTAATTGAACAGTACTAATTTCCACAATAACCAAAAATAAAATAACTCCTAACCATAACCAAACCATACAATCATCTCCAATTAAATTATACTAAATAAAAAGAAGAAATACTAGTTTTTTTGTTTTTTTATAAAATTTTTTTATTTTTCTTAAGTAGTTTTTGTTTGGCAAAATTTCTTTTCGTTTTCTTTCTAGCTTTTGGAGATAGGATACCTTCTTTAGTTAAAGTTTTATAAATAAAATCGTAAGAAACTTTAATGTTTTTTTATCTAAAAACTTTTTGAAGTGATTAAAATTAAAATCATAGTATTTACTCTTATAAAGTAGTATAATATTTTCGGATATTGAGTTATCAAAAGCATTTATTGGTTTTCATGTTCTATTGCCGTGAACAAAACTTGCTTTACCATTCTCCTTATATTTAATAATAAGAAGATCAATTTGTCTTCTAGATATACCGAGCTTTTTACTAACTCTATTTTTATTACCATTGTGATCAATTAGTTCCTTGATAACTTCATATTTTTTTTCATTCATTCTTAATTAACCTTTCTCATTTTGTCACCTCAGTGACTATTATATAAACGTGAGCCATTTTTTTAAGTTAACACTTAAGACATTATCACAAATTAATCATATTTTTTTATTATTTTACTAAAAAAGACTTGACGCATAATCAAAAATGCGCTATAATTTTACTTGTCAAGTTGAAATGCGGGTGTAGTTCAATGGTAGAACTCCAGCCTTCCAAGCTGATAACGTGGGTCCGATTCCCATCACCCGCTCCATTTGAAATCAACTTACGGACTTAATTGTTCGTAAGTTTTTATTTTATATAAAACTTAAAAAGTTCTCTTTCTAGAAAGGAGGCTTTTTTCATGCTTGAATTTAAAGTAATTGAAAAACTGAAAACTAATAAAGATTTAACCGACATCTTAAAAGACTTTAAATACAAGGTTAAATTAGGACAAATAAAAACTATATT
>CAKPFG010000012.1 GCA_934153675.1 uncultured Bacilli bacterium
TTACATATAACTTCTTTACCTGAGTATTCAATTTCTAAATCACTTATGTTTGTTGGAAATTCTCCTTTATCTAGTAAATAATTAGCTACGGCAAGTTCTATACTTTTTCCGTATGCATCAACACTTCTTTTATTAGCTGATTCCTTAGAGTGTTTTACAATATTTAATACTATTGGGGTTACTATTAGTGCTAATATAGCTAGTATTACTAATACGGCTATTAATTCTATTAATGTAAATGCTTTTTTATTTTTCATATATCCTCCTACCTTACGTATTCATAATAGCATAATTAATTAAAAAAAGCTACCACTTCAAAATAAAAAATAGCAGTAATAATTACTACCTTTGTATAAATAAAACTTTCAATAACTTATAAATTATTGAAAGTTCTTTTAAATATTAGTAAGACTACTCCCTATATTATAAATAGCAAATCGCTCATCACAGCAAAGCTATCTATCACAATAATTTGTGAACAAATTATTATAAATTATTAAGTATCATTTACAATATATTTTTAGCTTTTCTACTTTTTTAATTTCTGTTATCCTTCCTCTTAGATAGCAGATTTTAAAAGGGTTATAACAGGGCGCACGGAACCGTTGTTGCCAAGCACATAGATGTCGCGCACGGAACCGTATTTGTTATACGCATCGTGGTAGTTCACACCCCACACGTAATGAGAGTTATCTCCATATTGACTCATCGTCCAATACCAATAGTTAGTGTTAAATAGAAATATTTTATATGGTGATGAGGCACAAGAACTACTAGAACATCCTAAATTATTTATTAATTCATCATATGTTATTAATCTTACCCTATAGCCTGTTTTATCTTCTTTTAGGTCACTTGCCTTTAGTTTATCTAATGCCCAGGCATCTACTACATATTTTACTTCGCTTTTGGCATAATCTGTCGTACATCCATCTTTTATCCATTTATAACCATTACGTCCACACGTTGAACTTGAATAGTATGCCATTCCTCCGTATCCATTTCTATCATAGGCTTTTTGATAATTTGAGTCACTTGTATAACTTGTTACATACATATTAACATGATTATTTTCTGTTCCTACTCCACCATATTTATTTACTTCAGCTACTGTTATTGGTTCTCTTTTTAGTAGTGTTACAGAATCACTATTCTCATCACTATTTTCTATAACATAAAAATTAATACCATTATATGTGATTTCATCACCTATTTTATAGGTTTTATACTTTATTTTTCCATAGTGATAATATCCATCTTCATTATTTGAATCTTTTACTTCTTTTTTATCAAGAATACATTCTGTTAAATATACCGTACCATCATAATTAATGGTAACATTACATTTGATACTTTTTAAATTATAATCTAACTTTAAAGTTTGATAATCTTCTGGTAATTTATTATTACTTGCTTTATATTCACTGATAGCTTTTTCTAATGATTTTCCATACATATCAACATATTCTTCATTAGTTAAACCTTTTTTACCATAGTGATACCATCCATCGCTAGTGTTTTTATCTTTAACATCACTACTTCCTACTTTGCATTCTGATAAATATACACTTGAATCTTCATTTAATAAAGAAATATTACATATAACCTCTTTACCTGAGTATTCAATTTCTAAATCACTTATGTTTGTTGGAAATTCTCCTTTATCTAGTAAATAATTAGCTACGGCAAGTTCTATACTTTTTCCGTATGCATCAACACTTCTTTTATTAGCTGATTCCATAGAGCGTTTTACGATATTTAATACTATTGGGGTTACTATTAGTGCTAATATAGCTAGTATTACTAATACGGCTATTAATTCTATTAATGTAAATGCTTTTTTATTTTTCATATATCTTCCTACCTTATGTATTCATAATATCATATTTAAAATAATAAAGCTATAGTAAAAAAAAGCTAATAAAGCTTTTTACATATATTTATTCATTGATTTCATCATTTGATTTACTTGCTTTTGTGATGGAGTACGGCCCATTTGCATCATCATCGCTCTAATCATTTGTTCATTTATTGGAGGATTTTTTTTCATATATTTTTTAGTATATGTACGAGCTATTAAAAATCCAATTATAACACCTACTACTAAACCACCTAATATTTGTAATATATCTATTAACATTCAATCATTCCTTTCTTTAGTATTTTACTATAAAAATATATAAATATCAAGAAAAAGAAAGAAATATACATAAAATGCCAACAATAGTTGGCATATAGATAAATTTTATTTTATCCTTTACATTCTAGTTTTTTATTTATTTTATCCATAGTATTATCTACTACTTTAGTGGCCTCTTTTTTTACCTTGCTACCATATTTTTGATAAGCTAAAACCATTGCACCACCTGCAGCAACAAGCATAACATCTTTTGCCATTTTCATTTTATCACCTCACTAGAATATAGTATATATTATCTATATACAATACTATTATGAGTAATATAAAATTATTTATTCAATTTATTTAACAAATCTGTTTTTCTTTGCTTTTCGTTAATATTTTCTACACTATATAAAAAAGCTTCACTACTTCCTATTAATATTAATTTTTTCTTAGCTCGAGTAACTCCCGTATATATTAATTTACGATATAACATTCTATGATAGCTCTCACATATTGGCATAATAACTAATTCAAATTCACTACCTTGACTTTTGTGGATACTCATAATAAATCCATGTTTAATATTTATTAAATCTTTATGTTCATAATTTACTAAATTACCATCAAAATCTATTAACACTTCCTTTTTCCCACTACTACTATTATATGGCTCTAATATTTTTTGAATAACACCTATATCACCATTATATATATTATTATCTGGAATGTTTACAAGTTGTAATACCTTATCTCCTTCACGAAATATTGTATCTCCATATTTTAATTCTTTTTTAGTACTATTTTTAGGATTAAAAATATTTTGTAACTCTTTATTTAAATTATCTATACCATTAACACCTTTATACATAGGAGCCATTACTTGAATTTTTTTATAATCATAACCCTTTACTATTGCTAATTTGCAAACCTTAATAAGAGATCTAATAATATCACTACCATCACATTTTATAAAACGATAATCATCTTTATCTGTCAAATAATCGCTAAGCGAATTATTTCTAATCTCTTTAGCAAGAACAGGTATATAACTATCACTTTTTTGTCTATATAAACAATTTAAATATACCGTATCTACTATTTTGCTATTAATTAAATCTTGTAAAACATTTCCTGCACCTACACTTGGTAATTGATTATAATCTCCAACCAACACAAGTTTAATATTACTAGTAAGCCCTTTTAATAAACTATCTAATAAAAAATTATCTATCATACTAACTTCATCTATAATAATTAATTTATGATAATCTTTATTATATTCATTAACACCAAAAGTAGAAGTTTCCCTATTCCATTTTAAAAATCTATGAATTGTTTGAGCTTTAAAAGAAGTAGATTCCATCATTCTTTTACTTGCTCTTCCAGTAGGTGCCAAAAGAAGAATATCATCTTCACTTTCCTTAAGGCTAAGCTTATTAATTTTTACATATATATTTATAATTGCTTTTATAATAGTAGTTTTACCAACACCTGGTCCACCTGTAATAATAGTAATATTATTATTAATAGCTTTTTTGATTGCTTCTTTTTGCAAATCATTATAATTAATATTACTATTATTTTCTAAATCTTTAATATATTTATCAATATTTTTATAATGATTACCCTCTTTAGTAGCTAAATATTTAATTTTATTTGCAATCATAACCTCTGCATCATAAATATCTATTAAAAAAAACTTACTATCATCTATAATTATTTTTAAATCACTAGCTAAATTATTAAGACACTCATCTATTAAAGAATGATCAATATTAGTATGATTATATTTATTTAAATTATTAACAATTTCTTCATAATTAGAATAAGTATCACCTGTTTTTATACTTAATTGTTTCATTATATAAACAATACAAGCTTCAATTCTTCTATTATCAAGAAAATCAATATTTAAATTCATACTAATTTCATCTAATTTAACAAAATTAATATCTTCTATATCATCTATTATTTGATATGGATTATGATTTAAAATTTTCAAAGTATTATTCTTATAAAAATTATATATAGCAAGTGAATCATCCATATTAAAACCAAGTTTATTTAGTTTAATAATAATTTTCTGACTTTCTTCATATTTAATTAAAGTATCATAAATCATAAATGCCTTTTTAGAACTTAATTTAGGAACATTATTTAAGACACTTTTGTCATTAACAATTTTATCTAATGCATCCTCACCTAAAGTATCTACAATCTTTTTAGCTAGTGATTTACCAATTCCTTTAAACATATCACTGGAAAGATAAGCAATTACACCATCTTTATCTTCTGGTTTTATTCTTTCATAGCTCGATACATCAAACTGGAAACCATACTTAGGATGAACTACACAATTTCCATAAAAATAATAAAGATCATTCCTGTTTAACGATTCAAAATTTCCTTTAAATGTTATTGTCTTAGATATGAAATCCTTCATTTGATCTATATTAGTATCAAGAACTCTAAATATTCCAATAACAAATGTATCATTTTCATAAATACTACTTCTATAATTTCCTTTAATAAAATCCATAACGTCACCCAAATTAAGTATATCAAAAAATAGTATTAATTGCTAATACTATTTATTTAATTTTTTTATTTTTTCTTTTGTTTCTTCCTTAGCATTTAATAAATTGCCAATAGATTTATTTTCATTTATGTTACATATAATTGATGCCACCTTCATAGAACAATCAACAATTCTTATCCATTCTTTATTTTTAATTTCTTCAGGAATATAATTTAAATTTGTAACATATACCCTATCAAAAATTTTTTCTTTATATGCTTTATCAAAATCTTCGTAACCTTTTGTAAATAAACCAAAAGTTGCTGCTAAAATAACTTTGCCAGCATGACGTTTTTTTAATTGTCTTGCCGAATCTAAAATTGAACCACCCGATGCAATCATATCATCGACTACAATAACATCTTTAAAAGTGATATCTCCCTCATATAAAAATTTATGATTCATAATTGGATTTTTACCATCCGATACCTTGGAATAATCTCTTTGTTTATAAAATATACCTAATGGTACTCCGCCCAACATAGATGCATAAAAATTAGCTCTTTGCATTGCACCAAAATCAGGACTTACAACCATTACATTAGAAAAATTTATATTTTCATTTTTTAAAATACCTAATATAATATCATCACTACAATAAAAATTATTAATTGGCATTTTTAATGAAGCATTATCACAAGCCGCCTTATTATGAACATCAGCTGTAATTAATTCCTTTACACCATAATGAGCAAGTTCTCCAAGAGCCATTGCTAAATCCAAAGATTCCCTACCATTTCTTTTATCTTGACGTGATTGATATAAATACGGCATTACAACTGTAATTTTATATGCATGACCACAGGTAGCATTTATTATTCTTTTTAAATCTTGAAAATGTTCATCTGGCATCATATGATGCTTTCCAACCTGACATTTATAAGTAATTGAGTAATTAGTAACATCACTTATAATATAAGTATCTTTCCCCCTTATTGAACTTTCAATAATACTTTTACCCTCACCATTATTAAATCTAATTAAATTAGGTCTTATTATATAGTTTTCACTACTATTTTTAATTTTATTTATATTATCATTTACTTTACTCCCAAAATTTATAAAATTATCTGGAACAATTATTCTTAAATCTCTCACTAAACCCTCCTATATCTAGTCTAATTATATAATATTTTAAAGATATAAATCAAGAAAAAAGAACAAATTTATGATATTTGTTCTCAAGATATAAACAACATTGAACATTTTTTTTAGATTTTTTTTAATGTTTATAACTATCATAATAATTTACTAACAAATTATTATAAATTATTAAGTATCATTTACAGTATATTTTTAGCTTTTCTACTTATTTAGTTTTTGTTATTTCTCTTTTTAGATAGCAGATTTTTTTATGGTTATAACAGGGCGCACGGTACCTTCGTTGTAATACGCATTTAATCTGCCCACAAGGCCATTGCCGTACACACTCCACATTAAAGAAGGGGAATCTCCATATTGGCTCATGGTCCAATAACTATACCAATATTCACGATTATATACCCAACTTGGTGTTTCTCCATTGCTTGATGGTGAAGCCGATGAATCATTCTTTTCATATCCTAAGTTATCTGTCAATTCATCATACGTTATTAATCTTGCACTATAGCCGGTTTTATCTTCTTTTAAGTCACTTATCTTTAGTTTATCTAAAGCCCAGGCATCTACTACATATTTTACTTCACTTTTTGCATAATCTGTCGTACATCCTGCAGAATCATTTTCTCCACATGTTGAACTTGAATAGTATGCCATTCCTCCGTATCCATTATTACGATATTCATAGGCTTTTTGATAATATGAGGCACTTGTATCACTTGTTACATACATATTCACATGGTTATTTTCTGTTCCTACTCCGCCATATTTATTTACTTCAGCCACTGTTAATGGTTCTTCCTTTAGTAGTGTTACAGAATCACTATTCTCATCACTATTTTCTATAACATAAAAATTAATACCATTGTATGTTACTTCATCGCCTATTTTATAGGCTTTATAAGTTGTTTTTTTACCATAGTGATACCATCCATCGCTAGTATTTTTATCTTTAACATCACTACTTCCTACTTTGCATTCTGATAAGTATACACTTGAATCTTCATTTAATAAAGAAATATTACATATAACCTCTTTCCCTGAGTATTCAATTTCTAAATCACTTATGTTTGTTGGAAATTCTCCTTTATCTAGTAAGTAATTAGCTACGGCAAGTTCTATACTTTTTCCGTATGCATCAACACTTCTTTTATTGGCTGATTCCTTAGAACGTTTTACGATATTTAATACTATTGGGGTTACTATTAGTGCTAATATAGCTAGTATTACTAATACGGCTATTAATTCTATTAATGTAAACGCTTTTTTTCTTTTCATATATCCTACCTTTCATATTCATAATAGCACAATTTATAAAAAAAGAAAAGAGTATTGAATATCAATACTCTTAGAAAAAGTCATTATATTTACTCTAAAATATTCTTACTATATCATTAAAAGTAATATAAAGCATAAGCCCCATTAATAAAATAAAGAAAACAGAATGTATAGTATTTTCAACCTTAGGATTTACTTTACTACCTTTAATTTTTTCTATTATTAAAAATAATATATGTCCACCATCAAATGCTGGAATTGGTAAAAGATTAATAAATCCTACATTAACACTAATTAATGCAAGCAACGATAATACTGATATAAAACCAGTTTGAGTAGCCTCACCTACTATAGAAAAAATTCCTACTGGTCCTGATAATAATTTTAAACTAAGAACACCTGTAATTAAATACCAAACTGTAAAAAACATTTGTTCAACTGTACTGAAAAATTTATAAAAGGCGTATTTTAATGAAACCAATATACCGTGTTCTCTGTTTCCTGTTATGGTAAAGCCATAAGAATATCCCTTTAAATTATTTTTTTTATCATAAATAGCTTTAGGTTTTATTTTTACTATATCATATTTATCATTTTTATGTTTAACCTTCATATCAAAATTTTTACTACCAGCTACTGATAATTCCAATGCCAATTTATCATAGTTATTAACAAATTTTCCATCGATACTAACTATTTCATCTCCATTTTTTAAACCACTAACATTCGAGGTTGCCACTTTAGTAGCATCCATTGTAACACCGTTTATAATAGCTATTATAAACAATATTAAAATAGCTAGAAGAAAATTAAACATAACTCCAGCAATCATGGTAAAAAAACGATCTTTCCATGACTTTGATTGTAACAATCTATCCTTTGGAATTTTATTATCTACCTCAATTTCCTCTCCAGCCATTTGAACATATCCACCAATAGGAAATAAACGTATAGAATATTCTGTTTCGTCATTTTTTCGATTAAATTTAAATAATCTTGGCCCCATACCAATAGAAAATTCATAAACATAAATACCTGCTTTTTTAGCAAATATAAAATGGCCAAATTCATGAATTGTTACAGTCACCCCTAAAATAAATATAAATGCTATTATTGTAATTATAATTGACATAATACCTCCTTATATTAAACTAATAAACAAACTAAATGCAATGATTACAAATATAATACTATCGAGTCTATCTAAAACTCCACCATGACCTGGCATTATATTAGAAAAATCTTTAACCTTGTAATATCTTTTGATAGCTGAAAAAAACAAATCACCAAATTGGCCTATTATAGATAATAACAAACTAAATAAAATAACTACGAAAACAGAAGAAGAAGAATTTATAACAGTTAAATAAAACACTGTCGATGTAAAAGTTGCAACTAAAACACCCCCAATAAAGCCTTCAATAGTTTTTTTAGGTGAAACACTTTCAAGTAGTTTATGCTTACCTATTAACCTACCAGTAAAAAGAGCAAAAGTATCAGTAAGTATTGTTATCATAAATAAATAAACAATTATCCTAAGACCCATGTTACGATATAAATTGGCAAGAACCATAGAGCTTGAAATAAGTAATACCCCACCAAGCATATAAGAAGCATCATTAATATTATATTTATTTTTATCATTATATAAAATTATTGGTAAAAATAAAACCAATAGTAATCCTGTAATTATCCTAAAGTCAAAATTTATAACTAAATTTTTATTAATATCTGTGCAAAAATAAAATAAAGTTAAACATATATAAGCAATTAACTTGATAATATTAGGAAACTCTTTTTTCTTCTCTCTAACTAAAATTAATTCTCTTAATCCTTGTAATGAAAGCAAGTAAAAAGCTATTTTAAAAACATCTCCACCTATTATAAATATAGGAATAAATATCAAAAAAGCAACAAAGGCACTAATAATTCTAATTTTCATAAATCCTCCAATGATAATATTATAATACATATTAAAAACTATTACAAGTAAATTTATATGCCACAATAATTTTTATAATTAGTATTTATCCAGATATAATAAAATAAACTTTCCACATTATAATCGATATTTAATTAATTTATAATTTATATACATTGAATTTATTACATTTTATATTTAACTTGCATTTTTCTTCTACCAAAAAATGCAAGTTTTTTATGAAAAAACTTGCATATATTATAACTTTACAAATACTGTTCTATTTTTTTAAAATCATTGTTTTTTAAATTAGTTTTTGATAACTCTTCAAATAGTTTTTTCTGATTTTTGTCTAATTTATTTGGAATAACTACCTTTAATATAATATACATATCACCTTTAGAAGCACTATTTATATGTGATACACCTTTATCCCTAATACGAAGCTTATCACCATTTTGACTACCAGATACAATGTTTAATTTAACGCTACCATAAAGTGTTGGTACCTCTTTTTTACATCCTAATACAGCATCTGTTATAGTAATAGGAAGTTCAAGATATATATCATAATCATCTCTTATAAATAATGGATGATCCTTAACTACAAATTCTAAATATAAATCCCCATTATCTCCACCATTAACACCAGCATCTCCTTTGCCAGAAAGACGAAGGCGACTGCCATTATCTACTCCAGCAGGTATTTTAACTTCTATATCTTTATTTTTTCTAATGGTTCCTTTTCCATGACAATCTGAACATACTTTATCAAAAGTTGTTCCAACACCATGACAATCTGGACAAGTAGTTTGTGTCATAAATGCCCCCAAAATAGTTCTTTGTTGACTCATAACCATACCTTTTCCATGACAGGTTTTACATGTGCTTTTCCCATGTCCACCATGCCCATTACAACTTTCACATTCACAATTAACATCTAAGTTTATTTTTTTCTTAGTTCCAAAAACTGCTTCTTCAAATGATAAATTGATACGCATTAGTTTATCTGCACCATCACGAGCCATATTAGAGGTTTTTCTAAAACCTCCAAATCCAGAAAAACTCGAACCAAATAATCCATCGAAAATGTCACTAAAATCAAAATCAGAAAAATCAAAACCTGCTCCACCATTCATTGAATCAAAAGCAGCATGACCATACTTATCATATTGACTTCTTTTTGATTCATCGGACAAAACAGCATAAGCCTCTTGTGCCTCTTTAAATTTTTCTGCCGCATCTGGTTCTTTTGAAACATCTGGATGATATTTTTTAGCTAACTTTCTAAAAGCACGCTTAATTTCATCTTTAGTAGCACTTTTAGATACACCTAATACTTCATAATAATCTCTTTTATTCATACTACACCTACCTTTATATTAATTCTTTTAACTCTTCTAGTTTTTCCTTAAACATTTTTAAAGCAGATAAAATTGGTTCTTTAGTTGTCATATCGACACCAACATTCTTTAAAATATTTAAAGGATAATCACAGCAACCACTAGACAAAAATTTTAAATAATTCTTCTTTGTATTTTCATTTCCAGCCAAAATGTCACTTGCGATAGCCAAAGCTGCTGATAATCCTGTTGCATATTTATATACATAAAACGATGTATAAAAATGTGGAATTCTAGCCCATTCATAACGAATTAAATCATCACTCACAACTTCACTTCCATAATATAATTTATTAAGTTCATAATAAGTTTTAGAAAATTCTTCCTCTGTTAAAGCTATATTATTTTCCTCTTTATCATGCATAATCATTTCAAATTCTGCAAACATTGTTTGACGATATATAGTCGCCCTTACACCATCTAGAAAATTGGTCAAATAATAAATTTTTTCTTCTTTTGTTTTTGCATTTTTATATAAATAATCATTTAATAATGTTTCATTTACAGTAGATGCAATTTCGGCTAAAAAAATTGAATATTGACTATTAAAATAATTTTGCTCTTTTGAATAATAAGTATGCATCGAATGACCAAGTTCGTGTGCCATTGTACTTACAGAATCTATAGTATCATTATAATTTAAAAGTACATATGGTTTTGTATCATAACTTCCCCAACTATAAGCACCAGATTTTTTACCCTTATTAGGATAAATATCAATCCATTTTTCACTAAATGCCTTCTTTAAATCACTTAAATATTTATCCCCCAATGGTTTCAATGCCTCGAAAACTATTTTTTTACCTTCTAAATAAGGAATAGATATATCGATATCAACTAAAGGAGTATATATATCATACATATGCATTTCATCTAATTTAAGACAATTCTTTTTCAAAAGCATATAATCATGCAATATATCTAAATTATCATGTATAGTATCTATCAACATTTTATAAACACTTACATCAATATTATCAACATACATACTCATACTAAGTGGAGAGTTATATTTTTTTACCTTACTAAGAAAAAAGTTTTCTTTAATATTTCCCTTCAAACAAGATGCTACTGTATTTTTTATACTCTTAAAATAATTAAACATATGATTAAAAGCATCAATTCTAACATTTCTATCTTTATAACTAATATATTTGATATAATTACTATTAGTAAGTTCAACTTTTTCATTTGAAACGGAAATATAGCCTAAATTAATATCTGCATTATCAATATTATAAAAAGCATCTGCACCAGTACCCATTGCACTGGTAGCTAAAGATATTATTTTTTCTTCTTTTTCACTTAATGTGTGTTCTTTATATCTAAACATCTTCTCCAAATCAAATTTATAAGGAAGTAATCTAGAATCATTATTTATAAAATCAAGAACCTTATCATAATCTTCCCTAAGCATTTCTGAAGAAATAAAAGATAATTTTGATGATATTTCTTCGTTTAATTTTTCTACCCTCATTTTCTGTGCTTGATTATAAGAGTTAGTTGTATCACCATCACAAATTAAAGAAGCATAAACATATATCTTAGATAATAATCGATCTAATTTTTCATATGAACTATAAAAATTATATAAATTATCACTACTTTCCATAATCTTTCCTTTATATGATAAAACCTCATCACATAAAGAAGAAACCAAGGAAAAAGACATTACAAAATCTTCATTATCTTTAAATATACTTTCTAAATCCCACTTATATTTACTATCTACTTCTTCTCTTTTTTTTTGTTTTTCCATTATTTTCTCCTTATCTTAAAGAAAGTTCTAGTTACCTAGAACTTCATTAATCTTCTTCATACTCTGCATCAATTGCATCATCATCTTTTTTATTATTTTTCTCTTTTTTATCTTCTTTTGTATTAGTACTTTCTTCTTTTTGATTTTCTTTAGCAGCTTGTTCATACACTTTAGTAGCAAGAGCCATTGCTGTTTCATTTAAAGCATCTTTCTTCTTCTTAATATCTTCTACATCATCTTTAGAAAGTGCATCTTTTAATTCTTTCAACTCTTTTTCTGCTTTCTCTTTATCTTTTTTATCAACTTTATCACCAAGATCCTTTAAAGCTTTTTCTGTTGCAAAAATTACCTGTTCAGCTTCATTCTTAGTATCAGCCTCTTCTTTACGTAATTCATCCTTTTCTCTATTAATCTCAGCTTCTTTTACCATTTTATCTATCTCTTCATCAGTTAAATTAGTTGATGATGTGATAGTAATTGATTGTTCTTTATTAGTTCCAAGATCTTTAGCTTTTACATTAACAATACCATTAGCATCTATATCAAATGTAACTTCAATTTGAGGTACACCACGAGGTGCTGGTGGAATATTTGTAAGTTGAAATCTTCCCATTGTTTTATTATCAGCCGCCATTGGTCTTTCACCTTGTAAAATGTGAATATCTACAGCTGGTTGATTATCTGCAGCAGTTGAAAATACTTGACTTTTACTTGTTGGAATAGTAGTATTTCTTGGAATCAATACAGTGCATACACCACCTAATGTTTCAATACCAAGTGAAAGAGGAGTAACATCAAGCAATACTATGTCATTAACCTCTCCTGTTAATACACCACCTTGTATAGCTGCACCCATTGCAACTACTTCGTCTGGATTTACTTCTTTAGAAGGCTCTTTGCCTAATTCCTTTTTTACCAATTCTTGTACTTTTGGAATACGAGTAGAACCACCAACAAGAATTACCTTATTAATATCACTAGCTTTTAATCCAGCATCTTTTAAAGCCTTTTTAACTGGTGTTAATGTTGATTGAACTAAATCATCTATTAATTCTTCAAACTTAGCACGAGTTAATGTTGTTTCATAGTTAATTTCAGCCGTAATAAATGGTAAACTTATTTCTGTTGAAGTTGTATTAGACAAAGTCTTTTTAGCTTTTTCAGCTTCTTCTTTAATACGTTGTAAAGCCATCTTATTATCACTTAAATCAAC
The DNA here is from genome assembly GCA_934153675.1 of uncultured Bacilli bacterium. Lineage (GTDB taxonomy): Bacteria > Bacillota_I > Bacilli_A > RF39 > UBA660 > RUG12438. Next base: position 13,376 of record CAKPFG010000012.1, read on the forward strand.
ATCATATTGTTTTTTAATATCATCTATAATATAATCTATAATTCTTTGGTCAAAGTCATCACCACCAAGTTTATTATTACCACTTGTTGACTTAACTTCAAATACACCATCACCAAGTTCTAGAATAGATACATCGAATGTACCACCACCAAGATCATAAACTAAAATTGTTTGCATATCATCTTGTTTATCAAGTCCATAAGCTAAAGCTGCTGCTGTTGGCTCATTTATAATTCTCTCAACATTAAGACCTGCTATCTTACCAGCATTTTTAGTTGCTTGTCTTTGTGCATCATTAAAATATGCAGGAACTGTTATAACAGCATTTGTAACACTTTCCCCTAAATAAGCCTCAGCTGTTTTTTTCAAATCACCTAGTATCATAGCACTAATTTCTTCTGGAGAATATTCTTTTCCATTCGCCTTTACTTTTTCACTAGTTCCCATTTTCCTTTTAATAGAAACAATTGTTTCTGGATTAGTAACTGCCTGATGTTTAGCAGTTTTACCAACTATAATATTTCCTTTTTTAAAAGCTACTACTGATGGAGTTGTACGATCACCATCGGCATTTACTATTACCTTAGGTTCTCCACCTTCATAAACACAAACACAACTATTAGTTGTACCCAAATCTATACCTATTGTTTTACTCATAATTATCACCTTTCCTATTCACTAACTTTAACCATTGCTGGTCTTATAACCTTTTCTTTATAAATATAACCCTTTTGTAATACTTCAAGTACCATACCAGGTTCAACATCATCTTTTTTCTCTACCATAATTGCATTATGATAAATTGGATCAAATGGCTTATTTGCACCATCTATTGGTTTAACATCAAATTTTTCCATAATACTTTGCATATTACAATATATCATCTTAAACCCTTCTAAGAATTTAGATACCTCATCATCAAGATTATCATCATCCAATTTGATAGCCCTTTCAAAATTATCAAGTATAGGAAGCATTTGCTTTATCAAATCTTCATTACAAAATTTTAACATACGTGCAACTTCTTCATCTTTACGTTTACGATAATTTATAGAATCAGCACTTTGCATCAATAATTTGTTTTCTAAATCCTGAATTTTTGCCTCATATTCTTTTAATTTTTCATCATTCTTTTTAAACATTTTTTTCTTTTCTTTTTTCTTTACTTCACAAACACCATCCTTGCAAACAACCTCATCATTTGGCTTTTCACAAGTATTATTGCAATCACATTTTTCGTTATTGCAAGATGTCTTTTCATTTGATTCACAATTACACTTTTCTTTTTCCATAATACCTCCTATTTTTCTATATTATCAATTATATAATTAAGAAGGGTAATTACTCTATCATATTCCATTCTTTTAGGACCAATTAAAGCTATAGTTCCCTCTTCTCCATTTACTTGATATTTCGTTTTTATAACAGTTACATCATCATCAAAATGGTTCTCACTACCTATATATATATTAATACCATTATCCTCTTCCTTAATACTTTCTACCATTTGCTTATCATCAAATTTATTAACAATTTCACGGATCTTATCAACATTATTAAATTCAGGCTGCATAAGCATATTTTTAGTACCACTAGTTTTTATATTTTCACTAGCAAAATCACTAAACGCATGATAAAAAGCATTATATAAAATTTCGTGTTGTTTAACATATTTTCCAATTATAGGTTTAACTTCAAATTCTAAAACTTTACCGGCCTCATCTAATGATGTGCCAATAATTAATTTATTAATCAATTCTACAGTTTGCTTAATATCTTTTAAATCAACAACAGTATCAATATATATATTTTTATGTTCTACATTTCCCTTATCAGTAACAACAATGGCAACTAAATTATTTTCATCAATTGGAACTACTTCCACTTTACTTATTAAATTATCCTTAGAGTGACTACCTAAAACTACCGCTGCATAACTTGTCAATTCTGAAACTATCTCCATACTTTTTAATATTATGTCATTAACAGCCATTGACTTATTATTTACAATATTTTGAAGCGTAAGCACCTCTTTTTTTGTAAGTTTTCTTGGAACCATAATATTATCAACATAATATCTATAGCCTTTTTCACTAGGAATACGTCCTGATGAAATATGAGTTTTTAAAAGAAGACCATAATCTTCTAAAATACTCATTTCTGATCTTATAGTTGCTGATGAACATGATAAAATATCACATATCGATTTTGATGATATAGGCTGTGCTGTTTTAATATAATCCTCTACAATTATTTTTAAAACATCATCCTGCCTCTTAGTGAGCATTCAACCACCTACATTCTAGTATATAACTATATTAGTAATTTTATAACTAATTTTTAGCAGTGCCTTTTCCTAACTGCTAAAAACATTCTAGCACACTTTTTTAGCATTGTCAACACTTGAGTGCTAAAAAAGAAAAATTTTTAGAATTTGTTAGAATATAAATAAAACTTTCAACAACATATAAATCATTGAAAGTTTTAAATCTTCTTAGATAGCAGATTTTAAGAGGGTTATAACAGGGCGCACGAAACCTATGTTGCTATACACATCGTTGTAGTACACGTCGCCATCGCCATCCACTCTCCACACGTAAGAAGTGGAATCTTCATATTGACTCATAGTCCAATACAAATAGTTACTATTATATACCCAACTTGGGGTTTCTCCATTTTGTGACATTTTTATTGTACCTTGTCCATTGTCACCATATCCTAAGTTATCTGTCAATTCATCCACCGTTATTAATCTTGCACTATAGCCTGTTTTATCCTCTTTTAGATAACTACTTTTTAATTTACTATTTGACCAAACATCTACTACTTGTTTTACATCTGATAATTTATAATCGGTTGTACATCCAGATATATCACCAGCTGATACACAATTATCTCTTGCATAATATGCCATTGTTAAATAATTATTACTGTTATAAGATACTTTGTTAGCAATTTCTGTTGATGATAAATCCACTTCACCCTTTTTTAATGGTTCTGCTTTTAATAATGTGACCGTATCACTATTCTCATCACTATTTTCTATAACATAAAAATTAATACCGTTATATGTGATTTCATCGCCTATTTTATAGGCTTTTTTTTGAAACTTACCATAGTGATACCATCCATCGCTAGTATTTTTATCTTTAACATCACTACTTCCTACTTTGCATTCTGATAAGTATACACTTGAATCTTCATTTAATAAAGAAATATTACATATAACTTCTTTACCTGAGTATTCAATTTCTAAATCACTTATGTTTGTTGGAAATTCTCCTTTATCTAGTAAGTAATTAGCTACGGCAAGTTCTATACTTTTTCCGTATGCATCAACACTTCTTTTATTGGCTGATTCCTTAGCGTGTCTTACGATATTTAATACTATTGGGGTTACTATTAGTGCTAATATAGCTAGTATTACTAATACCGCTATTAATTCTATTAATGTAAATGCTTTTTTATTTTTCATATATCTTCCTACCTTACATACTCATAATATCATATTTAATTAAAAAAAGCCAATAAGGCTTATTTACATTTATAACCCTGCTTTTCAAATGATTTCTTAACGTCTTTCTTTTTATCCTTATCATTTTTACCAGGTTTTGCTGTTTTATTTAAAACTACTTTACTTCCATTTTGTTTAACATTATCATAACTAGATTTCATTTGTTTAGCAAGTGTTTTTGCCATTTCATCTGTTTTTGCGTCAACTGTCATATTCATATCAGCTTTTGTTGCTATATCCTTGCTGTCAAAATAAGTAGTAACTTTTATATCCATTTTAATACCCATTTGAGTTTGGCTATTTGTACAAACTAACTTAGATTCTTTATTACAACCAGTAAGAACACAAAAACTCATAATTAATAAAACTACTAACAAACTCTTTTTCATAATTTAACTCCTTCCTACATTAAAATTATATCATTATAATTATTTAATATCAACAATTATTAAAAATAAATTTTAGACAACTATTTTATAAGGTAATAACTTAGCAAATAGCATCTAATTAACAATTTTCTATTACTTTCTATTTTTACATACAACAAATCTTTTTATCAAACATTTATAACATATTTTATATACTTTATGTAGTAAACTGAAACACTAACATACTATATATTTAGTAATAATTAAAACAGAAATTTTAATTATTACTAAATTAATATAAATACTTTTTTATTTAATATTGCACATCATATATTTTTATTCACATAAAATAATATTTTTTAGCAAAAAAGTATTGACAAAACATAACTTTTCGACTATTATATAAAGCACCAGTTCGAATTAATCGAATTGGTGCTAGTATCACACTAGCCAACCCCTTTTTATTCTTTTATAGGAACTGCTCAGGGGGCAGTTTCTTTTTTTATTTATTGTTTTTTTAAAGACAAAGATACTTTATTTTTGTCTTTTTTTATATCTATAACATAACAATCTACTATATCACCAACTGATAATATTTCACTAGGGTGTTTTATATATTTATCAGTAATTTCTGATATATGTACAAGTCCATCTTCATGTAATCCTATATCTATAAAAGCTCCAAAATCTACGACATTTCTGACCGTTCCCTGTAAATGCATACCAATTGTAAGATCATCTATTGACAATACATCACTTTTTAAAAGAGGCATTGGCATTTCATCGCGAGGGTCTCTTAGAGGATCTATTAAACAATTAGTAATCAATGATAAAGTATATGGCTCTATATTAAGCATTTTACTTAAACTATCTAAATCAGTACTTTTTAGTTTATTTTTTAAATTTTCTGTTCCTATATCAGATACATTAAAATTTAAATAATTTAATAACTTAATTGTTTTTTCATAGCTTTCTGGATGTATAGAAGTAAGATCTAACATATAATCACCATCAATTCTTAAAAACCCAATTGCCTGTTCATATGCTTTTGTACTTAGTAACTTCTTCAATTGATTTCTATTTTTAAATTTACCATTAGTTTTTTTGTAATTCATAATTTTTAAAATATTTTTACTTGTTAACCCTGATACATATTTTAATAAAGATGCACTAGCGGTATTTAAATTAACACCAATACTATTAACAACTTTCATAACAGTATAATCTAAATTTTCATTTAATTTTTTTAATGGAACATCGTGTTGATATAATCCAACACCAATACCAGATGGTGGAATTTTAACAAGTTCAGAAAGTGGGTCTTGTAATCTTCTTCCTATAGATACAGCACTTCTTTCGTTTGGAGATAAATCAGGAAACTCTAAAATTCCCTCTTTCGAAACACTATAAATAGAAGCTCCTGCTTCTGATACAATAACATATTTACAACATAATTTATATTTCTTTATTACATCAGCAACAAAAACTTCACTTTCACGAGAAGCAGTACCATTTCCAATTGCTATTAAATCTACATCATATTTAGTAATCAAATCTTTTAAGATAAGTTCTGCTTTATTTTTTAAATTTAAAGATTGTACAAATGGTTTTATAACAGTTGATGTCAAATATGTTCCAGTTTTATCAATTACTGCTAATTTACAACCATTAACAAAACCAGGATCTAAAGCTAAGACTATTTTTTCCTTTATTGGTGGAGTTAATAATAATGACTGTAAATTAGATGAAAAATTTAAAATAGCTGCATCTTGTCCAATAGTAGTTAAATCATTTCGTATTTCCCTTTCTATAGAATTTTTAATCAATCTCTTATATGAATCAACTATAGCATCTTTAACAATATCAACCGCAAAAGAATCTTTACCTTTTATTATTTTTCTTTCTAAATATTCTATTACTTTATCAGAATCATAAACAATACTTACCATTAGTATATCTTCATTCTCACCCCTATTAATAGCTAAAATTCGATGAGGTTTAATATATTTTACTCTTTCTTTATAATCATAATACATTTCATATATTTTATTATTATCATTAGCATTCTTTTTTAACTTTGAGTTAATAAAACCGTTATTATAAGTATTATCCCTGATTACTTTTCTATATTCTGCATTATCAGAAATCATTTCCGCTATAATATATTTAGCACCAATTACAGCTTCTTCTTTAGTTTTTACTTTATCATTTAAATATTTAACTACAAAATCATCAACATTTCCTTTAGGAAAAGATATTAATTCTTTAGCAAAAGGTTCCAATCCGTTTTTTATAGCCTCTGTTGCTTTTGTTTTTCTTTTCTCCTTAAATGGTCTATATATATCTTCAACCTCTATTAATCTATTACAATTTTTTATTTGTAATTCTAATTCATCATTCATAAGTCCTTTAGAAGAAATAATTCTAATAACATCTTCTTTTCTTTTTTGTAAATTAATTTCATAATGATAATATTCTTCTATTTTTCTAATAACATCTTCATCCAAACCACCAGTTTTATCTTTCCTATAACGTGAAATAAATGGAATAGTTGCTCCATCTTTTAAAAGTAATAAAACACTCTCTACTTGTTGTTTTGTAATATTTAACTCATTGCTTATATTTGTTAATATATTCATAATTCCTCCTATAATAATTATACAAAAAAAGAAAAGAATACAATTACATATAATCTTCTCTTAATCTATTAGCAAAATCATTTCGTAATGTTTCCATAAGTAAATTATCATCTATATCTTCTAAGGCATACTCATTATCATCATCAATTACTAATCTAGCAATTATTTGCTCATCTAATAAATTTTCTTGATCATCTACACCCTTTAAAAACAAATATTTTTTTTGATCCTTTATTATAAAATCAATTACAACATAATCATTATCATCTACATTAATAATATACCCTTTATTTATTTCTTGCATGGTATTCCTCCAAATCATCACTATTAATCCAACCTTCATATTTTATATTTCTAGTATCGTTAGTAACATTATAAGATTCAACAGTCCAACCCATACTCTCTAAAAGATCTTTTTTATTCTTATCATTGGCAGAAATAGTTATATGTTGACCATCTTTACTTACCATATTAACTAAAGATATATGTCTTTCATCATTTGAACCATAAATTGGTTTTAATTTATTTTTTTCCAAAGCTGCATCTTTACTAGTATTATAAATATAATCCCCCTTAAATTTTACAGTATCACCTACATTATAATTAAAGTCTCCATCTGCAACTTTTGTATAATCAGAATCTGCCTTTTTATAATCACTTTTGCTTTCTGATTCACTTTTGCTTTCTGATTCACTTTTGCTTTCTGGTTCACTTTTCTCTATATTATCAACTATATCATCTGATTTTATTTCATTAGAAAAATTATCTTCAAGATTTTTATTTTCAAATTCATTAGCCTTTATTTCACTAGGAATTGTAGAATTATACTCGGAAACTATACCATTAGAATTATCATTTTCAATAGATGTTTTATCTACTTTTTTATTACAAGACATAATACCAGTTATAAAAGCTGTACCAACTAAAACACCAGCTATAATTTTCTTCACATTCTTTTTTAATTTTTCCTTTATCCTAGAAAAGTTAAAACTTTTTCTGATATTTTTTATTTTATGTGATTTTTTGGTACTTTTATAATCAATATTATTATCAACTGGAACAATACCTTTTTCAAAAGAATCAGCACCATTTTCTAGAGGTATATCATCAATAATAATTTCTTTCTTTTTATTTTTTGATGGTTCTTTCTTATTTGAACTTAAAGAATCTTTTATTTCATTAGTAGTATCATCTTTTGGAATATTATAAACAAAGCCAAAATCATTGTGCATTTTATCAATATCTATTTGATCTTTTGGTTCTTTCTTATTAGTAGTATCATCTTTTGGAATATTATAAACAAAGCCAAATTCATTTAGCTTTTTATCAATATCTATTTGTTTTTTTGATTCTTTCTTATTAGTAGTATCATCTTTTGGAATATTATAGACAAAGCCAAATTCATTGTGCATTTTATCAATATCTATTTGATCTTTTGGTTCTTTTGTTTCATTTGAAACTGATTTCTCATCTAAATTATCTTTATCAACACCAACATTTAAATCAACTGCAGTATCTGAACTATTATGATGAGAATCAGAGTATATATCTTCATAATACTTACCTTCATAATTACTATTATTATCTAAACTGGAATATTCATAATCATCTAAACTTTTAGATAAATCGCCTTCAACTTTACTTAATTGTTCCTCTTTAGCTTCAACTTCCTTTTCTACATCTTTTTTATTTGCACTTAAACTAATTCCTTGATTTAACATTGATGTTAGAAGTTCTGATATTTTATCAGTCAATTGCTTATTTGATTCAATTAGGCTATCTATTTTTTTTTGCTGATCATCTAATTTTTGTTCTAATTGTTTTTGTTGTTCTTCAAGTTGTTGTATTCTTAATTCTAACTCTTCATTACTTTTCATTATAACACCTCTTGTCAAAATAATTATAACAAATAATTATTAATAATACAACACTTAATTATACTTAGTGATATCATACATATTATATTTATTTATATTATTCGTTGTTATTCTTATCTTTTTTATTCTGATACCATTTATATCAATATTAACACTCTCATTATAAAAAGCATTATAATCATATATTTTTTTATATTTATCTATTAATATTTTTATATTTTGATCTAGTGATATTGTTTTATCTATATAATACCAATGAGAATCAAAAGAATACTTAGAATCAACATACGGATATATAGCATCTATTGTTTGAAAATTTGTTAAATCTTTACTAGTTATATAGTCATCTTTAAAATCAACAATATATGTATTATAATTATCTTCACTAAAAACAGGAATGGTTTTCTCATTTTCCTGTTTAGTAAAAATTAAAAAAGTAAATATTAAAATAACTAGAAAAAAAATTATTTTTTCTTTCATAAACAAATTAGCCATATTATCACCATTTTTATTATTGGCTACTTGCTTTTTTTTATGAAACATTTATTACAATTTTTACATTTTTTCAATCTTATATTTTTTATAATCCAAACAACTAAACATAAAATTATAAATGAAACTATAATATCCATATTAAACTCCTAAACAATATAATTGATATAATATATGAAATTAACATATATATAAAACCATAAATAAGCATTGTTTTAAATCCACATTCATTTTTAATAGCACTTAATGTATTAATACACGGAATTGAAAAAAGATTAAATAAGCAAAAACTGTACGCACTTATAACACTTAAAAATTTTACCTTTAATACGCCAATTGTAGATACTACTTGTTCTTTTGCTATTATGCCAGATAAAATAGATACTAAAGTTTTCGAATCATTATATCCTATTAATGGTTTTGTCAAAAATGATAACTTATTACCAATCAAATATAAAATACTATTTTCAAAAGAAACGTTATAATTTAAATGAACATCAAAAGATAAAAGAAACCAATTTATTATTGAAAAAAATAACATAATACTAAATATTCTAATTAAAATATCTTTTAACTTTATTAATGTATTATTAAAAACTACTTTTATTGATGGAACTTTTAATGGTGGAACTTCCATAATATATTCAAATTTTTTTGATTTAAAAACAAAACTTAATATATATATAATTATTATAGCAATCAAATAAAATGAAAGAAAAATGAAAAAAGAATTGTGAAAATAATATGTTGTTACAAATAATATAATAGATATTTTTGCACTACATGGAATAAAGGGAAGAAGAAATATCACTTTTTTTCGTTCTAAATCATCTTTTAAACTTCTCGTTGATAAGATTGAAGAAGCACTACAACTAATACCAAATAAGAAATATGTAAAACTTTTACCTGATAAACCTATTTTATTTAATAAATTATTAAAAATTATACTAAGTCTTGTTATGTAGCCACTATCTTCTAAAAATGAAAACATAAAGATTAAAATTATAATTTGAATAAAAAATAAAACAACGTTATTAATACCACTAAAAATACCATTGATAATAAGATCTTTTAAAATAATAGATAAATTTAGCTTATTTAATATATTAAAAATTAAATTTTTAAAAAGAAACATTAAATTACTTATTTTACTGGTAAAATAATTTCCAACAATATTTAACAAGTAATAAATTAATATAAATATTAAAATGGCTATTAATTTAGAAAAAAATTTATTTAATAAAAATTTATCTATTATATTACTAAATTTAAAACTATTATTTTCTTTTATAACTTCATTACATATTTGATCAATTTTATAATATCTCTTTTCTACTGTAAAATCATCCTGATAGTTATGAAATACAAATTTCTTTTTTTCTATTAAATGTTTTAATTTATCAATATTTTTATTTTTTGTAGCAGAAATTTTAATAACATTTACCTTTAACAATTCTTTTAATTTATTTTCTTTTATTAAAGTATTACTATCACACTTATTTAAAACAATAATTAAAGGAATATTTAATTTTAATAATTGTAACGTTAAATAAAGACTTCTATTAAGAAAATTAATATCTATAACATTTACTATTAAAGAAATATTATTTTTATTTAAAAAATCAACAGTTACTTTTTCATCTTTAGTATAATAATTTAAGGAATAAAGGCCTGGTAAATCTACCATAATGTCTTCTTTATATTTTCTTTTTTCTATATCTACTGTAATACCTGGAAAATTACCTATTTTTTGATTTGATTTAGTTAATATATTAAAAAGGGCACTCTTGCCACAATTTGGATTACCAACTAATGCTATCATTTTATCACCATTATTTTATCGGCAATACTCTTAGATAAAACTAAAGAATAATTTCTCAAAAAAATAAGTATCATATCTTTGCCTTTTGTATAAAACAGTATTTTTATTTTAGTATTTGGTACAAAACCCATTTCTTTCAATCTTAAACCTAAGGGTGAATTAATATTTATTTTACTTATATAAGCTAAATCATTCTTTTTTAAATCACTTAATTTCATAAAAAAATTATGAACTAATAATCATAATTTTATATTACAATAGCATACAAATTGCCAGATCCTTTATTAACTAGCTTAGTTAAAGCTTGTTGTATTTTAAATCTAGCATTTTCTGGAGTTAAAGATAATTTAGCTTGTATACCCTCTTTTACAATTTCGTCAATGCTTCTACCAAATATCTCACTTTTCCATAAACTATCTGGATTAGAATCACTATCACGCATTAAATAATTTATTAATTCCTTACTTTGTAGTTCCGAACCGATAATTGGTTCAAATGTTGATTCAACATCAACTCTTATCATATGAATAGAAGGCGCTACTGCTTTTAGTTTTATTCCATATCTACTTCCTTGTTTAATTACTTCTGGTGGGTCTAATTTCATATCACTAAGGGATGGTGAAGCAACACCATATCCTGTTTTTTTTACCATTTTTAAAGCTGATTTAATCTGATCATATTCAACCTTAGCTTCATTAAAATCTTGAAATAATTTTAACAAATCAGCTTTACTCTTAACATCAATTTTAATTATATCCTTTAATATAAGATCAAACAAACCTTCTTTAGCATTTAAATTTATAGTAACAACTCCAGTATTAGTATCTACATCTGATATATATGCTTTTGATATATATTCGCAATCTTGAAAATGATTAGTAATAGTATCAATATCTCTTAGTTTATCAACATCACAAACACTTTCCTTTATTTTATCAATATATATTTTTTTAAGCCAATTATCTTTTTGTAAAACAGCAATCCAATCTGGCATGTTAACCTTTATTTCTGTTACTGGAAATTCATATAAAGCTTCTTTTAAAACAGTATAAACATCTTTTTCATTCATTGTTTCTATATTCATAGGTAATACTGGTATATCATATTTTGATTTAATATCACTGGCTAATCTCTCAGTATCGGGAAGCATAGGATGAGCTGAATTTAAAATCATTATGAATGGTTTTCCTATATCCTTTAATTCTTCTATAATTCTATTTTCTGCATCTACATAGCTTTCTCTTTTTATATCACCAAATGATCCATCTGTTGTAACAACTATACCAATCGAAGAATGATCTCTTATTACTTTTTCTGTTCCTATTTCTGCTGCTTCTATAAAAGGTATTTCATCATCATACCACGGTGTTTTTACCATTCTAGGACCATTTTCATCTTCATAACCTTTACACCCATCAATAATATAACCAACACAATCTACAAGTCTAACATCACAAGAAAAATCATCTACAGCTATTTTAGCTGCTTTTGATGGTACAAACTTAGGTTCAGTTGTCATAATCATTTTACCCTGAGCTGATTGTGGTATTTCATCTAAGCACCTTTTCTTTTCATATTCATCTTCTATATTAGGTACTACTAAATTTTCAATAAACTTCTTTATAAAAGTTGACTTACCAGTTCTAACAGCCCCTACTACTCCCAAATATAAATCACCACCAGTTCTTTCCGTAATGCTTTTTATAATTTCAATTTTTTCCATATTTCACCACTTTCTAATAAAATATATGTAATTAAAAATTTTTATTAACAAAAAATTTTTTTGATAATTTGTAAATTATTTAACTTGTTTTGTCGAATTAGTTGATGAAATAATTATTATTTATTATTATAAAAAAGATGGGTGGTGGTATGAAAAATATTATTACATTAATTAGTATTATAATTTCTATTTTTCTTTTAACTAATAAACCTTTTAATAATAAATCTTTCATTAAAATAAATGACAATAATAATAATTTAAAAGAAAAGATCAATTATTTAAAAGAAACATATAATAAAGATATAATAGGCATTATAAACAATAAAATCATAACAGTTCAAACTATTGATAATAATTATTACTTAACACATGATTTAAATAATAATTATTCTAAATATGGAACAGTTTTTATGGATTATCGTAATAAAATAACAGATGATATTTTAATTTTTTATGGACATAATTCCAAATTAATAGATACTGATTTCCATTTTTTAGAAAATTACTTAAATAAAGATTATTTCACTAACAATAAATATATAACTTTACAAACTGAAAGTTTTTTTAGAAAATATCAAATTTTCAGTGTTATTTTAACAACCAATAACACTCATACAAAACTAGGTTTTACAAACAGTAATAATTATTTAAATCATTTAAATGAACTTAAAAAAAATAGTATTTATAGTATTAGTAGTAATCTTGAAGTTAATAGCAAGATAATAATATTACAAACGTGTAATATGCAAAAAAAGGGTGAATATATTATCGTTGCTGCCTATCAAAATGAATAAGGAGAGAGATTTTTAATGAAAAAATTTTTAGTATTTTTGCTTATGTTTTGTACTTTATTTAAAGTAAATGCCCTAAATGATTGGGTTAAAGTTGAAGAAAAGAAGGATACAATTTTAGAAAATAAATTAAACGAATATATAAACAATTTAGATCAGTTTATTGAAAAGTTGAAAAAAAATGATAAAAATTACGATTACAGATATACTTATAAAACAACAAATAAAAAGGAAAAAAGAAATATTATTATTAATAAACTATTTGATTCTTTAAATGATGCTATTAATTATTATAATAATATAAATAGTAAGACCAAAGAAAACAAAAAAATTGAAAAAATTACTTTAGAAAATGATTTACCTAAAGAAATAGAAGAAAAAAATATTATATGTAAAAGCGATTGTAATGATGAGATAAATAATCTTAATAAAGATAATTACAAATTAATAACTACCATTACTAAAATTTATCAAAAAATTAGGATCAATAAAACTTTTGATGATTTAAATAAAGCATCAAGTGAACTTGAGAAAATTAAAAATAATGGTGGTAATGGAGAAATTATAAAAAAAAGAAATTCAAAAGATATTACTACTACCACTAGTAGTGATAAATTAACTTATGAAGAAGCTTTAGAATTACAAAAAAAATTAACAAATAAAACAGATGATGGGGAAAGCAAAGCAACAATAAGAGAGGAAAAAGAAACCATCAAAGGTGATACAGTTAACATAGAAGATGTTGTTAAAGAATCATTTGAAACGTTAAAAGATGCAGAAAATAAAGTTAAACAACTAGAAAAAGAAGGATACATTGTATCAAAAACAATTAAACAAGTAGCTTACGTTGAAAATAATAGTAATAATAATAATAATGATAAAAACAACAATAATAAAAAAACTTATAATCATTTAGATATTACTTTATTAAATAAAGCAAATATTATTAAAGATAATAAAAAAAGAGAAGTTAATATTAATATGACTGTATCAAGTTTAAAAGTTAATGGCAAAATAATTAATATTAAGGGTCCTAGTATAGATCCTAATACTAATTTTTTAGAATATGAATCAACTAATAGAAAATTAAAGATTCAAAATAATTCCATAGTTACTATCGAAGGTGTTATTACTTATAAGATAAATGGAAACAAATTTAAGAAAAATTATATTATAAGTGGTAACTTGGATGATGCATTAAATGTTTGTGGGGGTAATGGTTCAAGTAAAGGTTTTGATTTAAAATATAACTCAATCACTATAGACAATGATAACGTTTATATAGATGCAAATATAAAGACAAAATATATCATTACTGGTACTATGTATAAAATGGAAAATAAATCAAATTTTTATATTGATACAAAAACAACAAAATACGGATTTGATTATATACTAAATGCAACTGATAATCAATTAGTAAATCAATTATCTTATTATTATACTTATACCGAAAAAAATAATAAATATAAATTAAGTTATGATGATTATGATAATTATATAGATATATCCTATACAATCGAAAAACAACAAAATAAAGATAATGCATCTACAGTATCTATTCCAAATACAGGTGTTCAGCCTTTATCAATATTAATTTTTATTATTCCATTAGCAATCTTTCTTAGTTTAAAATTAAGAAAAAATTAATATAAAAAATTCTTCATATGAAGAATTTTTTATATACTGACACTTATAAACTACGGCCACCATGACCACTAGAATGAGAACCACCACCACTATGGCTTATAGTTGTGCCACCAACACGATTACTAGAGCTAGATGATGAACTCTCACTTTTTCTCATTCTTGTTGTAGTTGTAGTAATAAATCTATCTTGTCTATTGGTAATATCTATTTTAGACTTATCAATATAATTATCTGCCTCATTAACTTTTTTTATCATTTTAGTTTTATATGAAAAGATTAAAACTACTACTAAAGAAATACTCAAAGAAGATACTATAACTATCAAATAAGGGAATGTATGTGTAACATGCATTACACCGTCACTTGACACATAGGTATTTTTATTACTATCTGGGATTCCTTTATCAACAAAATAATCTAATCTATCTATAAAAGCTGTAGCTAAAACATAATAATCTTTATTATTATCTTTATACATTTGATCCACATAATCATAAATTTCATCAATTCTTTTATCTGACAGATACCTTTGCATCTCTCCATAAGATATAAACTCATATTTTTTATTATCCAAATCAATTGCTAAAATTGTACCATTTTTTTTACTAGAAATACCAAAATTATTATCTTGATAAAACTTAGCCAAAAATGTTTCTGTATCAGAATAAGTGTTAATAGATGTAGTAACAATAACTAAATCCATATTATATTTTTTTATATAATCATTTATTTTATTTTTGATATTTTCCTCTTCAACAGAAGAATATATATCCGCATTATCATATAATTTCAACGATGTATCAAGAGCATTAATATTAATTAAAAAACTAAAACTAAATATTAATGTAAAAAATAAATATTTTAATCTCATACTATATAACTCCTATAAAAAACAATAAAATTGATATTAAAATACATACTATAAATACCAAAGTCCCTAAAATAATAGCCTTTTTTATATCAACAGGATAGTCTCCTACCATCTTCCCTGTTTGCCCATTCATTGCAAAAGGATATATTTTATCTTTATACTTTATATTTAACATCCATACTGGTAGTAGGCAATATTTACTATCAATATTATCTGATGAAATATTTTTACCATTTACAATAACACTATTGTATCCCATTATATCTTTTTTTAAATTATTAACAACAGATTTTTCTACTCTATCCTTGGCTATTAAATATGCCTTATTTTTTTCAACATCATATCTATCTGCTAAAAAACCAGATAAATATGAATAACTAAAATCTTTTAAATCTTTATAATCAAAAGGTTCAATAGAGTTCATAATACTATCATCAAACCTAGTAGCACCGTCTACTGGAACCTTATTAAAAATAAAATTCCCACTTCTAACGGCTTCATATACATCTGTTTTTGTATAGATATAATTAGCATCACTATATGTTGTAACTCTATTACAAGTAGCACTTATATTTCCATTAGCCTTTATATCATAAAGCCAAAAAGGAATATAAACGCCTGTTATTTCATTAATATTTTTAATACTATTGAATTCTTTGGGCATTAATATTTTTCTTTTATGGAATCTTTTAAAATACTCAATTGCATCATCTTTATTATACTTAAATGGAATTAAATAATCTGGATTAAATTCTCCTGACAACTTTTCCTTTATAATAGTTGTATTTCTACAATATGGACAAGTAGTTGTCGATGTATTTAAAAGAGTAACTATAGAAGCCCCACAGTTTGGACAATTATAATTATTTAATTCAGTTTGTTCCTTATCTTCTGTTTTTAAACTTATTTCCTGACTTTTTAAATCTTCTAAATTATATTCATTGCGACAATACTCACATTTCCAATTTTGTCCATGCGGATTAAATTTTAAAACAGCATCACAAGCAGGACATTTATAATCTAGCACTTTCCCCATTTTATCACCTACTAATTTTTTTTATTAAAAAATATCTGCAGTCATAACTACATAAATCTTTAATATAATTATCTTTATACTTTATATCATTAATTCTATTACATTTATTATTTAATCGATCACAAAACCCTTTAAGACGCAACTTAGAATAAGACCAATCTCCAAGTATATAATCATAATCAGCAAAATAATCAGTATATTTATTCTTTAAAGCTTCTATATCAAAACCATCTTTGTAATTTTCAAGCAATTCATATGTATTGTTATCTAAATTTATCACAATATCACCAATATCATTATATCTTATTTTATAATATTATTCAATAGGAACTGAAATACTAGGACTATTATTAGAATTAGAATAATAACTTGGAACACTTCCCTGAATCATTTTTAAAGCAACAGGAATACTCGTTTTTACAGTAGTATTTTTTTTGGTATATGGTAAAATTACTTCAAGAGTAACAGAAAGATCAACATATACTTCTATAAGTGCATTATTAATACCATAATTAGTTGTTTTTGTACTAATATTACTTGTAATACTACCAACTAAATTTAATTTTACAGGAATTTTAGGACCAATATTACTTAAAACAGTATTATTAAAAATTGCCCCACTAGGTATCTTATATATAATACCTTTTTTTAAATCCTTTTCATCATAACTAACTAAAATACTATCAGGTAAATTTAAAAGATCAATTCGCCCTTCTTCCAAATATTTTAAATTTAACTCGACACTGGTTGTAATAGTAGTTAATAATTTATTAACCGTAACCGAATTAAAATCAATAGAAGTAATCTTTCCCTTATTATCTTTATTTATAACAAATAAATTATCAGTTTTTAAACCATCTGATACTTTTTTACCAACAGCATCATTAATAATTAATGTAGCCATTTTTTCTGTCTCACTTTTTGCTAATGCTAAAAATACAGGAGTTACTTTACTATTAATAAATTTAAAAACAAGAACAATACCAAATAATAAAAATATGATAATAATTAAAATAAAATTTCTTTTTTTTATTTTTAACAATATCTTTCTTTTCTTTTTAAATCTATGCATACTATAGTTTATGAATTTATATTTCATATATTATTTTATAAATTTTAAAGTAAAAAGCCTCATTTTAATGTGCAGAAATGAGACCAATGTATTAGAACCCTCTATATTTTTTTCTAAGAATACTATAAATAAAACTTTCAATAACTTATAAATTATTGAAAGTTCTTTTAAATATTAGTAAGACTACTCCCTATATTATAAATAGCAAATCGCTCATCACAGCAAAGCTATCTATCACAATAATTTGTGAACAAATTATTATAAATTATTAAGTATCATTTACAATATATTTTTAGCTTTTCTACTTATTTAATTTCTGTTATCTTTTTATTTAGATAGCAGATTTTTTTATGGTTATAACGGGGCGCACGGTACCATCGCTGCGATACACAAGGCCGCCGCCCACGCTGCCAATGCTGAACACATGCCACACGTAATAAGTGGCATCTCCATCTTGGCTCATGGTCCAATAAAAATATTTACTATTATATACCCAACTTGGAGTTTCTCCGTTGCTTGATGGTGGAACCGATGCAGCATTTTTTTCATATCCTAAGTTACTTGTCAATTCATCATATGTTATTAATCTTGCACTATAACCTGTTTTATCCTCTTTTAGGTCATTTGCTTTTAGTTTATCTAAAGCCCAGGCATCTACTACATATTTTACTTCGCTTTTTGCATAATCTGTCGTACATCCTGCAAAACCATTATTTTCACATGTTGAACTTGAATAGTATGCCATTCCTCCATAGCCATTAAAATCTTCTGCTTTTTGATAATATGAGTCACTTGTTTCTACATACATATTAACGTGGTTATTTTCTGTTCCTACTCCACCATATTTATTTACTTCAGCTACTGTTAATGGTTCTTCCTTTAGTAGTGTTACAGAATCACTATTCTCATCACTGTTTTCTATAACATAAAAATTAATACCATTGTATGTGATTTCATCGCCTATTTTATAGGCTTTATAAGTTACTTTAGTACTCTTACCATAGTGATACCATCCATCGCTAGTATTTTTATCTTTAACATCACTATTACCTACTTTACATTCTGATAAGTATACACTTGAATCTTCATTTAATAAAGAAATATTACATATAACCTCTTTACCTGAGTATTCAATTTCTAAATCACTTATGTTTGTTGGAAATTCTCCTTTATCTAGTAAGTAATTAGCTACGGCAAG
>CAKPFG010000013.1 GCA_934153675.1 uncultured Bacilli bacterium
TGTTAATGGTTCTTTCTTTAATAATGTGACCGTATCACTATTCTCATCACTATTTTCTATAACATAAAAATTAATACTATTGTATGTTACTTCATCGCCTATTTTATAGGCTTTATAAGTTACTTTAGTACTTCCATAGTGATACCATCCATCGCTAGTATTTTTATCCTTTACATCACTACTTCCTACTTTGCATTCTGATAAGTATACACTTGAATCTTCATTTAATAAAGAGATATTACATATAACCTCTTCCCCTGAGTATTCGATTTCTAAATCACTTATGTTTTTTGGAAATTCTCCTTTATCTAGTAAATAATTAGCTACGGCAAGTTCTATACTTTTTCCATATGCATCAACACTTCTTTTATTGGCTGATTCCTTAGCGTGTTTTACGATATTTAATACAATTGGTGTTACTATTAGTGCTAATATAGCTAGTATTACTAATACGGCTATTAATTCTATTAATGTAAACGCTTTTTTATTTTTCATATATTCCTACCTTACATATTCATAATATCACAATCTATAAAAAAAGAAAAGAGTATTGAAATGGCAATACTCAGAATTAATCTACTATATTTGTATTAAATGTTTTCCTTTCAAAAGATTTCCATATATAATTATTATTCTTTCTTTCTAAAGTAATAATATAATCATACGACCTATTAAAATTCTTTAAGGCAGATGACTTTGCTTTTTTTAAACTACTATAACTACCAATTAAATATTCTAAATTATTATCTATATATAAATCATATTTATTACTATCTTTAACTATCATCAATGCACTAGCATATAATTTAATATTAGAACTGTCAGCGTCATCTATATTATTCCATTTAATAATTAATAATCTATTAGATTCTTCATTATTATTGCTATAAAATACTTTACTTTCACTATCATAAGTTAAAATGCGCATATTAGATGTATAAATACACTCATTACCCATTAGAAAATCATAAGTATTATTTATATTTAAATTAAAATTAATAGTTGCATTTGGAATTATTTTAGACAAAGTACTGAGTACATTACTATTTGTATATCCTAAAATTTTTTTACCATTTGTATTATAAAAAATATAATCACTTTTCAAATATTTAGTATTATAAATTAAAGCTATTTTACAATCATCTGATATATCGTTCATATCATTATAATAATCATTTTTTAAATAGAAAAATACATTTTCAAGTGATGATTTTATGTTAGCATATTTATCTTTTCTTAAAAATCGATTTAAAATAATAGCTAATACTATAAATAAAATAATTATCACAAAAATTAATATTTTGAATTTATTTTTTTTCATTTAAAACTCTCCTTAATTTTATTAAACTTTGATTTATTTTTTTTATAAGTATTACTATATAAATTCATCATACTTTTTCTTAAATTTACTAAATCTTTATCTATTTTAAATTCATGAACTTTATAAGAAAATAAATCTGCAACAAATTCCCAATATGATGTTCCATAAGAATAAGTTCCATTATATCTTAAACAATAATTACTATTACACAATTTTTTATTTTCATACTTTTTTGTATAATCACTTATTCGTTTTTTATTATACGCACTTTTAGCAAGAGAAATACCTTTTAATCTATCATGCATAAAATCAATACTATGACCAAACTCATGTTCTACAACGCCTTTAAAATAACTAGACTGTGAACTACCACCACAATATTTTTTAGATTGTCTAATAGCAATGTTATTTGCACCAATTAGATAAACACCACAAGAATTACCATGTAATTTTCCATAAGTTTTATCAGTATACAAGAACAAATTACTAGCTGCTAAATAACTATTACTTATGCTATTCATTTTTTTCATTTGACTAATTACTGTATTATAATCAGACTTTGGATAACCCTTTTCATAATATATATTGGTTCCTCCAACATTACTTTTCGCTAAACTCATATTGTTTATATAATTTGTTTTACAAACTATACTATTACCATATTTATCAGTAACAACAACTTGACCATTTCTATCATATAATTGTCCAGTAACACTGTTTTGTATACTTTTATTTGCCGATTTATAAGTCAAAAATAATTTATAACTTTCGTCTTTTTGCGATGTATACCAACTATATTGATATTCGTTTTTAATTTTATATGAAATATTCATTTTATTAATACCACTAGTTACACTATAATTTCCATTTTTGTAATTATGTACACTATTTGATTTATTATAAGAATAACTAAAACTAGGGCAAGAAGCCACTACACTAGATGTATTCCATTTCCAAGTAAGTGGTGGTGTATAGCAATTTCTACTTGTACCACTTTTGCTATAAACAACAATCTTTATTTGATTTGAATAATAATTATTGTAATAGTTATTTATATTCTTTTTCCCTGTAAAACCACTATACCTTAAAATATATTTAGCATAAGACCCAACATGATCATTAGTAGATATATAAACATCATACTTTTTAATAGTATCATTAGGACTTACAGAAATATTAGTAAGACCATTTGTATTATTATATTGCAACATTGGACAAGCAATACTATCATCATCAGATATATTAACGACAGTTATTACACTAGTTGTTTTTAGATTACCAATACTAACAGTTATAGTTGTTGTACCCTTTTTCTTTGCCGTAACTACCCCCTTATTATCAACAGTTGCAACAGATACATCAGAACTAGTCCATTTAATATATTGATTTGCATTGTTTAAAGAACTTGTAATATTAGCATGTAATTTTAACATACTACCAACATTAAGACGAGTAGATTTAATATTTAATTGAATTTTATCAGCAAAATAATTATACTTATCAGTAGAATAAGATTTAATAAAAGATGACGGTGAACAAGAGGAATCATTATATATATCCCATCTTCCATACTGATTTTTACCATTTATCGTAAGATGGGGATTAATGATTTTTCCATCTATAACTTTAGTACATAAAGGCTCATTATAAATAACATCATTCTTGATTGCATTCCATTTATAATAATAATTATTTGTTCCTATTACATTAAATTTTGCATTAAAAACTAATTTTGTATTTTTATTTACAACAGTAGTTGTAAGAATAGGATTTATAAGACGATAATCAATTGATATGTCTGATATTTCGTTTTTATTACTTATCTTTATTAAATCAGATGAATACATATTCACTAAATCTGTACAATCACTATCCTTATAAATTTTTAAAAGAACATATTCATTATTATCTGTTGCACTTATTTTATAATCAGATTGCTTTGAAGCCAACATACATTTCGATTTTAAGGTAGTATTGCTTTTTAAATCAAACCACATATAATAATATTTTTCTTTAGAATTTATATTAAAATTAGCTCTGTAATTAAGATTAGTATTAGCACTAATATTAGAAATATCAACATTATCAAGAAGAGAAATTTTAACATCAATTTTTTCTTGGCCATTTAATATAAGACCTTGAAGTTTATCTTTATCTTTTAAATCAATAACACCATCAGAATTAATATCCGCAGCTTTTTTTTGTATTTCATTTAAAGTAATATCGCCAGTTAAATAATTTTGTAATAAAATTAA
The DNA here is from genome assembly GCA_934153675.1 of uncultured Bacilli bacterium. Classification (GTDB taxonomy): domain Bacteria; phylum Bacillota_I; class Bacilli_A; order RF39; family UBA660; genus RUG12438. The sequence goes on from CAKPFG010000013.1 coordinate 3,577, forward strand.
ATCTTTATTATCAATCTTTTCATCTTGATTTATATCACCATAAATAAAACTAATTTTTTTGGCTTTAACTACCTGTTTCATGACACAATACTTACCATTATTACTTGAACCATACCCCCTAGGACATATTTTATCACCAATATTATATTTATCCATAAGGGAATTTATTACGGTTTCTGTATATTTTAATCCAACAATATTTTTCCTTAGTAGTGTTTCATCCTCACTATTTACTACACCATCAAAATTCACATCTGCAACTAACAATTGATTTTCATCCAAATTTTGAAGTTTATTTATATATTTTTCAATCTCTGTTACATCAATAACACTAACTGTACCATCTTTATTAACATCTCCTAAAATCAAAGGTTCAATCTTATTTTTTCTATAACAAGAACTACCACTTAATTTAAATGTTGGATCCTCACAATAGTAATATGTTTCTAAAGTAGAATTTCCCATTAATGTAGTAAAGTCTATTTTAAAAAACACTAACATAAATAATATTACTAACGAAAATATTACTAAAAAACCTATTATTATTTTTTTTCTTTTTATCATACAATCCTCACCCATTATTTTATATACTAATTTTATCACAAACAATTTTTACAGTCAATTAAAACATTTATTGTGTTAATTTATATTATGATTAATTTGTGATAATATCTTAAGTAATGGCATTTGAAAATGTCTCAATGTTATATAATATTCCACTGAGGTAGAATTAAATATGAAAGAAAAACAAAAAGATGACAAAAATTAAAGAATATGTAGATTACAAAGAAAATAAAAAATAGAATAGCGCTCCAACTTAATATATCAAAGCGATAAGTTGATTGTCTTATAATCAAATATAAAGAAAAAGGCAAACCTGCATTTACATGTCAACTACAAAAAACACCAATTAGTACAATAGATAAGTCAATTTCTAGTGAAATTATACTACTTTATAAGAATAAATACTATGATTTTAACTTTAATCATTTCAAAGAGTATTTAGAAGATTCACATTCAAAAAAAAATTTAAATATTTTGGTGAGATTATTGAACAAGATTGTTGTATATATCCATTGTTTGATAATAAAAGTTATTGTTTACATTTAGCTATTGATAAAGCAAACAAATATTTAATTGAAGTATCCATTCCTAAAGTCAATACAAAATTTACTTTAAATTATAAAAAAAGAGCTATAGCTTCTATAATTTATCAAAAATAATATTTTTGGCAGCACTATAATCAGTAATTCCTGTGCCTTTATTAGGATATTTAGAAGAATAGATTTTATCTATTGTAAACATAATAATTAAAATAAACAGAATCATCATTAATACTTTATAATTAACCCTTTTTATTAAATCATCTAATAATGGTGCTAAAAAATAAACAACATACAATCCACCAAGTCCAAAAACAAGTAATCCTTCTGCACAAATCCTACCATTTAAATTAAGAAAATAACCAGAGTAATCCCACCATTTAATCCCATTATTTGCAATTTCTAAGTAATATGATGCAAAATATTCAACTAAACCGCATAAAACAATAATACTTAAAAATTCTAATAACGGTTTTTTTCTTAGCTTATTTAATAAAACCAAAACAAGAATTCCACCTGCTCCATAAATTGGAAGCCAAGGGCCATGCATAACCCCTCTATTTACAAAAGTACCATCTTTAAGTAAATGCAAAGTAACTTCCCATAACCAACCAATAAAAGAAAAGAGAAAAAACATCAAAATTAATGAAGAAATGTTATATCTTCTTAGATAATTAACAACTTCAATACCCTTTTTTTTATGTTTTTGTGGTATTATATATAATCTACTAGGATACATTTTAGCATTTAGTTCATCTTTTATATAATTAATTTTTATTTCATTAACAATATTTTCTTCATTTTCTTTTTCTTTTATAACACTACTTATATTAATACCAAAAATATTTTCTATCTTATCTTTTATACTTCTATTTTCATTTTTCTTTATTGCAATATTAGATAAATCCATACAATATGTATCTTCTAATATTTTTTTATCTGCCTTTTCATACAAATATCTATCACACAAAAGTTGCGAATTAAAAATATTTTTTTCTTTTGAAACTTTTCTTAAATCAGTATAATACTCACAAAAAGTAGCAATAAAATAAGCATTTGTAAAAAAGATATTAGATAATCCAATGGTAAGAATACTAAGAATTCGCCATCCTATAAATGATAATTCTAAAATGAAACACTCAAACTTATGACCATTCATCATAGTTCTTGATAAATTAATTGCATCTTTACTTTTAATATTAGGATTTTCAGCAACTATATATGGCACTAAAAAATATGAATACCTTTTTATTACTCCCCCAACTATGGTAAACGTCCATAAAATTTCATAAATAGAAGTTTTTAACATGGTTAAAGAAGCCTTATGCCATTTTTGAATTCTTAAAAGAAATAAACAATTTTTAAAGGAAATTTTTTCATAAATTCTACCTTCTAAAAACATTCTTCTTAAAATTACACGATAGGTATTTACAACAAGAACCCAAAAAAGAAAATAAAGTAAAAAACTAAGTATAATTGATATAACAATAACACAACTAGAAGTTCCTGCAATTGAGCGTATTCCATAAACTAATGTTAAATATAAACTACCACTATCAGCTGCATTTATAACACTTGCAAAAACGCCACGAGAAGAGGCAAAAAATTTTTTTTGATTTTTTACTTTTGAACTAATATTTTCAACTTTCTGGACTGTTCCAGCAACTGTTCTTTTAAATGAATTAGGTAATACTTGTGTATTATCAACCGCTATTTTTATTTCTGTTATAGATAATGAATTTACAAATTCACTACCTATAAAAGCGGCTATTAAACATAATAAAAGAAAAATTAAATAATGTTTCTTTAAATTTTCTTTTCCGTTTTTCTTTAATTCTTTTCTTGACCTCATACTAACAACACCCACAATCAGTATTCTAACATAATATTATATATATTTCAAACACAAATGGTAACTAATTTAGCATCAATTTTACCGTTTCTCCCTCATATATTTGCGTATTTTTGACAGGCGATTGATATAAAACTTTATCCCCTGTTCCTACATATTCAACTTTAAAACTACCAAGTTGTTTTATAGCCTCTGCTTTTGTTAATCCAACGACATCTGGAACCTTAACATAAACTTTGTCAATATAGTTAAATTCTTTTTCTATTTCATTTTTTTGACTTTTAATATTTAATGCATCAATACAAGATTGTAAAACATTTTTAGCAATTGGTGCAGCAACAGTTCCACCATATTGTGTTACACCTTTAGCATTATCAACAGCAATATAAACAATTACCTGGGGATTATTAGCAGGTAGAAATCCAATAAATGAAGTTATATAGTTTCCAGTCAAATATATTCCATTTTCTACTTTTTGAGCAGTTCCTGTTTTACCACCTACTCTATAATCAGCAATATAAGCGTTATGCCCTGTACCACGTGCAACAACACTTTCTAAAGCATATCTTACTTTTTGACTAGTATCTTGACTAATAATTTTTCTAACTACTTTAGGCTCATTTTTCAAAATAACACTATTAGTTTCTGGTTCATTAATACTTTTAACAATATATGGTTTATATAAAATACCACCATTAATGGCTGCTGAGACTGCTGTTATTTGTTGTAACGGGGTCTAATAAATGAAACTTTTTCCCTAAATTATTAGAATGTGTATTTATACTTTCTCCTGTCTTAATAAAAATATCTAATTTAATCCCTCTATCACTTTCTTTATAAACTATTATTCTATCTATTATTTCATTAAATACATCACTATAACATTTATCATCATCTAAGCATTTTTTTAATAAAATTTTAATTTCATTAATTTTATTTTCTATATAATTTTTATCTTTCTTATTATTTTTTAATTCGTTCATTTTACTTTGGTAAATAACTAAATCTTCATTTATTAAATCAACTTGTTTTTTGTAATCTTCTTTAGATAGGTATTCTTCCATAACAAGTTCTAATAATTTATCTTTTTTATTATTTAAAACGGATATTTTAGATTCAATATTTTTTATTTCAATATCATTATTATTAATTTCTAAATAATTCTTACATTCATTTAATATCTCATCAAAGATATTATTTCTTCTTTTAAATAATTTATTAAACATATCTTGAAATACTTCATCAAGTTCTAGTTCAAATACTCTAGGATTAGAGCAACCTTTTAAACTTTCACGCCTATATACTTGGCATTCCCATACAGGATTATTTTTTCTCTTACCAGCACTTGATCTATGATAGGTAAGATTATGACATCCACAATATATTTTTCCTGAATATGTATATCTATTTTGAAATACAGCTTTATTAACTGCTCGATTAGTAAAACTATCTTGTCTCTCTTTTAATTTAACATTAGCTCGTTCCCATAGTTCTTCAGATACTATTGGTGGAACATTATCATAATCTTTGTATATTATCCAATCAGATTCATTTAATCTTTTCTTTTGTTTAGTACGATAATCTAATACTTTTGATTTATGTCCACAATAATACCCTTTATATTTAGGATTTTCTATAATTCTAGTTAGTATTGTAGTATCGATTCTTTTTCCTGTTCTACTTTTGTAACCTATACTATATAAATATCTTGATACTTTAGATAATCCATCAGTAGTATTAGCATATCTATCAAATATTATCTTAATCATTTCTGCTTGTACTTCATCTATTACTAATTTTCCTTTATCTTTTACATAACCATAAATATTAGAACATCCTAACACTACACCATTATCAATACTTCTCTTCATCCCAAATGAAACTCTTTCAGAAAGTCTCCTTACTTCATCTTGAGCAATAGAAGACATCATTGTAAGCCTAAGTTCGGAATCAGGAAGTATTGTATTAATATTATCATTTAAGAAATATACACCAACACCATTTGCGAGTAATTCTTGAGTATACATAATACTATCTAGTGTACTTCTTGAAAATCTTGATATTTCTTTGGTTAGTATTAAATCAAATTTATGCCTTTTAGCATCTTCAATCATTCTTAAAAATTCTTCACGTTTTTTAACTTGTGTACCTGATATTCCTTCATCAATATATGAACCTATAAATTTCCAGTTAGGAACTTTACTAATATAATCATTAAAGAAAGATATTTGACTTTGTAAAGAATGTAATTGTTCATCTTTATCAGTAGATACTCTTGCATAAAAACATACATTCAAATTCAATTCTTGTAATGAAACACCTTTCATAATATTATTCCTAACTGTATATAAGTCCATAACAACACCTCCTAAGTTAATATTTTATAATTATTTAAATCATTTATATATTCTTCATCTTGTTTTTGTTTTTCAAATTCTATTTTATTTAATAGTTTATTAATACAAAAATTATACATTCCATCATCTATAACTCTTTTTCTTTTTAAATATTCAAGTAATTTAATACTAGTTTCTATTTCAATTATTTTAGATGGAACTTTATTTTTATTTTCCATATACTTTGTCCTTTCTTTTAAGTTTATTTTTTTAAATTCAAAAAAAGAACTTAAGGTATTAAGTTCTACAAAAAGCTTGAAAGCTTAAACACCTCAAAGGACAAAATTAGACTAAATCATCATTTGAAATTAATTAAGTTTTCAAATAACAATTTAGTTTTTAATATTAATATTTTAAAATTCTTCTAGCTATTTCATAGCCATCAATACTATCAGGTAATAATTCATCATGTTCTATAACTAAGAATAATTCTGCAAGTACATCAAAAGTGGCTACTCTTTTAAATAAAAGTGCCCACTCATAGCTAATTCATTAAAAATATGTGCTTTCTCTAGTTTTTAATTTTTATACCACCTTCTTTCAAAATAAAAAGAGAAGAACGTAGTTCCTCTCCACATAATTTTTTCATATTTTATCATATTATAACTCTTTAAATTCACAAGTCAAGCTCATTTTGTGTTCAATTCATGTCATACTTTGCTCAATTTATGTCACAAAAAAATATGCAAGTTTTCTTTATAGGTCTCACATATTTTACTATATTATATCACCTGACAAAACTAATTCAAACCAAATTCAGTCCGTTTTTGGTACGAATGCATACTTTTTTGATACGTTTTGAAAATTAATCACTAACTCTGACATTAACGCCATCTATATTTTTATATACTCTTTTACCATTTTTATCTACTTTCTTCAGAATTTCAGTTTCTAAATCAAAACCAAGCATTTCAGATAACCCCATTAGGTATATTGCTATATCGGCAAGTTCTTCGTTTAAATCAGCTTTCTTTTTTCTATATGCATCATATGCTTCAGCAACTTCCCCATATAATAAGCAAAATTCTTTATTAACATCTGTGGTATTGAATCCTTTATTAAGTTTATTTTGCCATATTTCCTTTTGAATTTCTTTCATATTCATTATTTTTTTCCTCCTTGAATTCTTTATAATATTTTAATATTTCACTAACATTATACATTAAAAATTCAGACAGTTCAATTGATGATAACATTTTATTATTATTAATCGTATATACAGGATAATTTACTCCTGACAAATTTATAACACCTTTACTATCTCCAATATGCTCATATTGGAAAATATCATCCTTATAGACATTATCCATAGTATCTTCAGAAACGAAATGACCACCTTGTTCAAATCTAATTTTATTTCTTTCTTTTCGTATTTTTAAATCTGAAACCAAATTTATTATAATAGTACTTGTTTTATTATCTAGTTCTTGAAGAACAATTTCTAGACTTCTTTTATAAACGTCATTTCCATATTTTTTTTCATATTCTTCATCTCGTCCTCGAGAAAATTGAATTATGTTATTTTCATTTTTTAATACTCCTAATGATCTTTTTAAAATTATATCCCAAAGATCAGGATTTATAATATCATGTCCTTCCCCATTTTTTGCAATGACAGAATAGTGCTCTATATTAGAAAAATTATTTAGATAATGATTATAAATATCTTTCATGAATATTAACTTATTTTTAAGATTAATAAAATCATCAAGATTTTTGCCATTAGAAACGTCATCTATCATAAACATTTCTAACAATGGAGCCAAATCATCAATATCTGTATATATATTATAAAATGATTTAAAAAAATCAATAAAAGTTGTTTTGCCTGCACACGAATTACCTACAACTATTATATTTTTAGGTAAAATACCATTTTTAAATATATCATTATTTCTATATGAAATATCAATAGGGCCAAATTTAGTTATGGAATGACTTGCATTAGCAATAGCTGTATTTATTGCACTATTAAGATTTTGATTTTTTGAATACTCTGCTAAGAAGCCTCCTATAAAGGAATCTCCCGCTCCTGTTGAAGATACTGTAGAAATATTTTGTGGAACATTAAAATATATATTTTTTTCCTTATTTACAGCTATAACTGGTTTGTCTTGATTTGTAATAATAGTAAGTGGCAAATTATTAAAATGTTTTTTTAACACTTGATACTCTTCATTATTACAAAAAATTATATCAATTTTATCAATATATTTTTCTATCATTTCTATAAAACTATCTATACTATGTATCATAACATCTATAGATAAATGATTATATCTTATTTTTGGATTGTTTAAAACATTATCTATATTTACACCTTTTCTAAATGAAACATGTAAATAATTCACTTCAATATCTTCATCAATTAAAATATCATTATTACTTTGTTTTATAAAATTACAAGTTCCTAAAGATTCATCTATCTCAAACGTATTTATCTCATCAACAACCTTACCAAATAAATATATCTGTTTTGAATCTAGTAATTTTTTTAAATTATTATCAACATTACTTATTATTCCTATACTTTTATCAGAAATACTTCGACATGATAGTGAACTATATATAGCACTCCCACCAAATGTTTCCTCATTCCCGTTTTCATTTTTAATTAAATCTATTGAACTATTTCCAACAAAACATAAATCTATCATTTAACAATCAACCTCTTAGTATTATTTTGAATTTCCTCTTTATTCATAGCAAAACTATCATATTGTAAAACATTTATGTAATTACAACTATAATCCATAATTTCATCATATCTAGCATTTAGAGTTTCATAATATTTATCGATCATTTCATAATCCTTTAAATCATTAGTTCTTCTTTCTAATAAAACTTCTTTTGGGGCTGTTAAATAAATTATTGTAGCTCCTTTTTCTCTATATAATTTTAATAATTCAGTATATTGTTCAATTGTTAATTTACAATTATTACGCAATACAGGACCATATACCATTTCACTTATAAAAGATCTATCTAAAACTAAAATATCAGTTTTTTCATCTAATACTCGCATATATTTTGTAAACAAATCCATATTTTGAGCATCATAATCAAAATGATATTTTTTCATTCCCATATTCACAAAATAATCAACTAAAGTTGTTTTACCAACACCATCTAATCCCTCAATTATTATCATCTCAAATCCCCCCTTAAATTTGTTATTTTTTACATTTACAACTAACACACACTTTATTTGCTAATGGACATTCATCAGGTTTGTGTTTATTGCAATAATGTCTTTTAAAATAAATCAATACTAAATGAGCCCACCAAGTAGCATTATTATAATTTGGTATATTTAATTTATCATATCCATATTTGATAATAATATCTTCCATATTGTTGTCTTTAACTAATTCTTGTAATTGTTTTCTAAGTATATCATGTCCAATTGCATTTCCATATTTTTCAAAACCAATACATGGTAATTCAACATCCTTCATACCACTATCAACTGGCATAATTCCACAATAATATCCACGCATATATAGTACACAACATTGAGCAACTTTGTACGAAGCACCACTAACGTTATTAGCAATTAACTCAATCAATTCATCATTATCTTTTTCTAATATTGTATCATTATATTTTTTAATAAAATCAATCATTGATGATAGATATGAATAACGAGTGTTAGAAAGTCCTAAACCTTTAATTATTTCAATAATTTCTTCTTTTGTCTTACTTTTTATTTGTTCATAACTATATTCATTCAATTTATTTATAACTTTCCTATAACTATTAATCATATTATAAGAAATTCTTGTAGACAATCCAGCAATAAGTAATCTCTTTTTATAATCTTCAATTTCTAAAGGCCACCACATATTATTGTCATGATTTTTAAAAACATCTTCTTTTACATCTGGCATACTTGCACAAACATCAATTATCTTCTTAAATTCTTCTTTTGTCACCATATTAACCTACCACTTCTTTTTTTATTTTATTAAATAAACATGAATTACTTGATATAACATTATTATTAAATAAAGATTCCAATTCATTAATTATTGATAGTGTCGGAAGATTAGTGCAAGAAATTATTATATTTTCATATTCTTCTTTATAATTATCAATAATAAATTGTTTAATCTTATTAATACCAAAATCAAAATAATCTGCTGTATTTAATAAATTTAAATTAATGTTTTTACAAACGAAAACTCCATTTTTTTCTAATTCAACTTTAATATTTGTTCCAACAACATCATCATACGGAGTAATCAATAAACACTTTTTTATATTTTTCTCTATGACCTCTTCTAGCAGTGCAGTTAAAGGATTATTATTAATAATGATTTCAGAATTTAGTACAGATGATGATGTACAGAAAAAAGTAATGTAATCAACCCCAATATATTCTAAATCATTAATTTTCTTATTACTATCATTTGCAAGATCATTTAAAAATTTTGCTTTATCTTCTTTATAGCTTGTTTTATAGTCTAATTTTGAAATATAAAACGCTATATCTTCGATATTAAAAAAGTGATTATTATATAAATATTGTAGTTCATATTCAACAGTTAAATTTGTTTTTGGAACAAGTAATCCGACTTTTTTCATATAACTTCTCCTAAAAGGGTTCTATTTCCTACATATCCAATAATTTTAACAGTATAAAATTGATCTAGTTTTAATTCTTTGTTTTTTACAACAACTCTAACGGGACAAGTTGCCATTTGCCTTAAAATAGAATTACCATCTTTATACATTTCCATTCTTAAATCTTTAATTATTAAACCAACTGGAAATACTTGCTTTAACATCGGAATAGTAAAATCATTTTCAATTGTAGAACTCCAATTTTTAAATTCATCAAGTTTATCTTTCGCATATCTATCAAATTGCTCACCATAGGGAGATGTTAATTTTCTAACAAAAACTCTTCTAACCCAATTACCTGAATCTAATATTCTTTTAAAATTATTTAAATTATAATCTAAGGTTTTTTCAGATTGTCCATCTAAACCGTAAATAATATTTATACCAGGCAATAATTTTGGTAATCCATTATCACCACGTTCTTTACCAAATCTATTAATTATATTTATTGATTCGTGAATATCATTTAAACTACCATTAAGGTTACATAATTCTCTGATTCTTGGATCAAAAGACTCTATCCCAAATGGTGTAATATTTCCAGCAGTAGTATATTTTGCAACTATTTCAGTTATTTTTATTCCTTCAGGTGTATTAACATTGTGAGGACTAACATTATCAATATGAAGTGTCTTAATATTTGGACATTCTTCCCATATTCTTTTAAATAACTTTTCAATTTCAGAAGGATTACAATCTTTATAAGCATAAAAGTTAGGTTGTCTTCCTAATCTAAAATATAAAGCACCATTATCATATAAGCTTTTAATTTCAGAAACAATATCTTCTACTTCTCTAAATTGTAATGGTAAACCTCTCATACCTTCAATACAAAATGTACAGCCTGGTTTTCTATTACAACCCGTTGCTGTTTCTATCTCTATTACTAAAGGTCTTTCTAATTGATTAAGTACTGTTGCAGAAGATATAGCAATATTTTTTAATCTATCATAATTAGGTTTAAATTTATTACTTGTTTCATCAATAAAATAATTATATGTATTTCCAAATATTATTTCATCGAACAAACCTTGTGGAACAGTTTTTCTAACATTTTCTCTCGTCAATTCATTTCCACCTAAAGAATAAAATAATAATTTATTAGCACTATATTTTCTTATTAAATTTTCAACTTCTAAGAATGATGGAGGTTCTGCTGACACATATTCATATTTAACAAAACAGCCCATCACAACATAAATATTGCTAGCATTATTTAAAATATCAAAAACATTATCTTTATTTTTGGTTGTATTAATGATTCTTTTATTATATGAATCATTATTGTGTTTTTCTCCATTACTATATCTCAAGTCATCTATAGTTAAGTAATAATATTTTCTTTTTTGTTCTTCTAATGCACCCGCAATATATCTTGAATGGACACTTAAAAATGGAGGCACTCCCAACCCAGATGGTTCATCAGTATAACAATCTACTATAACATCATATTTCATAATTACCCCTCCTAATCAAATAATGTAATCACATGATACGGAATTACTTTATCACCTAATTCTTTTATTGCCAAAAATAATATATCATGTGTATCATCTATCATTATAACTTTATCATATTTGTTTTCCATAATTTCTTTAATTTTATTAATTTTTAACATTTTTCTATCTTCAAATGTATTCGAAACTACAAACAATTGATGTTTCTTATCTATAAATGGCATATTTTTTTCAAGCCACTTACTTTTTTCAATAGCTTGTTCATCATGTCTACATGAACTCAAAATATACATATCAAAATCAAAAGCATTATTAACTTCTTTTAAAATATTAATTGCTGTTGAAATAGGTCTTTTATTCAAATATGTACCGGGAACATTATTTTCAATATTTTTTCCTTCACCAAATCTATAATCTGCAACTACTCCATCCATATCAATAAAAACAGCAATCTTTCCTGAATTATCGTTTCTAATCTTTTGCAACTCATTTATAAAAAACATTTTACCATCTCCTAACAAAAAAGAGGTGACTAAAAATAGCCTCCTCCACCATTGATTAATCAATTATTAAAACATATTATATAGATTTTTTTGCTAATGTCAACTTGCAAACTACATTTATTTACACTGATATAAGTATTCTGCTATGGCCATTATCATATCTGGTGCTATAACTTTATATTTTTCATTTTTTGAAATGTTATTTTCAATAACACTTATTGATTCATTAAAAGGAATAGATTCGATTTTAAAATTACCCTGTTTTTCATGTTCGGTAAATTTTACCTTATTCATATCTGGATTTTTACTAGTTTCAATTAAATAATAATATATTTCGGATTTTCTATTTTTACCAATTGCAGGCCAATCTTTATTTAAATAAGTGACTTTAATAAAAGGTCTTTTTATTTCATCGTCATCAATCTCTATACCAGTTTCTTCTAAGACTTCACGCTTTAAGCATTCTTCAAAAGTTTCATTTTCCTCTAAATGGCCTCCTGGAAATTAATATATATTATTTTCATTTTCCAAAATTATATTTTTATTATTAATTATTAATGCTTTAGTTCTTATAACAACTTCAGTTATATCTTCATCCTTTAAATAGTCATAATTGTATATTGTTTCTTTCATTTTTCAACCACCTCGTATTAATTATACCATGATTTATAATTTTTTTATTTTTTTAAATACCTTTTCTTCATATTTTTTTAAAAATTCTATAACTTGATCAGTTAATTGCTCAACTGAAAATTTCTCAGAATTCAATTTTAATCCATCTACAAAACCTGTCGATAAAATATTATTCCATTCCTTCTCTTCTGAAAAATTTTCAATAGTAGCATCTTCAATAGAAATATTTCGAAAATCTTTTTTAGATTCATTATATCTAGAAATTGCTCTATTCAAACATTGTTGAGGAGGACATGTAAGGAATACTGCAACTATTTGAATGTTTTTCGATGAAATTTTATTTAATAAATCAATCGAAATAGTTGGAACATAACTTTGGTGTATATCAACATCGTGATTAGTATCTATACCATTTCTACTCATTTGAATAGCATAATGTACATCTGAAATAACGACCTCTGAATTATCACATATATTTACAAACCAATCATCTACTTGCTCAGAAGTTATGCATCTATAAATTTCATTTTTAGGAATACTCTTTTTCGAAGCAATATCAAAGAAACCTTGATGTCTTCTATATTTAATACTATTTGGAATTTTTTCATTCAAACTATTTGCCAATGTACTTTTACCACATGCCGTTGCACCGCCAATAAATATGAGTGTCTTCACATTAATCACCTCATTATTTTTTTCTTACACGATATATATTCTGCAAATTCATCATCCGGAGAATCATTTTTTGCATGAAAACTATCATAATATTTCTTTAAACATTCTATATCAACTTTATCTTCAGCTGAAATCTTGTGAAAAGCAGAATTCATTCTATCTCCTACATCACCACAATAGAAAATTTGACTTGAATCTAATCTTGAATTAATATGAGAACCTAGAGCATATATTTTTTCTTTATCAACACCATTAACCAATAACTCTTTTAATGCTAAAAGTACTTCTTTTTTTACAGAACCTTCTTCCAAAGAAAATCCAGCTATTTCTTTACTATGATCAAAATATTTTCAATAAAAGCCATATTCATCAAATAACTCTATTAAATCTATTAAAGTTTGATCAATTCGCCAGCCTCCACCTTGAAAAACAAATAATCCATCTTTACTAGCCACTTTTAAGGGTATTAATTCTTTAATATCTAACACCTCCTCATATATATAGTAGAATTTTGAGGTATAAACTACAAGTTTTGTTAATTTTTGCGTAAAAAATTAACAAGTTGTGGTATAATAGGCAATACAAACAAGGAGATTTTGTATATATGGAAGAAAAAAAATATTCAGCATTCATTGATAATATTATTACACTTTGTCATTTGGTTAATGAATATGATGAATTTGAAAAAAGACTATTAACATATATTTCGCCTAAATACAATAGAGATTTTGTCGCTCAGTTGTATGATATAACTGTGGAAAGAAAATTCAAGTTAGGAGCAAAAAAAGCAAAGAAATTTTATAGTGAAAATAAAGAGATAATTAACACAATTAACAAATACTCAAATGTTATGATATTTATAAATCAAAATTATGGATTTCATGGGGAATCAAATGAGAATTTCCAAGTTATTTATAAATATATCTCTAGCCACAAAGAAGAAATAGATAAAATGCTTGTTGTTTTACAAAAAATAAAAGAATTAGGTTTTGATAGATTATATTTTAACGAGAAATTAGATTTTACAAAAAAGATTTATGATGTTTCATCTGAATTTTGGAGAATTTATCGTTTTACTTATGTTGCTAATGCTCAAGTCATACCTAACTATGATAGTTATATCAATTATAGAACTTTAGATTCAAATTATAAAATTGAATTAGAAAAGTCATTTGGAGAAGAATTTGCTACTTATGGACAAGAAATTATTGTAAATAGTTTATTATTTGACCCAAATACACTTCCTTCAAAATTAGATAGAGAAAATACGTACGATAAAGTTGTAAAATCAAAAAACGACCAAAAAGAAAAAACTACTATGATTAGAAATTCAGTTAATTTGAGTGTAAGTGTTTCTGATTTAGAAAGACAATTCAGTGTTGCTGATGTAATTATTAGTAGATTAGATGGAATTAAAAATAAAGAAGAATTTGTTGCAGTTTTATCTAGCATTAGAGGAGATTTAGAAAAACTAAAAACTTTAACTGATGAACACAATACTAGTATTTCAGAACAAGAGCCATTATTAACACCAGATGTTTTGGAAAATGAAAAAACTTTATATTTAAGAAGAAGAGAAGATGCTTCAATACATTGGGACTAATTATAAAAAAGTAGAGTGCGAACACTTAATTAGTGTATCAGCACTCTTTTATTTTATATCAAAAACTGCTGTAATTACTTTGTTGTAATCACTAAAATCAAATTTACCATATTTATTTCTATTATTTGCATAAGCCCTCATATTTTTATACATAAAGTCTAAATCCTCATCAGCATATTGTTGTGAAAATATATCAAAGTAAAGAGTCTAGGCGAGTTGTTTTTTCTCACTATCGCTACCATTATCAATAATGTTAATTATTGAACCTTGTTCTCCTATTGGTTCTTTTCTATAAAAAAGTGTATGTATAATTGAAATTAGTATGCTTTCTATAGAATAATTTATATATTTTTCTTATTCATTTTTAGTATTAACAAAGTATTTTATTTTATTACTTTTACCTAAGTTTGATAATAAAGGTTTTAGATAATTTTCTGAATAGTTTATTACTTTATATTCATATTCAAAAATTTCTTTTATTTTTTGTGCAAATTCTTTTTTAGTCTTTGTGTCATTAGAAGCTAAAAAGTAGTTATCTTTTTCATCACATAATTGCCTGTACTTATCTAAATCAAACATTAGGAACATATTTTTATTTCCATTATCATTAGATGAAAATTTTGTATCATTATTGTCATCATCTTTAGCAACTAAAGTTTCCATTAAAAATGATATTGCTTTCAAATAAACTCTTCTTGTACCCGAGTTTGTTTTTATTTGGTTTTTATCATATTCAACGATACCATTATCATTTAATTCTAATAGTATAGGCTCTATATATTCATAAAAATAATTCATAGTAATATCGCCAACAGCAATATTATCGTAGTCGGTTTTATTATCAATATTTTGTTCTTTTTCCTTTATCATTTCTTTAATAATGTCTATTTTGTTAAAATTAACTAATTCGTTCATATACATCACCATACCTTTTTATCATATCATTTGCTTTCTTATATAGTGGAATAAAGTATTGTTCCTTAATCTCTTCTAAAGATAATTCTTGTTCTTTCTTTTTAATATCTTTAAATTGCTTATATATGTCTATTAAGTCATTTAGTAATTTGTTTATATAGTCGGATTTAACTTTTATCTTATGAGAATAAAAGCATTGTTCCATTGTGAAATAGAAGAAGAATAAGTCAAATCTTTCAAGAAGTATATTATTGTTATACTTTATATCTTCGTCTACTTTGTTTTTTACAATACCAATAAATGCCATAAAGTTCCTAGAGTTGTCTATAAAGTTATCGTTATTGTAATCTATATTACAAGATTTAAGATATATCTTATATAGTTCATCTGGACTTGTTCCCGGTGTTATTTCTTCTTCGATTTTATAATCATTAATTATATTTACTAGTCCATTATTAAGTGAAGAGAGTAATTTATATAGAGCCTAGTTTGTTTAAATCATTATCATCTAGCTTAACACCATTATTCTCGTAAAACTTGTTTTTAAATTCTTGTTTAAACTCTTGGCTTTTAATATAGATATTATCAAACTTAGAAAAGTATTTTGTGTAATTTCTATAATTCTTTATAGTGTTCTTTTGATAAGAAATGTTTTCTAGGTTTATACTATCAAATATATTTTCTTCTATATCATAAATAGTAAATTTTCTATTTTCATACATCATATATGTAGAATTATTGTTTTCTTTAGGTATAGATATTGAACCAACATTGATATATACCATATCTTTTTCTTTTTTTATATATGGTATGTGTTCAGGCCATATACCAATATACCTTTTCTGTTAAATTTTCTATTCTTTTCTAAATTATATTCATTACCATGAGTTAAATAAATATCTAGCCCATCTACACATATTAAAGCTAAATTATTACAAATTGGAAAATCACTTGCTTTAATATCAACGTCTGAATCACAATTACCTTTTAAACAAATAATTTTATCAGAATATTTAGTTAATATATCTTTAACATTCATACTATTAACTTCATACTTTTGATTATACGTAGGACCGGCATAATATAAATCACCAAGAACTACTAATTTATCTATTTTTTCTTTTTCAATAACTTTTTCTATTTTTTTTAAATTAATATTAATACCATGTATATCTGATATAAATAATATCTTAATGTTTGTCTCTCCTTTCTACTTAAATTTTTCTATTACTTCAAATATTTCAAATATTACTTTAGTATTATCATTAAAATTAGTATTTATTTTACTAAAGTAATCTATATGAACTTTTCTCCATTCTTTTAAAGAATTATTTTCACCTTCCAATTTTGCTAGATCCCAAGTAATATTCGTAAATTCAGTTATAATAACCTTTTTTGTTTTTAAAATACATATATCATTATTATTTGAATCAATTAATATTGATAATTCACCTACTGTAGGTAAAATATCATATTCATACAAAGATGTTGTTGCTGTCTTTTTACCATCTAACACAAGTTTCACTAATTTATCTGTATCTATTCCAAATGTCCACCTATTAATTGAATTTAAATTATTATTTTTTAGTACATCTAAATTATTAATATAACTGTTAAACTCTTTAAATGAAATATTATAATCAATTTTATAAAACTCTGTTATAGGTCTTGATATACCACCTGACAACTTAATATAATAATCATTAATTGTTTTTAATGCTTCTTGTTCATCTTCATATTCATATATACCTATTCTATACCAATTCGGATGTTCAATATGATAAACTTTATTATCAATATAGCATAATATGAAACAATGCATATGTTCTTCTTCATCTAGCTTATTAAAATTATTAGGCTCATATATTCTAGTTGCAAACATTTTATTCTTAATATTTATTTTATTTAATAAATAATTCATTAATTTAACTTGATCAATACATGTACCAATACCATATTTTAATATTTCATCTATAGATAAGGTTCTATAAAGCTTCCTAAAATTTTTCATATTTCCAATATGGATTTCATTATTAATATCTAACCATCCATATCTAATATTATTTTTCATAAAATCTAAAATATCATCTATAGTTTTTAAATTAGAAGTATCAGGTATTATTTTATCTGTCTTAATTCTAACAATTATGCCATCTACTATATTATCAAATTTTTTCCAAGTAGTTTCTTTATATACTTCAAATCCAACATCAAGGAAAGCTTTTAAAGTATTTTCTCTATCTTTTTCAAAAGTATCATAAAGATATTCTATACCATTTTTATTAGCTTCTTTTATTAAAAGTCTTAATGCATCTTTTGAATATCCTTTACCTCGATATTTACTTTCAATTAAAACACCACATTCATAAATATCATCATTTTTATTATATTGATAATTAACATATCCAACATATCTATTAATAGTACAATCTTTTATATAAGCAAAATACTTGTTTTCATTTATTCTCTTATTATATGTATCTCTCCATTTTTCTTTTGGAAAATCTATACAACCTGTATTATAATGATACCCAAAGTATGATACATCATATTCTGCATTATAACTCATTGTTTTAGAATCACTTTCAAGTTTTTGTTCATAAGAATATTGATTTAATTTAGGAATAACTAATTCTATATTTTTCATTAAACTCTGCCTTTTCCCCACCAATCAGGAATTAATTCTTCTAATCTCACTATTTCTTTAGTATCAGTATTTTTTAGTATCTCAATATCCTTACTATTCTTAGAAAGTTGCATCATATATTCTCTACAAGCACCACAAGGTGAACCAACATTACCTTTAGAATCAACACATACTAATTTTATAATTTCATTTTCTCCATTCGTAATCATATTAGCAATAGCATTTCGCTCTCCACACATACCTAGTGTTGATGCTGTATCAATACATACTCCTGTATAAATATTATGATTTTTAGTTAATATTGCTGCGCTAACTTGTCCTGCACTAATCATACCTGATACATCTCTAGGATTTCTTACATTTTTAGCATGCTCATATAATTCTTCCCAAACAGTATTTTCGCTATATAAATATTCTATATGAATAGCGTATACACCATTTTTCTTAATAGCTTCTTGATATCCATCAAGTTTACTAACATTTCTAATTGCTTCTTCTTTATCATTAGTAGATGAAGTTGTATATCTAGTTCCTTCTAAAGTAAAAAGTTCTTCTAATGAATCATAATAATTTGCCTCTTTAACTTTAACATAAAATACACCTAAATTATTACTAGTAAATTCTATAATATCATTTTGTTTTAATTTACTATAATCGTGCTCACTATTTTCTTTATTTGCTCTAATTTCTACTCTTTTAGTATTATTTTTGATAGCTAGAGCTGCTCTATCATTAATATTTAATTTCATTATCATTTTAATATCCTCCTAACAAAAAAATTCTGCATAATGCAGAATTAATTTTATAATCTAAAAGAATATTCCTAAAAGTTTAATAAATTAGGAGTAGTGATTAATTCTGCATTATTTATAACTTGTAAATTTTTCATCTTAATCACACTCCTTTCTTTAAATAATTTACACCTATAATATATCACACTTTAATCATTTTGTAAATTACATATACATTTTTCTATAACGATTAAAACAAATCATTTTTATTTTTTAGGAAAAACTAATTAAAATTCCTAAAAAAATAAAATTTATTATATTTATGTTACTTTTCTAATTATTATTTTGGTATTTTAATTTTAAAAGTAACATTTTATATTTCTACAAAACAATTATAATTAAACCTAACATCATACTTTTTAGTATATTTACTAATCATTCCCCTAGTTATCATAAGGGTATCATTTATTAGACAGTAAGGTGTATTGGGGTTACTGATACACCCTGCCCAAAAGCTGTTGTAGCAAGTTCTAAATCACCTATTTTATTCTCATTAAATAAAATACCACTAGATTCGCCAACTATATCAACACCTGTTTTTTTGCCAAAACCAAAATTTTTAATATAACTAAATAACTTTTCTTTGCCTAATTTAAGACCTAAATTTACAAACCCTGGATTGCAGGAATTTTCTACTACCTCCAAATATGTTTGATCACCATGCCCTCCATGTTTCCAACAATGTAAATGAGCCCCCTCAACAGTAATAGATCCACTATCAGAATAACGATCTTTTTCTAGATCTACTATTTTTTCTTCCAAAGCTGTTGCTAACGTTATTATTTTGAAAGTAACCCCCGAAAACGATAACTAAACAAAACAAAAAAAAGACTAGATTACCATATATAATTTATATACGATAACCTAGTCTATATCATAACTTAAATACACATTTATTCTAAAACTATTTCTTTGAAAATCGGCTCTACCTAAATCTAATGTTTCAACTTCTTTAGTAAATATTGGCAAGTATTTATCATCATCTATATGTCTAGCACCTTTTCCAATAGGAATCGGTTTTTTCAATAAATTCAGATAAATTTTTAACATTAATTTATGTCTATCATTATCCTCCTTATAAACTATAACCTCCTCCAAAAATTTATCTACAAATTCGCTAACATTATTTTTAAAAGAGGCTTGCTTTTTAATAGCATCTTCAATAACTTTGATATTGCCAAAACTATCTGACATAATTTTTCTTTCTTGTTCTATTTTGCCAATTCTTATATTTAAAGATGATATATCTTCGTTGTACTTATCATTTCTTTCTTTAAATTCAAGGTTATTAATACTACCATCAATATTTAATTCTAATAACTTTTCTTTTTTTGTTTCAATAGTTTTGATTTCTTTTTTTAATTTTGAAATTTCAAATTGATAATTATTATCTATTTTTAAATTAGAATAGTAACTTAACATTTCTTTTATAATTTCATTTTTATTATCAAATACTTGCTCCATTATAATTGTAAATATATTATTCAAATCCATCTCTGCAATTATTGGACTTTCACAAGCATCCAATCTATATTTTACATAATTACCACAAGCCCATCTTGGCTTTGTCTGTTTTCTTTTATTTGACATTCTTTGATAAGAAACATTATGATCACTACAAAATATTTTTGTTGTATAACAATATTTTCTTTCAGTTTTTTTGGCATTGCCATTACTTGCTTTCATTAGTATACTTCTGCTATCTAATATCTCATTTGCACGATTCCATAATTCTTCACTAACTATGGCTGGTACTTTATCATCTTTATATATTACTTGTTCTTCTAGTGGTATATAAATTCTCTGTTTAGTTCTATAATCAATAATTTCAGTAGTATGTCCACGATAAAAACCTTTATATTTAGGATTCTGTATAATTCTTTTTAATGTATCCTTATCATAAATATTTCCTTTATAATTATTTATGCCTTGTCTATGTAATTCCATTGCTAATTTATAAAAACCATACTTCCCAGTAGCATATAACTCAAAAATTTTCCTTATTTTTTTGGCTTCTTCTTCTACAATCACTAATTTAGCATCATCTTTTTTATAACCAGTAATTGAATTAGACCCTAAAACTCTACCTTTTTTAATTGCTTCTTTATGTCCCCATTTAACACGAGAAGAAAGCCTTTTAACCTCTTCTTGAGCAACACTTCCCATCATATTAAGTATAAACTCAGAGTTAGGATCATAAGTATTTATTCCATTTGATTGAAAATATACACCAACATCATTAGCAAGTAACTCTTGCGTATATTTGATACTATCAGATAGATTTCTAGAAAATCTAGAAACTTCTTTTGTGACTATTAAATCAAAATAACCAGATTTAGCATCATCAATCATTTGTAAAAATTTTTTTCTTCGTTTAACAGCGCTACCACTAATACCTTCATCTATATAACCATTAACATAAGTCCAATTTTTATTTGACTTTATAAAATTTTCAAAAAAAGATATTTGATTATCTAAAGAGTT
>CAKPFG010000014.1 GCA_934153675.1 uncultured Bacilli bacterium
CAACTCCGTTGTTTGATATAAATAATCAGAACTCACAGAATAATGTAGTAAGTGAGCAAGTTATTCCATCAACAACAACTCCGTTGTTTGATATAAACAATCAAAATTTACAAAATAATGTAGTAAGTGAGCAAGTTATTCCATCAACAACAACTTCGTTGTTTGATATAAATAATCAGAACTCACAGAATAATGTAGTAAGTGAGCAAGTTATTCCATCAACAACATCTTCGGTGTTTGATATAAATAATCAGAATTCACAGAATAATGTAGTAAGTGAGCAAGTTATTCCATCAACAACAACTCCGTTGTTTGATATAAATAATCAGAACTCACAGAATAATGTAGTAAGTGAGCAAGTTATTCCATCAACAACATCTCCGTTGTTTGATATAAATAATCAAAATTTACAAAATGGTTTAGGAAATGATATTGCAAATAATTCTTTAAATATGAATAATCAAAGTGGTATTGGTTTAGGTCAAAATGATACTGCAATTAAAATGCCTGATGGATTAGTAAACAATAAAATAATAACTAATGATTCATTAAATAATGTAGATAATGAACTTATATCTAATTTTAATATTAATGATAATTCTAATCAACAGTCTAAAATTGATACTAATTTGGATAGTAATAGTATTGTAGATATTCCTAAAAAAGAAAAGGCTAAAAAGAAAAAAAAGAAACACAAAAAAATATTATTTATATTACTTTTAGTATTATCAATATTATTAATTGTATCTGTTTTATTGATTTGTTATTTTAAATTTTGGAAATCAGATAAACTTGTTTGTAGTTTACAGGATTATAGTAATGAACAATTTTTATTAGAAGAATCTATGACTATGCATTTTAAAGGTAGTAATTTGATTAATGCTAACTTTAAAAGAAATTTAACTTTTGTAGAATCATATATGAGTTCTAAAGATTCTTATTTAGAAGAGTTGCGTAATCAATTTGAGGGATTAGGTTTTGATGTTTCCTATTCTGAAAATGATACTGGTTTTGAGGTTAATATGAATTTTACTAAGAGTGAGCTTGAAAGTTGGTATGGAACAGAATTAAAAAATTCTTCTAAGGAAAGCATGAAAAAAGAAATGAAAGATGTTGGATATACTTGTAAATAGTATATCTTTTTTGTTATTATTATATAGGTGGTTATATGTTTGAGGGATTGAATAAGGAACAATTAGAAGCAGTAAAATATAAAGACGGTCCATTACTTGTAATGGCTGGTGCAGGAAGTGGTAAAACAAAAGTTTTAACTACTCGTATAGCGTATCTAATTTCTGAAGGTATTGATCCAAGTAATATTTTGGCGATTACTTTTACAAATAAGGCAGCTTCTGAAATGAAGGGGCGAGTTTGTAATATGATAGGTAATGTAGCTAATTATATGCAAATATCTACTTTTCATTCTTTTGGGCTTTCTATTTTAAAGAAGTATTATGAAAAAGTTGGATTGCATAAGAATTTTACGATATTGGATAGTGATGATACGACTGCTTTAGTAAAAAAAATATTAGTTGATAATGATTATGATATTAAGTTATATAAACCCAAAAGTATAAGAAATCAAATTAGTAGTTCTAAAAATGAATTAGTTTCGCCTGATAAGCTTAGTACACTATCGGCGAGTGATTATGATAATGTAGTTGTTTTTGTTTATCGAAAATATCAACAAATGTTATTAAAAAATAATTCAGTTGATTTTGATGATTTGTTAACTTTACCTATTCATATTTTTAATAAAAACAAGGATATTTTAGCTATGTATCAAGATCTTTATAAATATATATTAATAGATGAATATCAAGATACTAATTATGTTCAGTATGTTCTTGTTAAGTTGTTAAGTGATAAATATGAAAATATTTGTGTTGTTGGTGATCAAGATCAAAGTATATATGGTTTTAGGGGATCTAATTATCGTAATATTTTAAATTTTGAAAAAGATTATAAGAACGCTAAAATTATTATACTTGAACAAAATTATAGGTCTACAAAAAATATTCTTGGAGCAGCAAATTGTGTAATTACGCATAATAAATTTAGAAAAGATAAAAATTTATGGACTATGAATGATGCTGGTGATAAGATTATATATAAAAGATGTACTGATGAACGAGATGAATCTTATTTTGTAACAAGCAATATTTTATCTCTTTTGAAAAGTGGTGTAAAAAGGGATAAAATTGCTGTTTTGTATCGTACAAATGCTCAATCTAGAACGATAGAAGAGGCTATGCTTGAGGCAAATATTCCATATAAAGTAATAGGAAGTTTTTATTTTTATAATAGAAAAGAAATTAAAGATTTAATTTCTTATTTAAAATTGATTTATAATAATAATGATGATTTAAGTTTAAAAAGAATTATAAATGTTCCAAAGAGAAAAATTGGTATTAAAACTATAGCTAAAATAGAAAATAAAGCTATAGAAAATAATACTAGTTTATTAAATGCAATAGAATCTGGAAGTGAATTAGAGTTTAAACATTTAATTGAAAAATTAACCTTGGAAAGCGACAATATGTCTTTAACTGAACTTGTTGATACTATATTAAATGAAACTGGAATGAAAAAAGAATTAGAAATGGATAATAGTATAGAGTCATTAGCTAGAATAGAAAATTTAGAGGAATTTAAATCTATTACTAAAAATTTTGAAAATAAGTATGGTATTATTTCATTAGAAAATTTTTTAGATGAAATATCTTTGGTATCTGATGTTAATCTTAATAAGGATGTAAGTGATGTTGTTACTTTAATGACCGTGCACGCGGCAAAAGGGCTTGAATTTGATTATGTGTTTATAATAGGCCTTGAAGAAGGGGTTTTTCCTCATAGTAGATCACTTTTTAATGAGGATGAATTGGAAGAAGAAAGAAGACTTTTTTATGTAGCAATTACAAGAGCCAAAAAAAAATTGTTTTTAATAAATACAATTCATAGAATGTTGTTTGGAATTGAGAATGCTAATTTAAAAAGTAGATTTATAGGTGAGATAGATGATAAATATTTACTTTTTGATAAACCTAAAACAAATATAATTGCGAATAGAAATATAAATCAGTATATTGAATATAAGGAAGGTCAAAAAGTAATTCATGATGATTTTAAAGAAGGTGTTATTGTAAGTGTTGATAAAAATATATTAACTATAGCTTTTGAGTTTCCTTATGGGATAAAGAAGATAATAAAAGGTCATAAGAGTCTGAAAAAAGTTGATTAATCTTTATGTAAAAAAAACAAAAAACATATTTTAAAAAGTATGTTTTTTTGCTATAATATATTAGGTGGTTTTATGGGATTAATTATAGGTAGTCATGTTTCTTTTAATAAAGCAACACAAATGTTAGGAAGTTTAGATGAGGCACTTAGTTATAAGGAAAATACTTTCATGTTTTATACAGGAGCACCTCAAAATACTAAAAGAGCTGTGATAGATGATGAACTAACAAAGCAAGCTAAGTTAAAAATGAAGGAGAATAATATTGATATAAATAATGTCGTTGTACATGCTCCATATATAATTAATTTAGCTAATAGTAAAAACAAGGAATTTAATATTAACTTTTTGAAGCAAGAAATTTATAGGGTAGCTAGTCTTGGCGTTAAAAATTTAGTACTTCATCCTGGTAGCCACGTTGGATATGGTGTTGATAAGGGAATAGAAAATGTAGTAGAATGTTTAAAAGAAGTAATTCCTTTTAATAATGGTGTAAATATTTGCTTGGAAACTATGGCTGGTCGTGGAACTGAATTAGGTTCTACATTCGAACAGTTACAAAAAATAATTTCAGGAGTTAATAGTAATTATATAAAGGTATGTCTTGATACTTGTCATATAAATGATGCTGGTTATGATCTTTCTTTTTTTGATCAAGTTTTAGATCATTTTGACAAAACAATTGGATTAGAAAAAATAGCAGTTGTTCATATTAATGATAGCAAAAATAAAATTAATTCTCATAAAGATCGTCATGAAAATATAGGTTATGGGGAAATTGGATTTAATAATTTACTGAATATTATTTATCATGAAAAATTAAAAAATGTTCCTAAAATATTAGAAACACCATATATAGAGGGAAATGCCCCATATTTATTTGAAATAGAAATGATTAGAAATAAAAAATTTAATACTAATTTAATAAATGATTGTATTAATTATAATAAGTGATGATATTTTTCTTTATAAATAAAAAATAATTTTACAATTTTTTGATAGTTTTGATTATTAATATTATTCTTTAAGTTTTTAAAGATGATATTTTCATTGCCATATAATAAATCTGTATAGTTATTTTTAATGATATTGTAGATATAATCTCTTTCTTTTTTGTTTAATAAAATATTATTTTTAATTGCAAATTTATCAATATCATTATGTGTTAAATTATTTATATAATTTTTAATTATTCTATTTTTCATGTATTCACCATTATATTATATGATTAAATAAATTTTTGATGAATACAATAATAGTAGGTGATATAATGTATAAAAAAATAGATTTAGCTTATGATTCTTTGGAACCTGTTATTGATTCAAAGACTCTTTATTTGCACTATAATAAATATTATTTAGATTATTTAAATAAGTTAAATAGTTTAGTAGATGGTTCTATTAGTGTTATTGATATATTAAAAAATGTTGAAAAATTTGATATTGGAAAAAGAGCTGATATTTTATATAATGCAGGTGGCACTTATAATCATGAATTGTATTTTAATTCTATGAGTGATAAACCATATAAAGAAAATAAATTAGTTTTAGATATTATAAAACAGTATAATTCTTATGATAATTTTAAAGAAGAGTTTATTAATACAGCTAATAAGTTGGTTGGCTCTGGTTATACTTTTTTAGTTTTAAATGATGATAAATTTGATATAGTAAATATGCCAAACGAGGAAAATCCTTATATTTATGGTATGGTCCCATTAATAGCACTTGATTTGTTTGAACATGCATATTATATAAAATATAATAATAATAGAAATCTTTATATTAAAAATTTTTTTTCAATTATAAATTTTGATAAGGCAGAAAAGATATATGAAGAAAATAAAAAAAAGTAAGAAAAAAAATAATAGAAGAAAACCAATCAATAAATTGGCTGAAAGAAGAAATGAAAAAATAAATTTAATAATTGAAAAAAGATATAAAATAATTATTGGTTTAATTATTATATTAATGATTGTGTTAATGGGAAAATTATTTTTTATGCAGGTTGTTAAATATGATGATTATCAAGTAGAATTAAAGAGATTAACTAAAAAAATTATAGATGGTGAAAGTACTCCACGTGGAAGAATTTATGATAGAAATGGTAAAATTATTGTAGATAATGAGGCGGTAAAAACAATATATTATAGAAAGCAAAATGAGGTTACTACTAAAGAAGAATTAGCTCTTGCTTATAAGATTGGTAAATATATTGATGTTGATTTTTCTAAACTTACATCTGATGCTTTAAGAACTTTTTGGGTTAAAAGTAATTTAAATAAAGCTAGAGCTAAGATAAAGAAAAATGAATGGCAAAAATTAAAAGAAAGAAAAATAACTAGTGATGATATTTATAAATTAGAGAAAGAAAGAATTACTGATAGTGAACTTAATGCCTTAACTGATGTTGATAAGGAAGCTGCATATATCTATTATTTGATGAATAAAGGATATTCTTATGCAGAAAAAACTATTAAAAATGAAAATGTAACTGATGAGGAGTATGCTAAAGTTGCCGAAAATATTAATTCTTTGCCTGGATTTAATACTAAACTTGATTGGCAAAGATCATATCCATATAATGATACTTTAAAAACAATTTTAGGTAATGTTTCTACTAGTGAAAATGGTATTCCGTCTGAATTGAAAAGTTATTATTTAGAAAAGGGTTATTCTCTTACGGATAGAGTTGGAACTAGTTATTTGGAATATCAATATGAACAGTATTTAAAGGGTGAAAAGGCTACTTATGAGATAACTGGTGATGGTTCTTATAAAGAAATTAAAAGTGGATCTAGAGGAAATGATATAGTTCTTACTATTGATATAGAATTGCAAAAGCAAGTTGAAAATATTATGACAGAAGAGTTGTTGGCAGCAAAGAAAGAAGCTAATACAGAATATTTTGACAAAACATTTGTTATTATAACTGATCCTAATACAGGAGAAATACTTGTAATGGCTGGTAAAAAGTTAGTAAAAAATTCTAATGGTGGCTATGATGTTGTTGATTACACCCCTGGTGTTATTACAACTTCAGTAACACCAGGATCTGTTGTTAAGGGTGCGTCACATATAGTTGGTTATAATACTGGAGCTTTGAATATTGGGGAGATAAGAAATGATGCTTGTATTAAAATAGCTGCAACTCCTATAAAGTGTTCTTACCATGAATATGGAAATATTAATGATATAGAAGCACTAAAGTATTCATCAAATACATATCAATTTCAAACGGCTATTAAAGTGGGGCATGGAAATTATATATATGATGGCCCATTAAAAATAGATAAAAAGGCTTTTGATACATATAGAAATATATTTAAGGAATTTGGTCTTGGTGTTAAAACTGGGATAGATTTACCAAATGAGGCCTTAGGATATAAGGGGACTAATACTTTATCTGGTTATTTATTGGATTTTTCAATAGGGCAATATGATACATATACACCAATAGAAATATCACAGTACATGTCAACGATCGCTACAGATGGAAAAAGAATCAAACCATATTTATTAAAAGAAGTTTATTCTAGCTCAACACAAACCCCACTTACTAAAAGTATTTATAAAACTAAAACTGAAGTTTTAAATACGGTAAATACAAAGCAAGAGTATTTAAATAGGGTAAAAGAGGGATTTAAGGCTGTTTTAAATCGTGGTGGTACTGGTAGTGGATATATTGATTATAGTCGTAATGCAGCCGGTAAAACAGGAACATCAGAAAGTTTTATAGATTCAGATGGAGATGGTAAGATAGATACAGAAACTATATCTGCGTCATTTGCAGGTTATGCTCCTTCTGATAATCCGAAAGTTACATTTACTGTTATTTCGCCGGATGTTGGAGGACCTAATACGGATTATACTCATATGTCAAAGGTAAATATGAGAATAACAAAGAAAATTACTGAAAAATACTTTGAATTTTATCAATAATTTGTTATAATATGATTACGTTTAAAAAAGGAGGCAATTTTTATGGCAAAAAAAGGAGAAGCTAGACAAAGAGTTACATTAAAATGTAGTGAATGTCATAATGAAAATTATCGTACAGAAAAAAACAAAAGAAATACTACAGAAAAATTACAATTAAATAAATTTTGTAACACTTGTAGAAAATCAACAACACATAAAGAATCTAAATAGTAAGGGAGTAGTTTATGATAAATGTAAATGATATAAAAAATGGAATGACTATTCTTTTTGAGGGAAATATTTATACAGTATTAGAGTTTTCACATGTAAAACCAGGTAAAGGTGCAGCCTTTGTACAAGCCAAATTAAAGAATTTAAGAACTGGATCTATTATTGAAAAAAGATTTAATTCAGGTGTTAAATTAGAAAAGGCTATGATTGAAAAAGTAGGAATGCAGTATTTGTATGCAAATGGGGATTCTTATAATTTTATGAATATGGAAACATATGAACAAATGGATTTAACAAAGGAACAATTAGGAAACAATGTATCATATTTAAAAGAAGGATTGGATGTATTGTTATCATTTTATGAAGGTGAATTAATTGGTATTATTATGCCAGAAAAGGTTGAATTAGAGGTAGTTGAAACAGAACCAGCTGTAAAAGGTAATACTGCAACTAATGCAACCAAAGATGCAAAATTAGAAACAGGACTTACTGTTAGAGTTCCACTTTTTATTGAACAAGGTGAAAAAATAGTTGTATATACTGCCGATGGCAAGTATGCACAAAGAGCATAAGCAAGTTAACTTGCTTTTTTTGTATGCAAGAAAAAAAGAAAAAGTATTAAATAAGCTAGATTTATATAATTAAATATGATAACATAAGTATATAAATAGTATAATCGTTTGGAGGCGTTATGAAGAATAAAGGTTTTACTTTGATAGAAATAACTGCTGTAGTTTTAATGCTTGGTGTAATATTATTAATATCTTTTCCTACTTTGAATAATATATTAAGAAAAAGTGAAAAAGAAAAAAACGATGTTAATAATAAAGATATAATACTTGCTGCTTTAACGTATATTAATATGCATAAAAGTGATTATAGCTTTAATGATGGTGATACTATAAGTGTTAGTATGTCAAATTTAATATCTGAACAGTTTATAGATAATAATCATAATAATAAAGATAGTGTTGTATGCCATGTTAATTCTAATAAAAATCTTGACTGTCAGTATACAAAGTATTTGTCAAATTACTCAAATGATTGTGTCAAAATGGGTAATATATGTAATATAGATACTATTAAAAAAGGCGTTAGTATAGATATTATGGTAAATAGTCAAGATAAATATAAATTTTATGTTATATCTGATGATGGAAGTAAGCTAACTTTACAGATGTATAGAAATATTATTTTAGATGGCACAGATAATAAAATTCCTTGGTATAATGAATCTAATAATTCAACAAAGGGTCCTATTGATGCCTTAGAATATTTATCAAATTATACCAAAAATTGGACTAATATAGAATTATTAAATTATACATATGAAAATCCTAATTATGTTCAAAATGATGGTTTTGGATATAAATCATTAAATATAAAAAATGGTATTGCTAGTACTATTTCAAATGATGGTGTAACAAAAAATGAAGTGAATGGATTATTTAGAACTAGAATTATAACATTTGAGGAGATACATAATTTAGGTTGTTCAGTTGGAAATGTTAAACAAACTTGCCCTGCTTGGATGGTAGATTTTTTATATGATACACAGAATGTATATGCTGGTAATAATAATAATAGTAATTATGCTCAAGGATACTGGTCTCTTACAACTAGAAAAAATTCAAATACTGTAAATTTGGTCTATGGTTATGGGGGAAGTTATTATACTTATGTTCATAATGGTCGTTTGGGGGTTAGACCTGTTATAACAATAGATAAGTCTTTACTTACATAAAAAAGTTTAAATTGTTGAAAAAAGTAATTATTTTACTTTTTTTATGTTAAAATAATATTGGTGGTTTAGATGGATGATAAACTTAGTATGTTACTTGATAAGCTAAAGGTTGAAGATAGGTCTTTTTTTGATGAGGGTAGATTAATACAAATCGTAGGAAATAAGGACCATACTTTTTATACTTTTTATATAGAAATTAATAGTAATTTACCTGTTTTTTTATATGAATCTTTATGTAATGATTTAACTAATTATTACAAAGATTTGACTGTAAAGTTAGATATAAAAGTACTTAATACAAATAATGACATTATTAATGAATATTTTACTTATTTTCTTGAACAATTTAGTAAAAAATGTCCAATGTTGTCGATGTTTTTAGAAGATAAAATAGAATATAAAAATAAAGTTTTATATATTTATGTTACAAGTGAAGCTTCTTTAAATAAATTTAATTCTATAAAGAATGATATGATAAATTCATTAAAAAGCGTTGGTTATGATATTTCTATTGAAGTTTGTATAGATAAAAAAAGTGAAGAAAAATTAGTAATGGAAATAAAAGATAGTATTGAAAAAAATAGTTTAGTTACTAAGGATAGAATTTTGAAAAAAGATGAGATAGTTGTAGAAAATTCTTATAAGAAAAATTATAAAAGAAAAGTTATTGAAACTGTTGATGATCCGAATGTTATTCTTGGAAGGGTTATAGATACAAGCGTTATTAGACTTGATACTATAAGTGAACCTAAAAATAACGTTACGGTCGAGGCTAATATTTTTGGTATAGATATAAGGGAAACACGTACTGAACTTATAATTATGACTTTGAAAATTACAGATTATACAGATAGTATGTATGCAAAAATATTTATTAATGGTACTGAAGAATTATCACGTATTAAATCTTTACTTAGTGTTGGTAATTATTATAAGTTTAGAGGAAATGTCAAAGATGATAAATATTCTAATGAAAATTCTTTAATTATTAGTGATATAAATATAAGCAATAAAAAAGTAGAGTCTAGAATTGATGATGCTCCTGTAAAAAGAGTTGAATTACATGCCCATACTATGATGAGTCAAATGGATGGAGTAGTAGATGCTATTAAACTTGTAAAGCAGGCTATAAAATGGGGACATAGAGCTATTGCTATTACTGATCACAATGGATGTCAAGCGTTTCCTAATGTATATCACTTTGTAAAGGGATATAATAAAAATTTAGATTCTGGTATGAAACCTTTTAAAGCTTTATATGGAATTGAAACGTTGATGATTGATGATACTGTAAAAATTGTTGTTCGTCCTGATGATAGTAATCTTGTTGATAATACTTATGTAGTATTTGATTTAGAAACTACAGGATTTAATGCAGGTGGCATTGATTCTATAATAGAAATTGGTGCTGTTAAAATTAAAGATGGTATTATAATTGATAAATATGATGAATTAATTAATCCTGGTAGAAAATTGCCGGAAAGAATTACTGAAGTAACTAGCATTACCGATGAAATGTTAGTAGGTAAGAGAAATGAAGAAGATGCTGTAAAATCATTTAAAGAATGGGTAGGATTGTTACCTATGGTTGCTCATAATGCTAAATTTGATACATCGTTTATTGAAATGGCTTATCATAAATATAATTTAGGTGAATTTAATAATACTGTAATAGATACATTGGAATTATCAAGAACTATGGATAATAATTATGCAAGACATAGTCTTTCTGCTTTAGTAAAAAGATATAATGTTCCATTTGATGAAGAATCTCATCATAGGGGTGATTATGATGCAGAAGGAACTGCTTTGGTATTTCATAAAATGATACAGAAGTTAATTTCTCGTAATTTTGAAAAAATAAGTGATTTGGATAAATTGGTTGAAAAAAACGAAATTCATAAATATGGTCGTTCTCATCATGTAAATATCATAGCTAAAAATAAAAAAGGTTTGAAAAATTTATTTAAAATTGTTAGTTTAGCTAATACTACTTATTTATATAAAACACCACGTATACTTAGAAGTGAAATAGAGAAATTAAGGGAAGGTTTATTAGTTGGTAGTGGTTGTTATGAGTCAGAAGTATTTACACTTGCACGTAGTAAAAGTGATGAAGAGTTAACAAATATAATTAATTTTTATGATTATGTGGAAGTTCAACCAATAGAGGTTTACGATCATTTATTACAATCTGGTGATTTTGATTCTAAAGTGGAACTTATAGAGCATATAAAAAAGATTATTCGAGTAACTAAAGATTCTGGTAAAATTGTTGTAGCTACTGGTGATGTTCATCATTTAAATAAAGAAGATCGAATATATCGTGAAATTATTGTCAATCAAAAAGTTCCAGGAGGTGGTAGACATCCACTTTCTAGAAAAAATATAAAACAAATTCCTTATCAACATTTTCGTACAACAAGAGAAATGCTTGAAGATTTTTCCTTTTTAGATGATGATTTGGCTTATGAAATAGTTGTTGTAAATCCTAATAAAATTGTTGATATGGTAGATTCTATAGAGGTTATTATAGAAACTGGTGGTACTCCTTTTTCTCCAAGAGTAAAAAGTGATGATCAAAAATCTTATTTGGATTGTCCGAGAGTTGTTACAGATTTAGTATACAATAAGGCAAGTGAATGGTATGGCGAAGTTTTACCTTTTAATATTGAAGAGAGGATAGCAACGGAATTATATGGTGATGCAGTATTTAATAGTATTAAGGAAAATTTAAAAGAAAAAAATGTTGCTGATATTTCTGCGTTAGCACATCAAAAATTACATGAAGCAATGTTAAAGGGTAAAGATTATGTAACAAATTTAGTTCGACAAAATATTGTTAATCATGACCATTTGGAAGGTGATGAATTAGAAAAAAAGGTAAAAAAAACGTTAGGTGGAGTAATAGGTGCAGGATTTGATCCTATTTATTTAATATCACAACGATTAGTTAAACATTCTAATGATGAAGGTTTCTTGGTAGGATCCCGTGGTTCTGTAGGTTCTAGTTTTGTTGCTACAATGATGGGAATAACTGAGGTAAATCCACTTCCGGCTCATTACCGCTGTTTGCAATGTAAACATAGCATTTTCGAAGATGAAAATGGTAATTCATATGGTAAAGAATATTCAAGTGGGTTTGATCTTCCAAATAAAAAATGTCCTAAATGTGGTAGTGATTTATATAAAGATGGTCAGGATATGCCTTTTGCAACTTTTTTAGGCTTTAATGCTGATAAAGTACCAGATATAGATTTAAATTTTTCGGATTTAAATCAAGCATCAACACATGAATATACTAAAGTGTTATTTGGTGTTGATAATGTATATAGGGCAGGTACTATAGGTACAGTTGCTGAAAAAACAGCCTTTGGTTTTGTAAAAGGATATTGTGAAGATAAAAATATTGTTATGAATACAGCTGAGGTAGAAAGGCTTGCACTAGGATGTACTGGTGTCAAAAGAACAACAGGTCAACATCCTGGTGGAATTGTTGTAATACCAGATTATATGGAAGTATTTGATTTTACTCCATATCAGTATCCAGCAGATGATCCAAATTCTGCTTGGAGAACGACTCACTTTGATTATCATAAAATAGAAGAATGTGTTTTAAAATTGGATATATTGGGCCATTCTGATCCGACTCAACTTAGATTAATTCAAATCCAGTCAAATACTGATATAATGAAAGTTCCTTTAGATGATAAAGATACTATGAGTATATTTACATCAACAAAGGCATTAGGTGTTACCAAAGAGCAAATTATGTGTAATACAGGAACATTAGGTATTCCAGAATTTGGAACACCATTTACAATTAAATTAGTAGAAGATACTAAACCTACAACATTTGCAGAACTTGTAAAAATATCTGGCTTATCTCATGGTACTGATGTTTGGCTTGGTAATGCACAAGAGTTGATTCAAAACAATGTTGTTCCATTTAAGGAAGTTATTGGATGTCGTGATGATATAATGGTATATTTAATGTATCATGGAGTAGCCCCTATTAAAGCTTTTAAAATAATGGAATTTGTTCGTAAGGGACGTGCCTCTAAGGCGAAAACTCCAGATGATCCTGAAATATGGAAAGAGTATGTTGACATTATGAATGATGCTAATATACCTGAATGGTTTATAAATTCTTGTCAAAAAATAAAATATATGTTTCCAAAAGCCCATGCTGCTGCATACGTTATTTCGGCTTTTAGAATTGCTTGGTATAAGGTACATATGCCTGTATATTTTTATTCTTCTTGGCTTTCTTCTAAAGCAACTGATGTAGATGTTATTGCAATGATAAAAGGATATAATGAAATAAAAAATAAAATAATAGAAATACAAGATAAAGGATATGAGGCAAGTAATAAAGAAAATGGTCAGTTAGAAAGTTTAAAGGTGGCCTTAGAAGCTAGTGCAAGGGGAATTAAATTTTTAAATGTTGATTTGTATAAAAGTGAAGCTACAGTGTGGAAAGCTGTAAGTGATAATGAAATTTATCCTCCATTTTCCTCTATAGAAGGACTTGGAGATACTGTTGCTAAAAATATTGTAATGGAAAGAGAAAAAAAGGATTTTTTAAGTATAGAGGAATTGCAGCACAGAGCTAAAATATCAACTACATTAATAGATAAGATGCGAATAATGGGTATTTTAGATAATATGGCTGAATCTAATCAATTATCTTTATTTTAATTAATATTCCTTTTTTTTTCATTTTATGATATACTTACCATAGGGTAGGTAATTTATGAATCATGAATTAGATAAATTAAAGATAATTATAAATGATATAAAACAATATTTGGAAGTTATTTCTGGTGTTATTAATTTAAATAATGAAAATGTTAAAGAAACCAATATTATAATTAATAATAAAAATAATTATTTTTATAAATTAATAACTGATATTAATGAACTGGGAACATATTCTAATGTTTCTTTTGATCAAAAAAATAATCAAATGTCTTTATCTTTATCTATATTGAAAATGCATTTAAGTAAATTATTGTATAATGATAATAAAATTAAAACAATTAATGCTAATGATATTGATTTAGTAAAAAATTGTATTTCGGAAATTTCTAAAATTACAATTGATTTAGATAATTATTATACTGATGATACTAAAGAGAAATTTTTTTCAAGTCTTGCAAATGTATATAAAAGTTTTAAAAGTATTGATATGTCTTTATTTTTAAGAGATACAAAAACAACTGAGCAAATTGTTAATCAGATAATAAGTCTTATAAATAGATATGAATCGATATATGCAAAAATGCCAAGTAATAAAATTTTAAATTTATCGGAAGAAGATTATGAAAAATTTGATGCTACTATATATGCTAGTATACATTTATATAAGTTTTTTATAGATGAAACATTTAAGAAGATAATAGCATTTAATGATAAAAATCCTGTATTAAAAGGTGGTATTTTGCCTGAAAATTATAAATCTAATTTTTTAAATTTTATAAAACAAGAAAAATATCAAAATTTACTTGAAGTAAAAATGTTAGATAAAGAAATAATTGATAATAGTACTATTAAAGAATTATTATATTATTATAATAGATGTCTATTATCAACTTACAATGTTATTAATTATGAAAGCTATAATAATTTTTCTAAAAATAATAGAGATTACATTTTAAAATCTTATGATTTTGATTTGTTTGATGATGATATTAAAAAAAATATTAATTATATAGTTAAATATAGTAATTTAAAAAATAAATATAAGAATGGTAATGTAAGTAAAAATGAATTACAATTATTAAAATTACTTGAAGAAAAAATGAATTTAATAGTTCGTAAAATGAGAAATCTTTTATTTAATTTACATATAATGAAAATGAAAAAACACGTAAAAATAAATAAGTCTAATAAGTATAGTGGGAAAAATATTATTCAAAATAAAGGAATAAAAAAATAAAAGATTTAGGTAATTCTAAATCTTTTTTATTGATAAATATACTTAAGCAGCTAATTTATCTAAAGTTCTTTTTTCTCTAGCACTCATTCTAACTTTTTTTCCATTAACTGTTACAACTTGTAAATTTGGTTTTTGTGAATGTTTTGTAGCTCTTAATGAGTGTGATCTTCTATTACCAGCAAGTGGTTTTTTATCTGTTAATTTTTTTGCCATGTTATTCCTCCATTCAACGTTTTTTCTCTGCTTACCCAGTTTATCATAATTTAATGAAGAAGTCAAATATTTGTTTACAAATATATAAATAATTAGTAAAATATTATAAAGATTTATTTTTAAGGAGTGTTTTATGTATTTACCACTTAATATAAAAACAGATAATTATTTACAAAATAGTATGATTAAAATAGATGATTTAGTTGATTTTGCTAAAAAAAATAATTTAAGAGCACTAACTATTACAGATAATAATTTATATGGAGCTATTGCTTTTTATAATAAATGTATTACAAATAATATTAAACCGATTATAGGTTTAGAAATTACTTTAAATTCGCTATTAATTATTTTATATGCAAAGAATTATAATGGTTATTTAAATTTAATTAAATTATCTACAATTCAATCTGAAAATAATATCACTTTAGAAATTATAGAAAAATATATAAATGATTTAATAATTATCTTGCCTTTTGATAGTATGTCATTATATCAAAAATTAGATGGAGATATGTTTGTATCTTATAAAAATGACATTGAAAAAAAGAAAATTCCATACAGAAAAGTGTATATGAATAGTATTAATTGTATTTATAAAAAAGACACTATTTATTTAAAATATTTAGAGGCTATAAAAATAGGTATCAGTTATAAGTTTATAGATAAAGATTACTGTAATAATTATTTAAACTTAAAAAATTTATTAGAAGATGAAAATAACAATTATATCCTTAATAATTGTAATGTTAAAATAAAATTTCATAATAATTTAATTCCTAAATATAAAAATAAACTTGGTATTGATAGTTTTTCCTATTTAAAAAAGCTATGTATTTTAGGTGCAAAAAATAAGTTTGGTAATAAAATAAATAAAAAATATCAAGATAGGTTAAAATATGAACTTAGTATAATTAATAAAATGGGTTTTAGTGATTATTTTTTAATAGTTGCAGATTATGTAAATTATGCTAAAAATAATAATATTATAGTTGGATCAGGTAGAGGAAGTGCTGTATCTAGTTTAGTTTCCTATTTATTGAATATAACAGATATTGATCCTCTTAAGTATAATTTGTTATTTGAAAGATTTTTAAATCCAGAGCGTATTAGTATGCCTGATATAGATATAGATTTTGAACATGAAAAAAGGCAGAATGTTATTAATTATTGTATTAATAAATATGGTAAGAAAAAAGTTGTTCCGATAATAGCTTTTTTAACACTTGGTGCTAAAGGAGCAATAAGAGATGTTGGAAGATGTTTGAATATTGATTTAAAACAAATAGATAGTATTTGTAAATTAATTGATTCTAATTTGACACTTCGAGAAAACTATAATAATAATAATAAATTACAGGTATTTTTAAACAGAAAAAAGGAATTACTTAATGTATATCGTGATGCAATTAATTTTGAGGGATTAAAAAGACATACCACAATTCATGCGGCAGGAATTATTATTTCTAGTGTAGAGCTTGATAATATTATTCCCCTTGATTTCCATAATACATTTTATACTAGTGGTTATGATATGACATATTTAGAAGATATTGGACTGTTAAAAATGGACTTTTTGGCTATTAAGTACTTAACAATAATTCATAATATCATTGATTTGGTTAATAAAAATCATAACATTTGTTTAAATTTTGATTCTATAAAAATAGATACATTTTCTATAGATATATTTACAAATGCTGATACAGTTGGTATATTTCAGTTTGAATCGCCTGGAATGATTAAATTTTTAAGAAAAATGAAACCTAATTGTTTTGATGATATTATTGCTGCAATTGCACTATATAGACCTGGTCCTATGAAAAATATTGATATATACATTAATAGAAAAAATAATCATAATTTTAGTTATATACACGATAGTTTAAGAGATATATTAAAAAGCACATATGGTATTATTATATATCAAGAACAAATAATGCAAATAGCACAAAAGATGGCTAGTTATTCATTAGGGGAAGCAGATATTCTTAGAAAAGCTATGAGTAAAAAGAAGAAAGATTTATTAGAATCGCAAAAAGAGATTTTTACCAAGAGAAGTTTAAAAAACGGTTATGATGAAAAA
This sequence comes from uncultured Bacilli bacterium, assembly GCA_934153675.1. Classification (GTDB taxonomy): domain Bacteria; phylum Bacillota_I; class Bacilli_A; order RF39; family UBA660; genus RUG12438. Next base: position 17,374 of record CAKPFG010000014.1, read on the forward strand.
ACAATTAGTGATGTGTTTAATACAATGTTAAAATTTGCAGAATATGGTTTTAATAAATCGCATTCAGTTGCTTATTCTACTATTGCTTTAAAAATGGCATATTTAAAAGCACATTATCGTGCAGAATTTTATTCTTGTCTTTTAGACAGTGAAAGAGGTAATAAGGATAAAATTAGACTTTATATTTATGAACTACGTAAACATAATATTAATATTATGGCACCGGATATTAATTATAGTAATTTAAAATATACAATAAATAACAATAGTATCTTATATCCTTTATCTGGAATTAAAAATGTTAGTAATGCAGCTCAATTTATAATAGAAGAAAGAAAAAAAGGTTTATTTAAAGATATTTTTGATTTTATAAGTAGATGTTATGGAAAGATTGTTAATAAAAAAGTGTTAGAATCTTTGATATTAGCTGGGACATTCTCTTCTTTTAATTATAATAGAAAAACTTTATTTACAAATTTAGATATAATAATTAATTATGGAGAATTAATAAAGGATTACTATAATGCATTAAAGCCTGATATTTTAGAAGTTGAAGAATTTAGTAAAAAAGAAATAATGCAGTTGGAGTTAGAATATTTTGGTTTTTATTTACAAAATAATCCTATTACAATATGTAAAAGTAAAGTAAAAACTACAGTAGATTTAAATAACATTGAAAAATATTTTGATAAGAATATTTCTCTTGTTTTAAGTGTTGATAATGTAAAAGAGGTGGAAACTAAAAATAAAGAAAAGATGGCATTTATAAATGCCAGTGATGAACTTTCTGATATTTCGGTTGTACTTTTTCCTAAAATTTATCAAAAATATCATATTAATAATAAAGACATCATATTTTTAAAAGGGAGAGTAGAAAAAAGATTTGATAAGTATCAGATAATTGCTAATTACCTGGAAAAAATGGATTATTAATAAAATAGTAGAACATTATTTATCATTATTTTGTTAATGCTTATAATATAATAGAAAAAGGCCCTATTATTAGTAAATGGGTTCAATTTTTCTTTTTTATAAAAATGTGCTATAATGAAATAGTCGCATGTTTTAGTCGATTTTTGAGGTGATTTTTTGAAAAATAATATAGATCAAGAATATTCTTTAATAATTAAAGATATAATGGAAAATGAGACATTTAATAAAATGGCGAATATAAAGCATCATAATACTACTAGATTAGAACATATGTATAAAGTGTCATATTACTCATATTTAATAGCACGTTTATTGCATTTAAATTATAAAGAAGTAGCACGTGCTGGTTTACTTCATGATTTTTATTTTGGTAGAACAGTAGATCATGATAAGATTAAAGATAAAATAAAATTATATACGCATAATCATCCAAAAGAAGCTGTTATTAATGCTAAGAAAAATTTTTTTATAAATGAAATGGAAGAAGATATTATAAAGTCACATATGTTTCCAATAGATATAAAAATACCTAAATATGCCGAAAGTTGGGTTGTTAGTACAGTAGATAAAGTTATAGGAACGCATGAATTTTGTAAAAAGGCTTCAAAAAAATTAAAATATTCAATGAATTTATGCTTAGTTCTAGTTTTAAATATATTAAAATAGTTTACTACTATTTTTTTTTTAATATTTATGTTACAATTATGTTGTGTCTCCGTAGCTCAGTAGGATAGAGCAATCGCCTCCTAAGCGATAGGTCGTTGGTTCGATTCCAATCGGGGACGCCATTTTATGTAGTTAATAAATTGATCAATTCAGTTTTTTTAGTTTAGTAATATGAAACTATCTAAAATAGAAAAGAGAAAAATCTCTTTTATCTTATAAATGATGAAATTAATTTTATTGTAGAATAGATAATAGTAATAAAATATCTATTTTTTTTTAATTAATTGTGCTATTATGGATATGTAAGGTAGGAAGATATATGAAAAATAAAAAAGCATTTACATTAATAGAATTAATAGCAGTATTAGTAATACTAGCTATATTAGCACTAATAGTAACACCAATAGTATTAAATATCGTAAGACACGCTAAGGAATCAGCTAATAAAAGAAGTGTTGATGCATACGGAAAAAGTATAGAACTTGCCGTAGCTAATTACTTACTAGATAAAGGGGAATTTCCAACAAACATAAGTGATTTAGAAATTGAATACTCAGGGAAAGAGGTTATATGTAATATTTCCCTATTAAATGAAGATTCAAGTGTATACTTATCAGAATGCAAAGTAGGTAGTAGTGATGTTAAAGATCAAAATACTAGTGATGGATGGTATCACTATGGTAAAAAAACAACATATAAAACTTATAAAATAGGCGATGAAGTAGCATATAACGGTATTAATTTTTATGTTATAGAAAATAGTGATGAGAATAGTGATTCTGTAACACTACTAAAGGAAGAACCATTAACAGTAGCTGAAGTAAATAAATATGGCGGAGTAGGAACAGAAAATAACCATGTGAATAAAAATACATCTTCATCAAAGGGGACAGCCTATGATAATAATGGATACGGAATAATGGCATACTATTCAAGTGAAACTTGTGGATATAATGGTTCTAAATGGATAGAAGATGGATGTACGACAGATTATGCAAAGAGCGAAGTAAAATATGTAGTAGATGCCTGGGCATTAGATAAACTAAAGGTAAGTGACCTAAAAGAGGATAAAACCGGCTATAGTGCAAGATTAATAACGTTTGATGACTTAGTAGATAATTTGGGATATGAGAAGAAAAATTCAGGAACGCTTAATGCATCAAGCAATGGAGAAACCCCAAGTTGGGTATATAATAGTAAATATTGGTATTATACGATGAGCCAATATGGAGATTTCACTTCTATCGTGTGGAATGTGTTCTACGATGGCAGCGTGTACAACGGCAGTGTTGATAACCTCGGAGGTACCGTGCGCCCTGTTATAACCATCTTAAAATCTGCTATCTAAACAAAAAGATAACAGAAATTAAAAAAGTAGAAAAGCTAAAAATATATTGTAAATGATAATAGAATAATTGGTGCAATAATTTATTCACAAATTATTGTGATAGATAGCTTTTTTAGCCTGGCTAATATTTAAAAGAACTTTCAATAATTTATAAGTTATTGAAAGTTTTTTTAGTTGACAAAATTAATATATTAGAATATAATTTATCATGTGAACAACTATTCAAATAAGGAGATAAAATGAGTGATTTATGTGTTGTAAAAAATAAAATGTTATCAGAAGATAAAATATTTTTATTATCGGAATTATTTAAAGTTTTTTCTGATGCCACTAGAATTAAAATTATATGTGCATTATTACAGAGAAGTTTATGCGTTTGTGACATTGCCTCAGTAACAGATACTTCTGTTTCTGCTGTATCACATCAATTGAGAATATTAAAACAAACAAAATTGGTCAAATATAAAAGGAAAGGTAAAACAATATACTATTCTTTAGATGATTTTCATGTAAAAAAAATATTTGACATGGGGTGTGAACATATAAATGAAATATAAGTATACATTGAAGAATTTAGATTGCGCTAACTGTGCTAGAAAAATTGAGGAAGAATTTAAAAAATATGATGAATTTAAAAACGTACGAGTTAATTTTTCAACTTTAAAATTATCTTATGAAAGTAATAATGCTAGTTTGAATAAAGTGAGTAATATTATTAAAAGTGTTGAGCCTGATGTTTGTATAGAAGATATTAATAATTTTTCTAACGAAAATTATTTTAATATAATAAGATTTTTGACTGGAATAATATTAGCTATATCTGGAATTTTGATTAAAAATCAAGTAGGTGAATTGTTGATTATTCTGTCTTATTTGCTTCTTCTTTATAGAACTTTTAAAACAGCTTTGAAATTAATTTTCAAAAAAACAATAAATGAAAATCTTTTAATAACAATATCTTGTATTGGGGCTTATTTAATAAATGAAAAAATTGAAGGATTAATGGTTATTATTCTTTATGAAATTGGTAAAATGTTGGAAGATAGGGCACTTAATAATTCTAGAAAATCTATAGGTAGATTAATGGATCTTAAATCGGATTATGTTAATTTAGAAAATGGTAGTATAATAAAACCGGAACAAGCAAAAATTGATGATATAATTATTGTTAAAACAGGTGAAAAAATACCTTTAGATGGAATTATAATAGAAGGTAATACTTATATAAATAATAAATCACTAACAGGTGAGGCAAAACCAATTGAGTGCAGTGTAGGTGACAAAGTATTATCTGGTAGTATTAATGATGGAAATATAATTAAAGTTAAGGTTTTAAGCATTTATCAAGATAGCACGGTAAATAAAATATTAGAACTTGTAGAAAATGCTACTGATAATAAAGCAAAAACAGAAACTTTCGTTAATAAACTTTCTAAAATATACACACCAATAGTTTTAATATTATCTTTACTTGTATTAGTTTTTTTACCATTATTAACTAATATTACTTATCAGCAAAGTATTTATAGAGCCTTAGTGTTTTTAGTTATATCTTGTCCGTGTGCTATTGTAATATCTGTACCTCTTAGTTATTTTTCAGCAATCGGAGCAGCATCTAAAAAGGGGATTTTAATAAAGGGTAGTAATTATCTAGATAATTTATATGATATTAAAGAGATTATTTTTGATAAAACAGGGACATTAACTAAAGGTGAATTTGATATTGATAAAATTGAAGTGTTTGATAATAAATATAGTAAAAAAGATATATTAAAATATGTATATTTAGGGGAAAGGTATTCTGCTCATCCAATTGCAAAGTCTATACTTAAATATGATCTTGAAAATATTAATATAACTGATTTTAAAGAAATAAAAGGAATGGGTATTAGTTATAAACTTAAATCAGATAATGTTAAAATTGGTAGCATGAAATTTGTTAATTATGATAATTATAATAGTGATTTTACAAGTATTTTTGTTAGTATAAATAATAATGTTATTGGAGTAATTACATTATCTGATCAAATAAAAGACAGTAGTAAAAAAATTATAGAAACTTTAAATAATAGAAATATTGGTGTAAAAATGTTTACTGGTGATAATAAAAAATCAGCTTTTTATATAGCTAAAAAACTTAATATTAAAGAATTTTATTATGAAATGTTACCAAAAGATAAGTATAATAAATTAAAGGAAGTAAAAGATAGTTGTAAAGGTAAAGTTGCATTTGTTGGTGATGGAGTAAATGATGCTTTAGTATTAGTTTTAGCAGATGTAGGTATTTCTATGGGTGGCGTTGGAACTAGTTCTGCTGTTGAAGCAAGTGATATGGTTATTATGGAAGATAATTTGTTACATATAATTGATGCAATTGACATTTCTAAATATACTAAGAAAATAATAAAAGAAAATTTAGTATTTGCACTTTCGATTAAAGTATTAATATTATTATTAAGTGTTTTAGGTTATGCTACACTTATATATGCAGTTTTCGCTGATGTTGGAGTAACATTAATTACTATATTTAATACTTTGCGAATAATAAAAAGGAGATAAAATGAAATTATTGGTTTTATTAGCTATTATTATTGGAATATTTTTGTTTTTATCATTTTTAGCACTGGTAATATACGGTAAAATAAAAAAAATAGCAAAGATGTATGGATATTCTAATTTTAATGAATTAAAAAATATGATTCAAAAAGGTGAAGATGAATATAAATATAATCATAAAATGGTATCAGGAATGACTAATTTAATTGTGCCAAGAATAATAAAGGATTTTCCTAATTTTTCCTTAAGCGAACTTTATAATAAAACGGAAGTAAGTCTTAGAACTATATTTTCTACATTGGAAAGTAGGCAAATAAATCCGTTAAAGGAATTATCTTTAATTAAAGATAATTTAAAAGAACAAATTAAAGATATGAAGGAAAATAAAATAGAATTAAGTTTTTCCGATGTAGTGTTTCATAAGCATGCTATAAAGTATTATGAAAATGATGGTTGTACTTTATCTATTACTGTATCTACTTCTTTGGAGTATTATTATACTAAAAAGGAAAACGGCAAAATAATTGTTTCATCAAATATTAAAAAACAAACATCATATACAACTACATATATATATATTTATGATATGGATAAATATGATGAAAAACAAACATTAATATCTATTCATTGTCCAAATTGTGGTGCTCCTTTAAAAAGCCTAAATGATAGGAATTGTAGGTATTGTCAATCTTCTTTAGATGATATAAACTTAAAATGTTGGTATATTAGTGCATATAAAGAAGATTATTAATTTTACCTTAAAATAATTCAGTATGAATATTGCAATGCTTTTTTGTAAAAAAAGCTTGCGTTTTTTTTAGTAGAATAAGGGTGAAAGGTAGGATATATGAAAAATAAAAAAGCATTTACATTAATAGAATTAATAGCAGTGTTAGTAATACTAGCTATATTAGCACTAATAGTAACCCTAATTGTATTAAATATTGTAAAACGCTCTATGGAATCAGCCAATAAAAGAAGTGTTGATGCATATGGAAAAAGTATAGAACTTGCCGTAGCTAATTACTTACTAGATAAAGGAGAATTTCCAACAAACATAAGTGATTTAGAAATTGAATACTCAGGTAAAGAGGTTATATGTAATATTTCTTTATTAAATGAAGATTCAAGTGTATATTTATCAGAATGCAAAGTAGGAAGTAGTGATGTTAAAGATAAAAACACTAGCGATGGATGGTATCACTATGGTAAAAAAAGTTTAACTAATGAAGAATATGTTGATGTGTATGGAAAATCATTAGAAAAAGCTATCAGTGAATATAAAGCAAGTAATAATAAAATACCAGAAGATTATCAAACTTTAAAGTTAGATTATAATTTAAAAAGTATCAAATGTAATGTTACCATTAATTATGATGGTACGGTATATTTAACAGAATGTATTCTTGATAAAAAAGAAGTAAAAGATTCAAATAATGAAGATGGATATTATCACTATGGTAAGCTTCAAAAAAAAGCCTATAAAATAGGCGATGAAATAACATACAATGGTATTAATTTTTATGTTATAGAAAATAGTGATGAGAATAGTGATTCTGTAACATTATTAAAAAGAGAACCATTAACAGTAGCTGAAGTAAATAAATATGGCGGAGTAGGAACAGAAAATAACCATGTGAATAAAAATACCTTTGAATCAAAGGGAACAGCCTATGATAATAATGGATACGGAGGAATGGCATACTATTCAAGTTCAACATGTGAATATAAGCGTTCTAGATCGATATTTGATGGATGTATGACAGATTATGCAAAGAGTGAAGTAAAATATGTAGTAGATGCCTGGGCCTTAGATAAACTAAAGATAAGTGACCTAAAAGAGGATAAAACCGGCTATAGTACAAGATTAATAACATATGATGAATTGACAGATAATTTGGGATGTTCTAGTAGTTCTTGTGCCTCATCACCATATAAAATATTTCTATTTAACACTAACTATTGGTATTGGACGAT
>CAKPFG010000015.1 GCA_934153675.1 uncultured Bacilli bacterium
ATAAATACATTTATGAATTCTTCTTTATCCATAATAATCAATATATAAGATATATCTTGAGATAATAAAAGTGCACTCTTAAATATTATTTTCCCTAGGTGATTTTATCTTATAACAAATTAAAATAAAAAGAAATTGTACAAAACATGCAAAAGGAGTACATTTCTGTACTCCCAATTTTTTTAATTAACTTATAATATTAAAATTCTAAGTTAGCTGATAAAACTTCATTTATTATATCCAACATATTCTTCTTTATTTTCTCTAATTTAATATAATTTTCTGCAACAAATATTTGAGCATTTAAATTTGGAAAGCCATCTGCATTAACCGGAATAGGAATTAATAAGTTTTCTATATCTCTTTTACTTATTTTTGTAAACTCATTTTCTCCATTTGGTCCTTTCCTTCCTTTAATGTTTTTTCTAAAAATAGGTTGAATAATATATTTCAAATAATTTTTATCAATTAATTTTTCATATTCTGGCCTTAAAACAAGCGGTCTAACTTTTTCTGATAAACTAAATTTTCCTTTTCTATAAAAAACATATCCTGCACTACCGTCAATATTATATGTTAGGCAATCTTGAAAATATTTAACATACTGTTTTCTTTGGTTATCTATAATAGCATTATCTTTAACATATCCATATCCAACTTCATCTTCGAGTTTAGTTGCTCCATATACTGGTATATCTCCTGGATTTGCTCTTATAAAACTCTTTGTAAATGATGAACCATTAGTTTGAATAGTTAAGTCAAAAAGTACCGACACTTTAAAATCTTTATATTCATACTCATCACTGTTAAATTCTATATTAATACTTTTAATACACTCACTATCTTCATAAAGTGTATTTCTAATTTTTTCAAGTTCTGAAAATTTTTCTACCATTTTATTTTGTGTATTTAAATCAAATTTATCTTTTATTACAGGTAGTGGAATATAAAAATTATCTATATCTCTCTTTAATAAGCTCTTTTGTTTTCCCTCCCCCTTGGCTAACTTTGCTAAATTATTCATTAAAACAAATCTAATATATTCTAAATTAAGATTTTCTACATCAGTAGATTTTAACGGAACTAATATACCATTATTTTGAGCTAAAGAAAATTTTCCTTTAATAATAGTAATGTTTCCAACATCACCAACAGTGATGATTCTAATAAAATTCCCATCATGATTAAATTTATTAGAATAACCTATTATTCCATTATTTTCAGTTTGTCCTGAATAAACTGGAAAATCTCCTTTATCTATATTAATAGTCTTTCTATTAAATTCATTTGTTCCCTTAGTAAATACAAATAGATCACTTATTTTTTTATTAATATATTCAACTTTATTTAACATTTTTAATCGCCTCTTTATATGAATTCAAATCATTTATAACTTTATCTATAAAATCCGAGAATTCTTCTGAAGTCATAACTTTTTCTTCATCTTTGATGCCAAGAACAATTTTTTCTTCATCAGACCACAAGTTATCAATAACCCAACTTCTAGAAACATTTTCATTTAACCAACTAAAATCTACTACTTTTAAACGAGGATTATTTAATTTTCCATTTTTTACTCTTTCATAAAATAACTTTTTATCACCTTTAAAACTGTGATATTCATAAGCAGCATCAGCTAAATCATTTTCTGATATATCAAATCTATTTATATCTAAAGTTTCACCTGTAGATGAACACAAATATGTGAAAATCGGTTCTTTTTGAAGTTCTTTATTATTTTTCAATTTCTTTGTAATCGATAAAATATATGTCTTTTTATTAGTTGAAAAAAATGTATTTAAAGGTAACGATATTATTGCATTTATAATACACTCGTCCATCATAAACTGTCTTAATGGTATATCCTGAATCCTATACATAAATCCTTCAGGCACAATAATAAATGCTTGCCCATTATCTGCTAAACTTCTGATAATCCATTCAATAAATAAACCTTCTAACCCGGTACCATTTTTATTATAATATTTTTTTAATGTAGCATTACCATCAATTTCTTTTTTGTAAACATCCGTCGTACCTACATATGGCGGATTCGATAAAATTAAATCATATTTTTCCTTTTCAGAAGGTATATAATCTAACGTACCAAGAACAGAAGTTCTCAAATGAAATGTTTCATTAAACAAATCCGAAAATTCTGATGTCATTTCTTGATTATTTTTAATTAAATCTGAAAAATAAATCATCATATTAGCCTTTGCTAAAATTATTGTACGCTCACTATCTTTAGTAAAGCCTTTATCATACCCCTCTAGAATGACCTTCGGATATAATTTATTATTTTCTATTTCATACAAATTATCAATATTTCGTGAAACCGCTTCAAGCAAAAATTTTCCTACCCCGCAGGCTGGGTCACATATTCTCATACCAGGATTAATATCGGCCATATTTACAATTTGTTGAACAACTTTAAGTGGTGTAAAATATTGTCCCATTCCACCTTTTTGACTATCTTTTTTGAAAAAAACTTCAAAGATTTTAGATTTAAAATCCTTATCTATATTTCTTAATTCCTCACCACGAAACATTTCTAAAATACTTCTAAATGTTTTACCATATCCTGCAATACTCTCTCCTGTTCGTTCGCTTACAAATATACTACCGTTTATAATAGTGGTCCCATCCTTATCCTGAGGAAACAGACGTTTAATTTCAGGTCTTACAAATTTTGCATAATAAGTTAATACATCATCTTCTTTACCATTTTTATACATATTTATTACATAATCAAAAGAATAAATATTAGAAAGTAAATTTAAATCACTTAAATATTTAAAAATAAATATTTCAACAAAAGTATATAAACAATTTTCTGGTGTAGCAGCTGTCGCCTTATATATTTTTTGCCAAATAGAATATGCAAGCGGCGTTGGATCTATTTCACGTTGTTCTGAAATTTTAGAACATTTGGGTGTAATCGTTAAATCAAGAGTTTCAATTAACTTTTCCATTTTTGGTGTATTAGATGTTGTAATTCCAAAAACCTCAGTTAAAGGTGTATCATCATAATTTAAAATTTGTTCACCATTAAATGCATTATACCATCTACTATTGATACTATCAGTACTAATTACAAATTTTGCCTTAAGATCTCTTGCTACTTCAAGAGCTTGATTAGTGGCGGACTCCTTTTGCTTATCAGTTTTATATTTTGATAAATTTTTATTTTCAATTACAGCGATTACTCTTTTTGTTTTATCAACTATAAGCCCATCTGGTTTTCTATTTTCATCAAAATAATCTCTATTTTCAATCAAACCACAATCTCTTAAACTTCCAATATATGTATTTCCAATATTGTAATAAATATATTTCCCAATCATATCCGGATTACTTAGTAATCCCCTTTGTAATATTTCCTCAGATATAGCATAACTACTTCTTCCCATTATTTTACCTCCAAAACACTTCTCATATCATCAATTTTTTTAAAAAATATTAACGATTTTTTAGTTAAAGCATACTTGCCGCTTTTATTGTTAAATTTTATTATATAATTATTTTTCATTAAAATATTTAAAATTTTATTTGTTTTATATTTTGACATATGAACCATATCTGCTAACTCCTGTTGCGATAAATTCAAGTATTTATGTTCCTTTATGCAAATTTGATTATCCTTAATTGCTTTTAACACTTCAAAATTATCATTCAAAAATATCTCCATTATATTTCACCAATTTTATTATAACATATCATCTAAATTTTATCAATCAATGCACTATATTTTATTGAATATAAACACTAAATTGGTGTAAATATTTTAGGGTTTGGGACATTTACCACATTGGAATTTTGTACGGGAGTATAAATTCAGTGCTGGCTAAACAACAAAGATACTCCTACAACCTAAAAACACTACCATTTCTGATAGTGTTAATTTCTTTAATAATATCTTTTTAATCTTATTGGATTTGTATTTTTTACTACTATATTGTATTTAATTTTTAATATTTCTTTTACCTTAGGTATAAGTTTATTCATATCACATCTACAATTAAATACATCTATTGCAGAATTAATATGATACCTTAAAGGGCACTCTGATAAACAATGTCTACTATATCCATTTGCTAAATAAAATGCTACTAGATCTGGAACAACATAATTATTTAAATAATCATTAACATTATTATAGAAAGGTAAATATATTTCTTCAAATTCTTTATCAGTTATATCACACATAGATATACTCCTTTAAAATAATTTCTTCTACTCTATTTTTTATATTATTCATCTTACCTATCCATAAAAATTGATCACTTTGTTTTAAATTTTCATCAATATTTTCTTTTTCAGCAAGTAAAAAAATTAAATTATTTATTCTATCATTAACGGTAATATCAATATCATGCAAATATCCATTTAACTTATCTTTCATAAGCAGTTCAGTATATAATCCTCTTTTATTCTTCTTTAAATACTCTAATTTAAGTAATCCATACTTTCCTATATTAAATCTTTCTTTATCTTCTAATTTTAAATTTGGTAATAAATAATCACCGTTCTTAGTATAACTAATATTCATAACAGTTCTCCATTTCTTTTCATATTTATTTGGCTTTAATTGTTATACATTCGTTACACTTTGACTATCGCCACCTCCAGCATTTATATGATTAGATATTACAAAAACATCTTTATTATTACCATATGTAGAAAGAACCTTATTAACTCTTTCGGTTGGAGTCAATGTCACATCACTATCCCTAGTTAAAGTAACATCTGCTCCTAATTCTTTTAATCTGTCTGCTATATATTTTGATATTTTTAATGTATAATCTTTTTCTATAATACCATTTCCAACTGCACCTGGATCATCGCCTCCGTGTGGTTGATACTCGTAAAACTGGTGCTTATACCTTTAAATTCCAAATTATTTTAATATCTCTTTTTTTAATTTTCTCATCAACTTTTCCAATTAAAATTTTAGAAATAAAAGTATCAATTATAATTTTATCCAACTTATCTATACGCTTATATTTTTTAAAAATCTTTTGAACATTATTATTCTCTTGCATTTTTTCTTCTAAATTATTTAATTCTTTTTCTATTTCTTCTATTCTCAATTTAGAATTTTCTACATTTTTTTGACTCTTTGTTTTTAAAAAAGTAAATTCTTCTGATGAAATTATACCATTTATCTTATCTTCATATAGCATTTCAAATCTATTTTCATAACTATTTATTTGATTCTCTAGTTTACTCTTTTCAACCTTTAAACTATTTATATCATTTTGAAAATTTACTGTTTTCTTTTTTTCATAATAGTTCTTTTCTAATTTACCATTATTATAATACTTTTCTATCACTTTATTGATTTCATTTAAAACAATTTTATCTAACACCTCATACCTTATAGAACTTTTATTGGAACAAGCCATACCAACTTTATATTTTTTATTTTTACACTGCAAATAAGGTTTCATAAATGGATTTTTTCGTGGTCCTGATTTACAAAGTGTTCTTGTAAATACTTGACCACATTCAGCACAATATACTTTTTGACTAAACACGTGAATGATTCCAGCCTTAGTCATTCGTTCTCTTGATGATGGAATTGTTATTACATCAACCTTTTCTTGAATACTTTTTGTAATAGTAGGATTAATATTTAAAGAAAATATTTTTAATTTATTAAAACTTTCAATAGCACCATCATTGTTATTTTCTAACAATCTTTCTTTCAATATTTTAATTTCAAGTTCTATTTCTTCCCTTTTTTCTGCATTAATTTTAGAATATTTATTTAAGGCTTCTTCAACAACTTTAATTAAAATATTTGATTGATTTTTTATTTGCTTATTTTGCTTTTTATCTTTTCTTTCTTTAAATCTATCCCTTACTATTTTAGATATGTCCTCTAGTACTACTCTATCGTGTGTTTTCTCTACAATTTGTCTTAAATGTTCTGGTATAACTTTTCTACCTTTTACATTATAAGCTATAGATTCAGTCCTATGTTGAATTAATGTTCCATCGTATGTTCTATTCATTAATATTTTACGAACTGTATCAGTATTCCATAACTCAGCTCCATTAGGTGCTTTACAACAAACAAATTTTGAACCACTTAATTTTTTATATTTACTTGGTGTAGGCACTTTTCTTAAATTAAGTTCCTTACAAATTTTTGAATAACCCATACCATTTGCATACATCTCATATATTTCTCTTACAATTTTTGCCGCTGGTTCATCTACTACTAAATGATACATATCATTAGGATCTTCAATATATCCATAACAAGCAAATGAACCAGTCCATTGTCCAGATGCATTTTTCGCTCTTAATGTCTTTTTAGTATTTATAGACTGTTCTTCAACTCTCCATTCATCAGTTATTGCAGTTATCTGACTAGACTTTTTAGTACCTATTTTTTCTGTATCTATGTTATCAACAATACTAATAAAATGAATATTCCATTCTATAAACTTTTTATATAAAAACTTTTGAACCATTTCAATACTTCTTGCAAATCTTGCCTGAGTTTTACAAATATAAGTATTTGCATATCCCAACTCGCAAAAAGTTAAAGATTTATTCCATTCCGGTCTGTTTAAATCAGCACCACTTATATCTTCTTCATAAAAGATTCCAACTACTTTTAGATTATGTTCCTGACAATATGCAAGTAACATTAATAACTGATTAAGAATACTTTTACTAACGTTACCATCACTTTTTTCCAAATCTTCAACAGATAATCTTACATATAATATTACTTTAGCAATTTTACCGGTATCCAAACTGTAAATAGTATTTTGATTTGGACTTATAAGACAATATGGATTATTATTTTTTTTTATTCCTAACAAATCAGTTAAATATGGGGTAACATATTCTAAATACTCTTCATTTAATAATTTTTTTATACTATTAAATTCTATTGTTTCCTTATAATCAAATAAAGTGTTTTTTGTATTATTAGAATTAATATCATCATTTTTCAACATAGTGTTTTTCATTTTCCTTTCTTATTTATGTTGAAATCTATATAATACATTTGAATTATAATAAAGTTTTTCATATAAGACAAATGTAAAAATTTCATTTTTATAGTTCGTAATATAAGATTAGAGAAGCTAACTTTTGATTTATCAATTCAATCAAATATTCTTCACTCGTTTTTATATCATTACTATTATCAAAAACATTTATAATTTCATAATTCAAAAAATCCTCTCCTCTCTAATTTCGTTTATTTGTTTATTAAATCATCTACTAAAAAATATGACTATGAATAAACAATTATTCATAGTCATCAGACTGTAGATACATTTTAGTAAAATAGAATAAATTTACTTCTTTTAATTTTGAATCAAAAAGTAAGACAAGTTCATTTACTTGTCTTTAATTCAGATTCAACTTCGAAAGTAATAATATACACTATACTATAATTAATCTAACATTTTTATTGATTATCTTCTAATATTATCTGACCATCTTTTATTGGTATATTAGGAAAACTTGCATCAGTAAGCATTATATTTCTAACAGGTGCTGATGGGTTTGCTATTTCAATAGTTTCTGTTGATGTAGTCATAACAATTGATTTTACAGAATCATCAAATGTATGTCCACCATCACTTGTAATCTGTTTATAATATATTTCCGTACTTCCTGATGAAGCAAATGGAACATTATTAAACACTGCATTTCCATCTTGATTAGTTATTACCTCTACTCCAGTTATGGTGCCAGTACTATCTGTTCTTACAAATTTTGCTCCTATAATTTGAACACCCGTAGTTTTATCTCCAGTATCTGTTACATGAAGTGTTAAAACTCCTTTTGCACTTATAGTAAAAGCATAATCATTTGTACCATCTATTATAGTAACTTGCTTTGGATTCAAAGTAGATGCATCATAACCTCCCACTACTGCAGTAGCATTATATACACCATTAACTAATTCAATGCTTCCCTTACCATTAGTTATTGGGATTGTATGTCTTGCCATATTATCATTTTCCCTCCTTTAATTTTAATATTTGGATTATACTTATCCATTAATCTTATTGTAATAAGATGTTTTTCTTTGTTCTGATTATTATTATTACTAATATTTATACAATAAACTTCATTTTTTTTTGCTATTAAAGGTATTTTAAAAATCGCTAAATTATAATATACAATTAACTTATATACCTCATTAGCACATATTGGTATTTTTATTTTTCCAAAACAATCTGTTTTTCCACTAAAAACAATCTTATTACATTTATTTATTAACTTAACTTTTAAATCACTTAAATTTATATTTACATTACTGTAAAGTTTTATATAAATATAATCATTTGTCATATTTCACCTCATTACAATATATTTTATGAATCATTTTAATCTCTTGTAAAGGCATTATTTCTCAACACTCCAAACAATTAAGGAAGAATAATCCTCATCTTCTAATAAATCTTTACTAGGTTTTAGAAATAATCCTTTATCGGTAGAAAAAGTAACATTACTAATATTTACATTTCCACCATTATCGCTTGATTCATATATCAATTTTTTATTTGTTTTTAGTGCAATTTCTTCATTATTAAATTTTTTAAAAAATAATGAATCTATTAGCACTTTACCACTTTTTTCCATCATTGGATTTGTATAGTATATATATAATTTCCAATTAGTACTATTAATTCTACTATCAACAACAGTCACTACCGTTTTATTTTCCTTGGGTAAAATAATTGGCTTAGTGGATAATGATTTCATACTAAAAGGAATATTTTCTGTTGATGATAATAAAGTTAACTCGCCTAGAAATGGAGTTGCTACTTTTCTTTCAGTAAAAGAGCTATTTAAACAAGATGTTATTTTAACTCTTGTGTTATCCGAAATAGTAGAATTTATAGTTGCCTCAAATAACCCATTTTCATCAGCTGATGCGAGTAGACTTTTATTATCAAATTCTATTTTAACATTTGCATATGGTATAGTATGTCCTGAAATAGTATTAGTAGAATTTATAATTGGATGTACATTTATTTTAAGCAGTCCTATTGTTAATATTTTTCTATTTTGAAATGAAAAACTATTTATATCCGATAGTGAACTTAATTCTGTATCTGTAAAATTATGTGATTGAATAGTAGTATTATCCTTATTTAGTACACCTACTATTTCAGCCAAATTGTTTTCTTTATACCAATAAAATGCAGGTATATCGTCAAGTGTGCAAGCAGAGGTATAATCAAGAGCATATATCCACATATTAATTCTTGTAAACTTAAATATAAAATCAACAGGATTATTTGTATATACAATGTTGGCATTTTTAGTATAAATATTTACATATTTTGGATTATCTAATATAAACTTTTGATTTGTTCCTTTGAAATATATATTATAATTATCAGATGGTGTCGTCATATATGTATTTAGTACCGAAACACTTGCACCTTCTTTAATTATAAAATCGCCAAATACATTCCACATAGGTACTCTTTGATGACTTTTTTCTATAAATGTAAAATTAGCCATTTCTTCAATCAAAACATTTCTAGCACCATGTGTTGTTGTCTTTGCAAATCCATTACCAGTTGTTAAAAGCAATTCTGCTCCATGACCTACTATTAAATCAAGCCTATTTGTCCCATTCATAAATTCGTTATTTGTAGTAATATTTACTCTACTATTTGGCATGATTTTAAATGAAGATGGTATAACATCATTCAAGAAAAACATTGGATTAGTACTTGAACTACTTGTTAGCGTAGAAACACCATCTATTATAATTTTATTTGAATCACAAACCCTTTGAGCTGAAACATTATTAGTAACTTTTACTTCTATAGCAGAATCAACAATTTTAGTTGTTCCATAATAATTTTGTGAAAGTTCTATCCCAATAAAATTTATATTATTGTACTCAACAACTACATTAGAATAATTAGGATGAGATGGAACATAAACAACTCCATAACCATGTGAAGATACTATATTCATATTTTTTAATATGATTCTTTTATTAGTTGTACTTGCTTTTATAACTGTTTCTTCTAAACTTAAATTATTTGTATAGGTATATTTTGTATTATTATAAGTTCCATCAATTGTTAATTTAGCTTTATTGCTATTTATAACAAAACCACTTGTAGCAGTAATATTATTGCCTAAATAAATATAGTTGTAATTATTGTCTTCACTTACTGCTTGTTTTAATTCTTCACTAGTTGTAACAACAACGGTATTATTATCTATTGTTTGAATAATTATCACCTTCCTTTATAATAATTTATGTTAATAATTAAAAGTTAAATAATTAAAAAGAATAGAGATTCCCTATTCTTAATGAATTTTAGTAACACTTAGCATTGCATTAGTACTTCCATTAAATTTCATATTAACTGCTTTAGATGATTTAACATTTAATGTTATAATATCATTTGATTGTAATGACACTATAGTTGTTCCACTAATATTATTAATCATTTGCGCACTAAACTCATTTGTTGCACTTGTTGCCGGTTGTAATATATCGTTTGCTCTAACAGACATAGTTATAGAACACTCTTCATTTGTTGCTCCACATAATAAATATGATACTAGATATACTCCATTTTCTTTTATCTTAATCGAATTACCATCTGGATATTCAGTAAGAAAGGCAATTCCTTTTTCAGGAAGTGGAATTATTGTATCTACACCTTGTAGTAAATTAAGTTGTGTATCAATCATTGAATATCTAATTCCATAAGAGGATACAAATTCTGTTCCAGGAGGGCCAGCAGGGCCCTGTGGTCCTCTTTCTCCAGTATCACCTTTAGCACCTTTTGGAATTGAAAATGCTAAATGATGCACCCAATTTTCAAAAGTATCCATTACAGTAGCTGGTTCACCTGGCTCTAAAGTTTCTGTTTCATCTATGGTAATATGTTCTGTCCTACCTATTTCTCCTGGTAATCCTCTTGGTCCTTGATCTCCTTTTTCTCCTTTTGGTATTTTAAAATCTAAAACTACATCAACAGGTGTTCCAACATTCACAACATTGGCTTCTTCATTTGGCTCTATTGTTTCGATATTTCCAATCTGAATTGTAGCTGGTCCTTGGTCTCCTTTTTCTCCTTTAATTCCTTGCAGACCCATATCACCTTTTTCACCCTTTGGACCCGGTATTCCTTGTGGACCTATTTTTCCATCTATTCCTTGCTTTCCTCTCGGTATTTTAAAATTCAAAATAACATCTTCATTAGTTCCAACATTTTCTACTTTAGCATCTTCAAAAGGTTCTAATGTTTCTGTAATTCCAACATCAATACTAGATGGTCCTGGTACCCCTCTTTCTCCTTGTAAGCCAGTATCACCCTTTTCGCCTTTTGGCCCCGTAGGGCCTTGTATATAGCAAAACTTATATTTTTTTCTTTCTTCCTCAATTCTTTTTCTTATTCGCTCATAATCATTACAATTATTCATTATACATCCTCCTTTTATTTTTTTAGAATTAAATTTATTATTTAAATTCTACTATTTTAATTTATGAAAATATTTTTAAAATGCATAATAAATATGTAATGTTTAAAAAAATATTTCAAAAAAATAAGACAAGTTCATCTACTTGTCTTACTAACGGTAGTGCTAATACACCGTTTTCACTAATACTTTTTATCATTTGTTTCATATTTTCATTATCAATTACTTTAAATGGAAATTTAGAAATCTATGTCGTCTAAACTTATATTTACTACCTTTTCTTTTAATTTATCATCTTTCTGTTCTTATGTTGAGATAATATCATCAGCTAGTAAAATCTTGTTTAGAAGCATTTTTATTTCCTTCTTTACCATCAACACTACCTCCTTTGCAAATAAAATATATGAATCTGCTACCTTACTATTTTTATCATAAGTGAAAATACTTTCTCTATGTGATGTTGACTTTACTACATTTACTACCATAATTATTTGAATATTATATATTTTCACTATCTTTCTTAATATTTTAATTTGACAAAATCAAATAAAAAAGAGCATATTTTCTCAAAATATTTAGCTCTAATATTTTAAAAATGCCTGTATTATATAACTTCAACGATTATTCTTGTATGTACCAGTTTTATAATTATCGTCCATGTCCAGCATCAATTACAATTTTTACATTATTATTCATAACATCTCTCCTCAAATTATTTTATGATAAATACCTAAAAATGTTATGAATATTTATAATATTTTAAAAAATAAATTTCTTTATTAAATTTTTAACTGATTAATAAATTTATTATCTTTACCAAGTAAATAACAATTATATTATTAATTTAAGTATCTTAGTTATTTAATCTCTATTATTTTTCTATATTAACTATATCTCGCCAATTATCTGGAAACCCTATCTTATTCAATAATTTATTAGTTGGTACAATATTAGTCTTACCATCTAAAATATCAAATTCATAACTAATTTCATTCATCAGTTCTTTAAATTCATCTTTTGATAACATTTGTTTGAATATAATAATAACTGCAAATAAATCATCCTTACCATAAATATATTCATCGTCATTTTTTTCAATATTCAATAATTTATGATATTTAGTATCAGGAATAATTCTTTGAGTTTTATGATCATATAATATATCTTCATGAGCACATAAATTTCGATAGTTAGCTAAAATATGTAAATAATTAGAAAATGTTACCGAATCTAAATTATAAACTTTGGCTATACTTCTTTGATCTCTTAATTTCAATATATCGTAGTATTCTGAAACCAATCCAAACGAAATTACTTTTACAAGAATCCACATTGGAACATACCCATAATTAGTAATATAATGATAAGTCGCTGTATGTTTTTGACCATTTATTTTTATTTGCCTGCTTATTTTATTTAAAACATCTCTAACTTGTCTTATTTGCATAGCATCATTAGTATAATTTTTGGGAAGTAAATATTCCTTATCATTAACACCATAATATTGTGATAATTCATAACTTATAATAGATTTAACGTTATTTTCAATAACTAAAAGATTTTTAAAAAAAATATTTCTTAATTTTCTATCAAACAAAAACATACCATATAACTCTTCAAATGTAGTACCATTTATAAATTTATCTTTCGATGTTTCAAAAAAATGCCTATAACCACTTATAAAAAAATAATTCTCTCTAAGTAATATTTTTTTTGCTTTTTCTACATTATAAACAAGAAGGCCTCTATCTTTTAATATTTGAACTTGTTCATCAAGTGTCCTAAATACCTTTTTCATAATATCACCATACATAGTATAACACAATTAAACAATAAAAAAAAGAACAATAGTTCTATTAATATAATCTAATATTCATATAATCCTAATATTTTATCTTCATCATTTTCATCAAGATCATCTACTTCCCATTTACCCTTACTATTTTTTGTTAAATTAAAATAGATAGTATATTTTACCTTATCTTTAGTGTTAGACATTTGTTCTAACTTATAATCCATAAACTTATTACTATCATAATTACCATTCAAATCAAGAAATTCATTTTTATGTTCAGCTAAATAAGAATCACTAGCTTTATTTGTTTTATAAAAATCAGTTACATCAATCTCAACCTCTACAGTTGCCTGCGTACCATTTACAGTTTCTTCTTTTATCTTATAAATTAAATTTTTAAAATTATTTTTCATTATCTTACGATATTTATCTTTTTGTTGATCAGTTAAATCTGGTTGTTTTAATACAACTATATCTAAATCATTTATAACATCATCTGATAATTTTTGATAATTATTTAAATATGCCTCAACTTTTTTTGTAGGTGTATTATCTATATCTGATAATCTTAAAGAACAACCCGTTAATATGGTAAAAAACGCGATTATTGCAATTATTTTTTTCATTTAATCCCTCCTTTTATTAATTTGGAATTAAATTTCATAATTATACCTAAACACCATCAACAATACCCTTTTTTCTAATATATAATTTTCTTAACCAATCAAATGGAATTACAGTTAAAGAAAATAGTATCATAATTTCAAATTCCTTTAAAGTTAATCCAGAAGTTCTAAACAAATTTCCACCATAATAAATAAGTATAATTTGCACCATAATGATAAATAATATTATCATAATAAATATTTTATTTTTCATGATATTATTGAGTATATTTAATTTATGAGTTCTTGCATTGAAACTATTAAAAATATCTATAAAAATAAATAAGCCAAAAAATGCTGTATATAAATATTTAACACCACATTCGGGTCTAAATAAACTGGCAATAAAATTTGATTTTAAAAATAATATACATATGAATGAAGAATATATTCCTGTTGCTAATATCTGATTTATCATATATTTATTAATAATAGGTTCACTTTTTTGTTTTGGTTTTTCCTTCATATATTCTAAAAGTGGCGGTTCAAAAGAAAATGCAAGACCAGCTAATGTATCCATAACCATATTAATCCATAGCATTTGTATCACTGTTATTGGCATTTCTATTCCTATGAATGGTCCTACTATTGATATACCAAGAGCACACATATTTATAGTGAGCTGCACTATAATAAATTTTCGAATACTTTTAAATATTGTTCTACCAAATAAAACAGCTTTTGATATTGACAAAAAATTATCATCTAAAATAACTATATCACTTGCTTCTTTAGCAACTTCTGTACCACTTCCCATACTAAAACCAACATCAGCTCTTTTTAGTGCTGGAGCATCATTTACACCGTCACCTGTCATACCCACTACATAATTTAACTCTTGACTTAATCTAATTAATCTGCTTTTATCTGTTGGTAAACTTCTAGCTACTACTTTCAAATTAGGAAGTATTTTTTTTACTTCGTCATCTGACATATTTGCTAATTCTTTACTAGTAAGAACAATCCCATCTTTTGTTAAAATACCAACTTCTTGGGCAATACTAATTGCTGTTTCTTTATTATCACCAGTTATCATAACTGTATTTATATTTGCATCTGTTACCAACTTTACTCCTTTAATAGCTTCCTTTCTTATTTCATCCTTTAT
The DNA here is from genome assembly GCA_934153675.1 of uncultured Bacilli bacterium. Classification (GTDB taxonomy): domain Bacteria; phylum Bacillota_I; class Bacilli_A; order RF39; family UBA660; genus RUG12438. Next base: position 15,011 of record CAKPFG010000015.1, read on the forward strand.
AAGAATAAGACCAACAAAATTTAAATTATAAAAATGCTCAGGATTATATGAATCACTAGTAGCTAACATTATTACTCTAATACCTTTATTAGTGTAATTCTTAATGACTTCCTTTATTATTTTTTTATTTATTTTATACAATTTATTATTATAATAATAATTATTACAATGCTCAAGTAATACCTCTGGTGCTCCTTTTATTAAATTAAATTTCTTACCATTATTATTGATAACAGTAATCGCATACTTATTTTTACTATCAAATGGAATAACTCGCAATTTATTGACATTTATATTATCTGGTTTAAAAAATTTTAATAAAGCTCTATCCGTTATATTACCACCAATAATATTACCTTTATCATATGAACTAGCGTTATTTACTACACAACTAATTTTTACAAGGTCATATATTTTATCCTTTTTTAAATCAATTTCTTTTTTATACTCATGTAAATTTCCACTAATAAACTTAATAACTTCTAGTTTCCCTTTAGTTAGTGTTCCTGTTTTATCTGTAAATAACATATTAATATTTCCAGATGTTTCAATTCCAACCATTTTTCTTACTAAAACATTGCTTTTTAACATTCTTTTCATGTTTGAGGATAAAACTAATGTAATCATCATTGGTAATCCTTCTGGAACTGCCACTATTATAATAGTTACACAAAGTGTTAAAGCATATAAAATATGTCCACTAAGAACTGGAAAATCTAAAATTGTTTTTTTAATTAGGGTTATATCAAAATTATTATTAATAACAATTACTGAAAATAAATATGAAATAAAAACTAAAATTGCTCCTATATATCCTATTTTACTTATAAATTTGGCAAGATGTTTTAATCTAATTTTTAATGGAGTATCAGGTGTTTTTGTTTGTAATTCAAGAGATAATTTGCCATAAAATGTATTGTCTCCAACTTTTTTTACTTGCATTAAAGCAGTATCGTTATATACAACTGTTCCCATATATACCATATTTTTATTACTAGGATTATTTATATTTAAAGCTGGTTCTTTATATATTTCTTTTGTTTCACCATTCAAGCTTGACTCATCAACACTAATTTTTCCTTTAACAACAATTCCATCTGCTGGTATTTTGTCCCCTTGTTCTAAACACACAATATCATCATAAACAACATCTTCAACATTAATCTCCTGTTTTTTACCATTTCTAATAACACGACATTTAATACTTGATGCTTCATCCTGCAATTTTTCAAATGCCTTTTCACTTCCATATTCACTAATAGTGGATATAAAAGATGCAAGTAATATAGCAATTACTATACCTATAGTTTCATACCAATCAAAATCTTTAAATAAAAATACTATCTTTAGTGCAAGTGCTATTAATAATATTTTTATTATAGGATCACTAAATGTAATAAATAATTTTTTAAAAAAACTATCTTTTTTTACTTTTGATAGTATATTTTTACCATATTTTTCTCTATTAATTTCTACTTCTTTACTTGATAGACCATTTAAATTCATATACCCTCCTACCAAAGTATATTAATCATATTCTGTAGTAGAAGAAGTTTTTTACGACAAAAAAATAACCTTACGGTTATGCTTTTTTTATTTTACTTATATAGTTATTGACCTTAAATGACCATTTGGGAGATGCGGCATATTTAGGACCAATGGTTTCAGGAGTAGTAAGTCCTTTATTAAAATAATTTTTATTTAAATTATCTACAAATGACATAATACCATCGTCTAAAGTAGGAAATGCTTGATAAGATCCACAGCCACTTCCCTTTTGACCACCAACATTATTACAAATATTTACCATTTTACTACATTTAGAATTACATCCTGTTTCAAGTAAAATGATAGCTGTTGCTAAATATGGATCTACTCCTTTTTCTAATGAATATGATGCTATTAAACTGCCTTTCCCGGACATAGTAGATTTTAACACTCTATCTAATTTAGCACTCAACTGCTCTATTGTCATATTATCATATACAATTACTGGTCTAGAATTAATGTATTGTTGTATTTCTTCATTCTTATATTTATCAAGAGCAGATGAACTATTAATCAGTACATTAGCTGCTGTTTTTGTTTCTTTAGTATCTATATTTAAAGTAGAGTGACTTTTAATCATGACCACAAAAATTATTACTGTAACATCAAATGTTGTTAATAAGATACTCAATTTCTTTTTAAAGTTCATTTTACACCCCAACATTTTTAATTATTTTCATGGTATCATGCATAATATTCTTTGTCAAATTAGAGATAAAATGTTAATTTAAATTTGAAGTGCAACAATTCAATATTGAAAAAAACACATGAATAACCTATAATATCTTTTCGCCAAAAAAGGAAAATTCATATGTCTGAAAATAATAGCACTTAAAAAAAATCAATACCATCATTTAACAGGAAAAGATAGAGCTACTATTCAAGCTTTAATAGAACAAAAAGACGAAAATGGTAAAAGTTTATTTAATAATACTTATATAGTTAACTATCTTAGCGTTCATTATTCTACTATTTCTAGATAACTTAAGAACAGAAAATCTTATCGATTTATGGTTAGATCTGGTAGCACTATAGAAAAAACTTATAATGCTACTGATACACATAATAATTATTTATTTAAACGTGGTTTATCTAAAGGCGAATACAAATTAAGAAAAAATAAAAAAACTTGCTAAATTTATTGAAGATAAAATTAAAATAGATAAACGGGCTCCTGATGTAATTAGAGGTTATATGAAAACTCATATATCATATATCATTTAATGAAATACTAATATTTTAATATAATAGCGTTACTGTTTGTAATGTTATTAACTTATTAATATAAACATTTTTCCACATAACATATTTATAATAAAAAATAGTATTTCCCTATTAATTGATATTTTTAATAAAAATGATATAATGATGTAGGAGGTCAATATGCAAAAGGAAGAAAAAAAGTTAATTAGAAATATCTACATTATGTTAATTGCAATTCTATGTCTTACTATTATTTCTGCTACAGCCATATTAAGTTATGTTTTTGTTCATTGGAATGATGTTAAATCTAATAATATCCAAAATACTGAATATGATGTCAGTAGTTTTGAGGAAATTAATTATGATAAATTTATAAATTTATATAAAGATAATAATAAATCATTAATTTATATAGGTAGACAAACTTGCATTCATTGTGTTAATTTTGTGCCAATATTAAATAAAGTACAAAATGAATATAATTATAAAACATATTACTTGGATATTTCTAAAATAACAGAAGAAGAAAGTAAAAACATTAAAAATTTAAATAATTTTCTAAAGAAAAACTTTGGATCTACACCTATGGTTATTATTGTGAAGGATGGTTCTATTATTGAAAAGGGAAATTGGATAGGGGAAGGAAATTATAAAGATTTCTCTAAATTTATTGAAAATGCCGGATATAAAAAAGTAATCTATTAAACAATTAAGATTACTTTTTCTTTTGAGATTCTTCTACTGCTACTGCAATAGCTACTGTAGCACCTACCATAGGATTGTTACCCATACCGATAAATCCCATCATCTCTACGTGTGCTGGTACTGATGATGAGCCAGCAAATTGTGCATCACCATGCATTCTCCCCATAGTATCTGTCATTCCATACGATGATGGCCCAGCAGCCATATTATCAGGATGAAGTGTTCTTCCCGTTCCACCACCTGAAGCTACTGAAAAGTATTTTTTACCTTGTTCTAATCTTTCTTTTTTATAAGTTCCAGCAACTGGATGTTGAAAACGCGTTGGATTAGTTGAATTTCCAGTAATAGAAACATCAACATTTTCATGATGCATAATAGCAACTCCCTCGCGAACTTCATCTGCTCCATAACATTTTACCTTACTTCTTTCACCATTTGAATATTTAATTTCATCTACTACTATCAATTCACCTTTATAAAAATCGAATTTTGTTTCTACATATGTAAAACCATTAATACGTGAAATTATTTGTGCAGCATCTTTTCCCAAACCATTTAGTATTACTCTAAGTGGTTTTTTTCTTACTTTATTGGCCGATGCGGCAATGCCAATCGCACCTTCTGCTGCTGCAAATGATTCATGCCCTGCTAAAAAGGCAAAACAAGATGTATCTTCATTTAAAAGCATACTTGCTAAATTACCATGTCCAATTCCTACTTTTCTATCATCAGCAACACTTCCTTCTAGACAAAAAGCTTGTAATCCTTCCCCTATAGCTTTAGCAGCTTCACTTGCTTTAGTAATTTTTTTACATATTGCTATAGCTGCACCTAAGGTATATGCCCATGCTGCATCTTCAAAGCAAATAGTCTGAATATTTTTAACCATTTCATAAGGATTAAATCCTTTATCTGTACAAATTTTTAATGCTGTTTGCAAATCCTTTATATTATACTTTTTTAAAGTGTTATTTATTTTGTCTATTCTTCTATCATAGTTTTCAAATAATTCCATAATAACCTCCTACATTTTACGTGGATCTATTTTTTTGAAAGCTTCATCAAATCTACCATATTTTCCACTTGCTTTTTCTATTGCTAACATAGGATCCATACCACTTTTGATATTATCCATCATTTTTCCCATATTAACATATTTATAGCCAATGATATTATTTTTTTCATCAAGACCTATTTCAACTATATATCCCTCTGCAAGTTCTAAATATCTTGTACCCTTTTCACGTGTAGAATATATAGTACCAACTTGACTACGATGTCCCTTTCCTAAATCTTCAAGTCCTGATCCTATAGCTAAACCACCATCTGAAAAAGCAGATTGACTTCTACCATATACTATCTGTAAAAACAATTCACGCATAGCTGTATTAATAGCGTCACATACCAAATCAGTGTTTAAAGCTTCTAGTAGCGTTTTACCAACTAATATTTCTCCAGCCATAGCTGCTGAATGTGTCATACCAGAACAGCCAACAGTTTCTACTAAGGCTTCTTCTATAATACCATTTTTTATATTTAATGTTAGTTTGCATGCTCCCTGTTGTGGTGCACACCATCCAATACCATGTGTAAGACCAGATATATCTTTTATTTCCTTCGCTAAAACCCATTTCCCCTCTTCTGGAATAGGAGCTGGGCCATGACTTACTCCTTTATTTACCTTACACATATTTTCAACTTCACTTGTATAAATCATAAATACACCTCAATTTCTACATAAATAATTATACTACTTTTATCATTCAAAAAAAAACTATTTAGTTTGAATTTATAAAAACTAAATAAAATTCTTTATAAAAAGACCAACTTTTGTAGTAGCTGCTGATAAAAATTTTTCATAATCTAAATGATTTTTGTTATTTGGATTATCTGATATACTTCTTATTATTATAAAAGGAACTTTACATAACATGCATACTTGTGCAACTGCAGCTCCTTCCATTTCTACTGCAATAGCATTAAATTCTTTTTCTATTATTTTAGATAATTGGTAATTAGTTATAAACTGATCTCCAGTTGCAATTACACCAATTTTAATATTTTTATCAATTTGCTTTGCCCTTTTAATTAATCCTTTATCTGCACTTATATATTTTCCAATTTCAGTAATATATCCCTTTTCGTGTGAAAATACTGTTATATCGAAATCGTGTTGAACTAATTTTTCAGCTATCACAATATCTAAAACATTGCTATCATAAAGTCCACCTGCTACACCAGTATTAATAATATAGTCTATATTATAACTATCTATTAATAATTGTGTTATGCGTGATGCATTAACCTTACCAACACCACATTTTACTAAAACAATTTTTTTGTTATTTAATGTACATATCGTAAATACAGTATTATACTTTTTTTCTTTATTAATAACATTTGCATATTCCATAATTGCCTTTAATTCTTCTTCCATTGCCACTATTATTCCAATCACTCGAACCACCTAAATTATTATATCAAACATTAATCATAATAGACAATATATAAATTATAATTGGGCAGCTACCTACACTAGAAAATGATATTTTCATATTTTATATTGAGGAGGATGTTATGAATAACTATTTTGAATATCAAAATCAAGAGATGATTAACAATTATAAAAAGCAGTTAAAAACTGATGGTTTAGATAGTTTATATAATCCATATCAAGGATTTATTAGAGGAAATTTATATAAAAGATTGTTTGATCCTTACAAAATTAATCAACCTTATGAAATCAAACCCATGAATGAGCAAGCCGAAATGCTTACTTATATAGATGCATTATGTTTTGCATGTATAGATTTAGATTTATACTTAGATATTTATCCTGATAATAAACAATTTATTGATTTATATAATCAGTATAATATGCAAAAAAAAGAATTAATGGAAAAATACCAAGCAAAATTTGGTCCATTACTTTTAAGTAGTAATAGTTTAAATTCATATCCTTGGGCTTGGGATGATAAACCATGGCCTTGGGAAAATAATTAGGAGGTTTTATGTGGATATATGAAAAAAAACTGGAATATCCAGTTAATATTAAAAGAAAAAATTTAAAAATGGCTAAAGCCCTACTATCACAATATGGTGGTGCTACTGGTGAAATAGGAGCAGCACTGAGATATCTTAATCAAAGATACACTATGCCAGATGAAAAAGGTTATGCTCTTTTAACAGATATTGGAACCGAAGAA
>CAKPFG010000016.1 GCA_934153675.1 uncultured Bacilli bacterium
TATACTTTCTCCATCAATTAATACTCGATTAATAATTTGTTCTTTTTGATTAGGGGAATAATAATTATTTTTATTTGTTCTTAAAACTTCATATCCATGTTTATCTATTGCTCTTACAAGATACTTAATAACATTATCTCTTACATCATATTTTTTTGATAATGCCTTTATTGACATTCCTTCTTTTTTATTATTATAAATATTTATTTTATCTTCGTAACTTAATTTTGACATATAAAAACCTCGTTTCCATGTTCAAAAAACGGGGTTCATATCAAAATAGTTAGCATTTATTACTTAAACTCGAAAAGTTCGAGTATCAATCAATCTGGAGGGCCTAGTCGGATTTGAACCAACGATCAGGGAGTTGCAGTCCCACGCCTTACCACTTGGCTATAGACCCAAAAAAAGAATTACTAATTAATTATAACAAATTTTTTTAGGTGTTTCAATACCTTTATTAATTAATATGCTAAATTACTCTTTTTTATGAATGTTTTTATTAACTATTGATGCTTTTTTTATTATATTAGTACCATATTTTAATTTTAATGAATCAACTACTTTATCTAAATTATTATTTTCTACGTCTTTATCAAAAATAGATATTTGATAATTCTTATTATCTTTAAGTTTACTTAAACCAACGCCTATTAATCTAATAGACTCATCATGATACAACTCATTTACTAATTTTTTACTAACATCATATATTATATCTGTATTATCTGTAGCATTTAATAATTTTTTTTGATGTTGTTTTGTTTTAAAAAATTTATCTTTTAATACCACATTTACTACACTAGCATATTTTTTCTTTTTTCTAAGAGAAATACAAACATTTTCAACTAATACCTGTAAAACAACATTTATATCATCAAGGCTGTTAACATTATAACTTAAAGTAGTAGAATTACTAATTGATGTATCACGATTTTTTAAAATAATCATACTATCACTAATGCCTCTTGCACTATCAATTAACTTTTGGGCTTGATTTTTGAAATAAATAGATAATAATTTGATATCATAATGTGCAAGGTCACCAATAGTATTAATATTAATATTTCTTAATTTAATAGCTGTTTTTTTGCCTACACCATATAATCTCTCAATAGGTAATGGATACATTTTATTTTCTATTTCATATTGATATAAAGTATGAACTCTATCTGGTTTTAAAAAGTCGGAAGCCATTTTTGCACATAACCTATTATTAGCAACACCTATATTAACAGAAAATCCAAGTTGTTGCTTTATTTCTTTTTTCAATTTATATGCAAATTTAATCTCGTCCCCATAGATATTTTTTACCTTAGAATAATCAGCAAAACATTCATCAATTGACAAGATTTCTATATCAGGTATATAACCACTAATTAAATCAAACATTTTTTTTGACATGTATTTATAAAACTTATAATTTGGTGGATATACTTTTAAATCATTACACTTTCTTTTAGCCTCTTTTAGAGTTTCAGCCGTTTTTACTCCTCTTGCTTTAGCCACCATGGACTTAGCCAAAACAATTCCTCTTCTCGCTTTTTCATCTCCACCTATTACAGATTCTTGATATCTTATATCTTCATTATAACCATTTTTTAACATATAAATGGCACTCCAAGACAAAAAAGCGTTATTGACATCTATATGCATAATTATACTCATATTATCCCTCTTTAATAATTATATCATATAAAATTAAGCCTAAATAAAAAAATTACGCAGTTTTATACATAACTTTTTTATCTAAAGCCTTTTCTTCTTCTAAATAAAGTAAAGCCTTTTGCATATTATCATTTACTTTAGTAACATTACTATGAGAATAATCAAATACTTGATCATTTACAAGATTACTTTCATACTTACTTATAATATCATGTGAAGTAATTTTACCACTTGATATTAAAGATGCAAAATTTTTATTAATTCTATTTAAAATTTTTGCAAATTGTTCTGGCATATTTAATTTACTCATTTTAGCTTGGGATAAATAATTTATTTCATTTAATATATCATCATTTATACCATTTATATTTAATTCTTGTTTTAATAAAGCACCATTGTTAGAGAAATACGAATTTATAAAATCAACCTTACTTTTTACCCCCTCTAAAGTTATTGATAATAAATTAAGAGATATTAATTCTTCCTCAAGAAAATTTTTCGACGATGAAGAAGAAATATTAGATGCAATCATATATGTACAAGCACGATTTAAAGAATTTAATAAAGATGAATTACCAAATCCGTAATAATTATCTTTAGAGGTTGTAATCATTAATAACAATTGACTAAAAAGATTATCAATATTAAAATCATCTTCAGGATCATCTTTTAATGACGTTAAACTTATATAACCAATATTTTCTAAAGGATCATAATCAACAAATCCTTTATTAGAATAAATAGATAATGGTTTAAAATTAAAAGATCGTAACTTTTCATATAAATTATTAAATTGAATATTAAAATATTTGTTTAATTTAACTATGAATGTAACAGTTTTATCCTCAAACGTATTATCTTTTCCTATATTATTCTCATCAAAAATAGGATTTTCACTAAAACTAACTGCTAAGTTCTTTTCAATATCTTCGATCATAAACAGTACCTCACTGTATTAATAATAACACATTTTTTGAAAAAATAAAACATGTTTTTTAAATTTTAAATATGTTTAATAATTATGTTAATTGTTTTTCTTTTAATGTCTTTATATTAATTATTTTTTTATTTTCCATAAGATCTGATATAATTAAATCTTCTATATCTTGCTTTATAACTTTATCAATTTTTCTAGCACCAAATTCATTAAAACTAATTTTTTCTATTATTTCATCAATAACACTTTTTGAAATTATAATTTTTATATCTTTATATTTTCTTTTTAATTTTGAAATTTTATTTTTTATTATTAATTTAACATTTTCTAATGTTAAAGAATTAAAAAATACTACTTTATCTACTCTATTAATAAAAGGAATTGAAAAAGTATCTTTTAGTTGACTATTATTTTTTTTATTAAATCCTATACTATTTCTTTCATATCCTACGTTAGTAGTCATAATAATAACAGCATTTTTTAAACTAACAATATCTCCTTTTGAATCTCTAATCACCCCTTCATCTAAAGCTTGAAAAAACAAATTAATAATATTACTATGAGCTTTATCAAATTCATCTAATATAAGTAAAGTAAAAGGATTATCTTTTATTTTTTCTAAAATGTTTTTAGAATCATTATACCCTACATATCCAGCAGGAGATCCAATTAACTTACTTATAGAATGCGGTTCACTATATTCACTCATATCTAATTTTATTACATTCTTACTAATAAATTCCCCAAATATTTTAGAAAGCAAGGTTTTTCCAACTCCTGATGGACCAGCAAATAAAAGCGAATAACAACTATCATCTTTAAAACCAAGTTTTATTTGTTTATAAATCTTTATTAACTCAGCAACAGCATTTTCTTGACCTATAACTGTTTTTGATAAAAGTCCTTTTAATTTAATAATGTCTTTAGAATAGTTATTTAAATTTTCATATATCGGCATATTAGCTTTTAAACTTACTACCTTTATAATATCCTCTTTTTTAATATGATGATTATAATTTTTATTATATAAATTTAATTCCAAATTATTAATTTTATCCATCAAATCATTTTCTAATATTTTATACTTAGTAGCTGATTTAAAATCATTATTAATAATAGATGAATTTTTTTGTGCTATAATACCTTTTAACTCCTTATTAAGTTCATTATACTTTTTTATTTGCTTATTTTCTTTTAGGCTAACATGTGCACAAACTTCATCTAAGATATCAATAGCTTTATCAGGCTGTCTACGATCAACAATATATTTATTAGAAAGATCAATTATTAAATCAAGATAATTATCTGCTATATAAACATGATGATAATCTTCATAAGTTTTTTTTATCTTTAATAGTATTTCTTTTAATTTTTCATTACTCGGTTCCTCAATATATACCTTTTGAAATCTTCTTTCTAAAGCCCTATCATCATTTATATATTTTTTATATTCTTCAATTGTTGTTGCACCAATTAAACGCATTTTATTTCTAGCTAAAGCTGGCTTAAATATATTTGATGCATCTATCGCACCTTCTGCTCCACCAGCACCTACTATAGTATGAATTTCATCAATAAATAAAATTATATCATCATTATCCTCAAGCTCTTTCAACATTTTATGAATACGTTCCTCAAATTCACCTCGATATTTTGTTCCGGCTACAGTTGATGCCATATCAACACTAATTATTCTTTTGTTCTTTAAAATTCTTGGAACTTCACCTATTGAAATTAATCTACTAAGTTCTTCTACTATGGCAGTTTTACCAACTCCAGCATCTCCTATTAATAATGGATTATTTTTCTTTCTTCTTGATAATATTTCTAAAACTCTTCTTATTTCATCATCCCTACCAATAACTGGATCAAGTTCCCCATTTAAAGCTTTTTTAGTTAAATCAATGCCAATTTCATCAATTAATAATTTATTATTTTTCTTATGTTTAATAAGCTTGGTAGTAAATTCATTATATATTTCATCTAAATCAATTCCCATACCAAGCATAATTCTAATAGCAACACCTTCTCCCTCCTCCAACAAAGATGAAAACATATGGTTAATAGTAACAGATCCTTTATTATTTTCTCTACTATCTATCATGGCTGTTTCAAGTATTCTTTTTAAAAGTGGAGTATATAAAAAACAATTGCTTTTTTTACTACCAATTCCTACTAATTTAATTAACTGGCTTTTAAAATTATCATAATTCAATTCATATTCATTTAATTTTTTAGAAACATCATTATTACTTTTTAAAATAGCAAGTAAAAGATGCTCACTACCTATGTAAGGATGATTTAAATTTATCATTTCACTCTTTGCACCTATAAGTATTTTTCTTGCTTCCTCAGTAAAATTATTAAACATATTATCCTCTCCTTTAATATTCTATGTATATAGTGTTATATAATTTAAATTTTATGCAAAATTAGGAATAAATAATCATAGCAGAAAAGCAAAAAATTTGTTCATCTCGATATAATGACGTTGAAACTTGAAATTTTATATCTATAATATCTGCTTCTGTTTCACTCAAAAATTTATTGACACTATTTTCTAAATCTAATTCATGCGACTCATCAATAACTTTTACTCTCATAAAAAAATCACCACTATTATTATAATAGTTGTGATTTTGAATATTTGTCGATTTATCTTCCTGAAAAAGAACGTCCCATAGCAGGAAAATTAATAAGATTTCTAGGATTAAATTTTCTAGCTGCATAATTAGAATAAAAGAAATAATCACTCATATATATACCTGTTCCCATTTGTAAATGTAAATGAGCTCCTGTTGAACACCTATCCCATGTTTCAATACTAGGAACACCTCCAGAATATCCAATAACTGTATTTTGATTAACAGTTTGCCCTTCACTAACATTTATTCTAGATAAATGGAAATATCCAGATGTATAAGTACCTCTACTAGTATAATGTCCTATATATACCATATTTCCACCACAAGAACTTTTTCTAGATATTTTCATAACAGTTCCTATTGCAACAGCATAAACTGGAGTTCCATGCGAAACACCTATATCCATACCATCATGAAATGAACCATAATAATCAGTATATCCATAATTAGCATTTATTCTACCATACTTAACAGGTCTATAGAACCCTGCTGCAGAAGGCATACTACCAAAATTTCCTCCTGAACTAGATCCAGATGAATGCTTTCTTCTTTTATTATAATTATTAACACAAACACTAATTTCTTGATTTAAAGGACACTTATATTTTGTTTCATATGTATTGATACTATTTTTTAATTCCTTTATTTCAGCTTGAACATCTACACTTACCTCTACTATATCAGATAAATTTTCATCCAATTTACTTAATTCAGTTGATAATTCTTTTTCTAAACTATTTAAAGTAATTTGTTTTTGAGATAATTCATTCAACTTTTTTCTATTTTGTTCCATTAAATTATTATATTCTTTAATTGTTCTTTCTCTATATTCACTTAATTGTTCAGAAATGGCTAATCTATATATAAAATCAGTAAAATCAGAAGCATTAAATACATACTCCAAATAAAGGGAATTAGTACTTGATAATTGATAATAATGAATAATATTTTTTATTTCTTGTTGCATAACAAGTATTTGATCCCCTAGTTTTTTTATATCGGAATTTAATGATTCAGTTTCTCTACTTATTTGAACTTTTTGACTAGTAATTGAACTTATTTTCTCTTTAGTTTCACTAATACTTGCTTGAGTTTGATTTTTATCATTTTGATTTTTACTATATTTAGCTTCAGCAGCACTTAACTCGGTTTTTAAATCTTTTAATGTTTTTGCTTCTACTTTATTATTTAAAGAAAAAGACAATACCAGAAAAAAAACTAATAACAAATATTTTAAATATTTCATAATTTACTCCTTTAATTCTTTCTTTATTTCTTTATAGTTCTGACAATAACTAGCTACTAATGACCAAAAAGCTTTAGAATGATTAAAATGAATAACATGACTTAATTCATGGACTATTACATAATCAAGTGCTCTTAAGTTGTATTTTATAAGTTCGCTATTTAAAGTTATTGAATGATTAACACGGTTATAAACACCCCATTTAGATTTCATTTTTCTAATTTTTAATTGTGGTCTTATTTTTACTTCATCAAATTTATTATATATATCAGAAAAATGACTATTAAATATTTCCTTTATATTTTCATTAAGCCATTTAGATAAATTTTTTTGATTATTCGCTATTATTAACTTATTAACATAATCAATTGATATACTACCATTAGACACGAATATTATATCATATATCTCACCTAAATAAAAGAATAAATCCTTTTTTAAATTTCTTTTATTAATCTGCTCAATCATTTTTAAAAGAGCATCATTATTACAATCAAGTAACTTTTTTATGTAACTTTTACTAGCAAAATAATTAGTTGTAACATATATTTTATAATCTTCTTTAATCCTAATATAAGTATTTTTATTTTTCTTTTTTATAATTACCACATCATATACTTTATTATTTAATAAATATTCCATACTAACACCAAATTAATTATAACAAACTTTTTTCTTTTTTTAAATAATGTGCTATAATTAGTTGGGTGATTTGATGAAAATTGGTATAGTACCTAACGTTAAAATAAGTAATAATCCTTATGAATATAAATATTCATTTATTAATAGTTATTGTGAAAAGTTAATTAATAATAACGCTGTTATAATTGGCATACTATTAAACAATAACAAATTACCTTATGAAATTCTCTCTTTATGTGATGGATTTTTATTTCCTGGTGGAATAAAATTAGAAAAATTTCATTTTGAAATATTACTATATGCCATTAAAAACAAAAAAAGAGTTCTAGGAATATGTTTAGGAATGCAAGTAATGGCTTATTTTGGAGTTTTAATTGATCTTTTAAAAAAGGATAATATGAAAATTAATATAGAAAATTTATGGAAATATTATAATACTTATAAAAACGAAAGTTTCTTTAAATTAGAAAATATTTCAACAGATATTCATGGAAAAGAAATTATGCAAGATATGATAGAATGTAATTTAGAAAATATAAATAAACAAAGACATAATATTATAATAAATGAAAATAGTACTTTATATAATATTTACAAAACAAAAACATTAAATGTTATTAGTTTACATTTAAAACAAGTTAAAAATTATGGCAGTATTTTTAATGTAAGTGCTAAATCTGAAGATGGTGTTATTGAGGCTTTGGAATATTATGATAAAAATAATTTTATTTGTGGTGTACAATATCATCCTGAATTAGATGATAATAAAATTTTTCAGTATTTTCTAAGAGATGATTTAAATGTTTAAATATTCAAATACTAATAAAAGATATTATACACTTGATTATTATTATAAAAATAAATTTCACAGTAAAGTAGCCAAAATAAGCTTAGATGCGTCTTTTACTTGTCCTAATATCGATGGTAAAGTAGGACATAATGGTTGCATTTATTGTCTTAACGGTAGTAGTGATTTTTTTAAAAAAGTTCCTTTATTAGATCAATTTGAAGAAAGAAAAAAAATAATGCTTAATAAATGGCCTAATAGTAAATTAATAGCATATTTTCAAGCCAACTCTAATACATATGCTCCTGTTTTTCTATTAAAAGAAAAATTCGAACCTATTTTGAGATTAAATAATGTTATTGGAATAAATATTGCCACCAGAGCTGATTGTATAAATAATGATGTTTTAAATTACTTAATTGATCTTAATAATAGAACCTACCTAACTATTGAATTGGGACTTCAAACAATACACGAAAAAACAGCCAAATTTATAAATAGATGTCACAGTCTTGATTGTTTTATCGACTGTGTTAAAAAACTTAGAAAGAACCATATTAATGTTGTTGTCCATATTATAAATGGATTACCAGGAGAAACAAAAAATATGATGCTTGAAACTGTAAAATTTTTAAACAAATTAGATATTCAAGGAATAAAAATTCACATGTTATCAGTTGTAAATGGAACAAGACTTGCAACAATATATAAAAAAAAGCCATTTAAAATTTTACAGCAACAACAATACATTAATATAGTTTGTGACCAATTAGAACTATTAAATGAAAATATTGTAATTCACAGACTAACAGGAGATCCAATTAAAGAAACTTTAATTGAACCTAAGTGGATACTAAATAAAATTAATGTTTTAAATGGCATTGATAAAGAAATGAAAAAACGAAATTCTTATCAGGGATGTAAAAATTCTGTTTCTAGAATATAGAAACAGAATTTTTAATTTTAAATAAAAAAGGATTATTATAAATTTCTCATTTCTATTTAGCTTCCTCTACTGCTCTAGTTTCTCTTATAACAGTAACTTTTATAGTTCCAGGATATTGAAGATTATTTTCTATATCCTGCTTAATATCACGAGCAATTTTATGAGTTTTATTATCATCAATTTCATTAGGTTTAACTACTACTCTAAGTTCACGTCCTGCTTGTATTGCAAATGATTTTTCAACACCATCTATTTTGTTTGCTATTTGTTCTAATTCTTGTAATCTTTGTACATAATTTTCTAAAGAATCGTTACGAGCGCCTGGACGAGAAGCAGAAAGACTATCCGCTATCGCCACTAAAGAAGATATAATATTAGTAGCCTCTATATCACCATGATGAGATGCAATCGCATTTATAACAACATCGTTTTCCTTATATTTTTTTGCTAAAGTAGCCCCTATTTCAACATGACTACCTTCTATTTCATGGTCTACTGATTTTCCAATATCATGAAGTAAACCAGCACGTTTTGCTAAATTAACGTTTTCTCCTATTTCAGATGCCATAATTCCTGATATTGTAGCAACTTCTATAGAATGAGTAAGAGCATTTTGTCCAAAACTAGTTCGAAAATTAAGACGCCCTACAAGAGAAATAAGTTCCGGATCCATTTTAGCAATTCCTAATTTAAATAAAGCATTTTCTCCATATTCCATAATCTTAGCATTCATATCTTTAGATACCTTATCATAAATTTCTTCAATACGAGCTGGATGTATTCTTCCATCCTTAATTAAAGTTTCTAAAGTAATCCTAGCAATTTCTCTTCTTAGCGGATCAAACGATGATAAAACAATTGTTTCTGGAGTATCATCAATTATCAAATCAACACCAGTTACAGCCTCTATAGTTCTAATATTTCTTCCTTCACGACCTATTATTCTACCTTTCATATCATCATTAGGTAAATTAACAACTGTTACAGTCTGCATTGATGCAACATCACTTGAATATTTCTGCATACATTCAACTAAAAGTGATTTTGCCTTTTTATCAGCAGTAAGCTTAGCTTCCGTTTCCCTTTCTTTTATATAGGTAGATATTTCTAAACTCATATCTTCCTTTACTCTTTTTAAAATTAAATCTCTAGCCTTTTGTTTAGTATAACCGGATATTTGTTCTAATAAATCCAACTGTTCTTTTTTTATTTGTTCCACTTTTGATTGTTCATTTTGAATATCATTTTGTTTAATTTGCAATTTTTGTTCTTTTTCATCAAGCATATTTTCACGATTTTGTAAATTTTCATCACGTCTTTCAATACTTTCTTCACGATTAATCAATCTTTTTTCCGTATCTTTAAGTTCTAATTTTTTTTCCTTCAAATCGTTTTCTATTTCTTCTTTATACTGCTTAGCTTCCTTTTTCGCAGTTAACAATGCATTATTTTTCATATTCTCTGCATCATCATATGCATCTTTTAAAATTTTATTTGCTTGTTCTTGCTTTTTTGCATTTTTAATATTTATAACAATAAACATTACTATAAAACCAGTAATAATTCCAACAATGAATAACAAAATGGAGATAAAATTAATCATATAACACCTCCAAGTATAGATAGTAATTACTATCTATTACTAGTTTAATAAATATTAAAAAAAAAATCAAGATATTAGAATAAAAAGAATTCAATTTCTATCGTATAACAAAGAAAAAATATTTTTATTTTGCAGATTTTCATATATAAAATAAAACTTTCAATAACTTATAAATTATTGAAAGTTCTTTTAAATATTAGTAAGGCTACTCCCTATATTATAAATAGCAAATCACTCATCACAGCAAAGCTATCTATCACAATAATTTGTGAACAAATTATTATAAATTATTAAGTATCATTTACAGTATCTTTTTAGCTTTTCTACTTTTTTAATTGCTGTTATCTTTTTGTTTAGATAGCAGATTTTTTTATGGTTATAACAGGGCGCACGGAATCTTCGTATTCATACACACCGGTGCAGACCAAGGAGCCACCCACATCCCACATGCCAGAAGTGGAATCTCCCCATTGACTCATCGTCCAATACCTATAGTTACTATTATATACCCAACTTGGAGTTTCTCCATTTTGTGACATTTTTATTGTACCTTGTCCATTGTCACCATATCCTAAATTATCTATTAATTCATCATATGTTATTAATCTTGCACTATAGCCGGTTTTATCCTCTTTTAGGTCACTTGCCTTTAGTTTATCTAATGCCCATGCATCTACTACATATTTTACTTCACTTTTTGCATAATCTGTCGTACATCCATCATACATCCATCCAGAACCATTATAATTATATCCACATGTTGAATTTGAATAGTATGCCATTCCTCCGTATCCATTATCATCATATGCTTTTTGATAATATGAGGCACTTGTATTACTTGTTACATACATATTAACGTGGTTATTTTCTGTTCCTACTCCGCCATATTTATTTACTTCAGCTACTGTTAATGGTTCTTCCTTTAGTAGTGTTACAGAATCACTATTCTCATCACTATTTTCTATAACATAAAAATTAATACCATTATATGTGATTTCATCGCCTATTTTATAGGATTTATAAGTTACTTTAGTACTCCCATAGTGATACCATCCATCGCTAGTATTTTTATCTTTAACATCACTACTTCCCACTTTACATTCTGATAAGTATACACTTGAATCTTCATTTAATAAAGAAATATTACATATAACTTCTTTACCTGAGTATTCAAT
>CAKPFG010000017.1 GCA_934153675.1 uncultured Bacilli bacterium
TATCTAGTAAGTAATTAGCTACGGCAAGTTCTATACTTTTTCCGTATGCATCAACACTTCTTTTATTAGCTGATTCCATAGAGCGTTTTACGATATTTAATACAATTGGGGTTACTATTAGTGCTAATATAGCTAGTATTACTAATACGGCTATTAATTCTATTAATGTAAATGCTTTTTTATTTTTCATATATCTTCCTACCTTACATATTCATAATAGCATAATTAATTAAAAAATTTCTTATATAGATATTTTTTTAATTTACCTGATTATAAAATTACTAACAAAAAAATATTCAGTCATATAATCTTTTGTAAAAAAATAATATACCAAATATAAACATAATATTGAAATTACAAGAATTGATACAATTATACTTGTTTTTAATCCTCTATTATTCATAAATATCTACTTTCTTTTCTGTTTATTACTTTTATGATTATAAGAAGTTTTACTATTTAATATGATTCTTCTTATATTTACTAATTTATTTTTTTCATTAAACTTTAATTCTAATAAATCGGGCGAAGAAAATCCATCAACAATAATTTTCTCTTTAAATTTAATAATATATTTACCTGAATATTCAACATCGCACCATTTAGAAAGAAGAAAAGTTATTGTGGAACTATGAGTAACAATCAAACTTTTTTTACCATAATTATTCTTAATAACATTAACAAGACCTTTTATAGCTCTATTTTTCACATCCTGAAAAGATTCACCTTTTTCAAGTTTATAATTATGATTTAAAAATTGTTTTTTAAAAAAGTCATTAGGTATTTTATTTTTATCATCTACACCAAATTCTCTTTCATCAAAAGCAGAATCAACTTTAACGGGAATTTTATTTTTCTCTGCTATATATTTTGCAGTTGATATGGCTCTTATATAATTACTAGAAACAACAGTATTTATCCCATTCAATTCTTTTAATTTACTATATAGGAAAGCTTTTCTCTCACCATCAATACTAAGAATAAATTTTTTATTTTCATCTTGAAAAGAACCATTTTCATTAGAAAAATCAATATTCTTTGACGCTATAGAATGTCGCATTAAGTAAACAACTGTCATATAATCACCTACTATACTTATATCATATTTTTTTGATATTTTCAATATTTACTCTTTAATATGTTCAAACAAATTACTAATTGTATATCCTTTTTTTAATACATATTTAATCATATAATCAAGATTATTTATTAATTGCTTATCTGCTTTAAATGTTATAATAGCACCACTTTTTAATTCTTTTTTCAAATTACTATAGTAATTATTATCTATAAAACTTCCCTTTATAGTATATCCATTAATACTTTTACACTTTTTTACATTTTGATAACAAAAGATTTGTTTTTGTTTTCCTACTTTTGTAATTATGGTGTTCATCCATTCATAATTATTATCTTTAGAATTATTAATACCAAATATATATCCTTCATTTATCAGATTATAAGTTATATCTAAATTATTTTGTAACCAAAAATCATTTACAAAAAAATTAGCTTTAATATTATTAATTTTTAATATTCTTAATAAAATAGAAAAATCATCCTCAATCAAAAAATTAAAACTAACCATTTTTTTAGAACTATTTCCCATTATTATATATTTATCTAAATTTTCTTTTACACTAATATGAGGTAGGACATAATCATAAACATATAATTTATCATTATATTTGCCATATTCTTTCATATTATTATAAGACTTATTAACATTAACTATTTTTTTACTAATGCCAGGTATTATTCCATCATTAATTATAATTGCATCTTCTCCTTTTGTTTCATATAAGTTTTTATTTTTTTTTATTTTTTGCATTACTTCGTCCATATTTTTAACAACAATAGCAGTCTTATCAGTTAAAAAAAAACTAAATGCAAGCAAACCAATTAGGCCTATAACTTGAAATAATCGTTTCATATTTCACCTAATTAATTATATGATTTAATTTTAATCTATTACTATTATTTAAATTCTAAAGTAAAATTACCATTTTCAAATATTTTTATACTATCATTATTCTCAGTAATACCAATAATTTCTAAATCAGGAGTTCCAACCATAAAATCAACATGATTATCACATTGATTTAATCCTACTTCTTGCAATTCTTCTTTAGATATATTAACACCATTTATAATACATTCTTTAAATGAAGCCCCAAGGGCAAAATGACAAGAAGCGTTTTCATCATACAACGTTTCATAAAATGTTAGTCCTGTTACAGAAATTTGTGAAGATGATTCAACCAAAGCAACCTCTCCTAAATAATTAGAATTATTACACGTGTTAATCATTTCCTTTAAAAATTTATCACCAATTTCTGCATATGATGATACTGCTTTTCCATCCTTAAAAGTAATATTAAAATTATCAATAATATTACCTTGATAACTTAATGGTTTAGATGAATACAAAATACCATTCGCACTTCTATAATCAGGCGATGTAAAAACCTCTTCGGTTGGAAAATTAACCAAAATTTCTTTCCCGTTTTCAAGTGTTTCACTTCCAGATTGCCAAATATGACCTTTAGGTAACGAAACAGAAAAGCAAGTCCCTTTTCCATTTTTATATTTTAATGTTTTAAAATTATAATCATTCAATTTCTTAGCTCTTTTAGATAATATTTTAATTTTTTTATCCCAAACTAACTTTGGATCTACACTATTAATTTCGCAAATATCAAAAATTTTCATCCATAAATCATCAACAGGATTTTCTGAAGTTTTAAAAATTAATTTTGCCCAAGACTTTGTTGGTACAGCAGCTATACACCAAGATAATTGCAATTTATCTCTTAAGAATAGAAAATCCTTTCTAGTATCGTTAGAAAATTTAATCAATTCCTTAATTTTTACAGGATCAACGTCATCCATAAGTCCAGGATTTTCTGAGGCTAACATTAAAAAGGCTGCATTTTTTTTAGCATACTCACTCCATTTTGTTTTATCGAAAAAAGATAATTTTTTTAACTTCTCTACCGGCAAATTCAATAAAGCCTCATGTTTTAAATATGGATCTGTAATATCATAATAAATATCTGTAATTCCCATTTTATAAGCTATCTTAGTAATTATTCTCACAAAATCAAGTCTTTCAGAGTTAAAACTAATCAAAAGAGGTTGATTTTCTACCTTTAAACACGTTTTTAATAATACTTCTGCATATTTTTCTTTCAATGATTCCATTTTATCACTCTTTTCCTTTTTTTACATAATATAAATTGAAAGGAGCTATTATGTATCAAAATTATCCTTACAATTATAATTATAACAACACCAATAACAGGTTTGCTGGAGGCTTTTTAGGCCCATTCATATTAGGGGGTTTAACAGGAGGACTTGTCGCACCATTTTTCTATGGTAGACCAAATTATTATTATCCACCTTATAATCCTCCATACACTACTTATTATTATGGTGGTTATTACCGATAATATACATTATAACATTTATTATTTAATTTGACTACAAAAAACATGTGTGATAAAATATTTTTCTACGGAGGTTATATGATAGACAAAGAATTATTAAATAAAGAATTATTAAATATATTCAAAAAGAAAAAAATTTTAGCCTATGAACTATATAAGGAATATCTAAAGGGAAATTATGAAGATATTATTATTGATAATAGAATATATAAATTAGTATTAAACATGTATTTAAGCTCATTACCACATGATGATAGAAAAGCTTTAAAGACTATTAATAATACTATTTTTGAAATAAAAAACAATATTCAAAAAAATTTACTTGCAACAGTATATGAAACCCGTATCACAAATAATCCACAAACATTTTATAATAATGTGCTAAAGGAGCAAGAGGATATTATAGCACTTAGAGATAAAAATGGATTTTATGGTATAGACAAAATTTTACAAGAATTACTAAGTGAATACCAATTGGAACTTAAAGTACTACACTCAGAAATATCTAATAAAGAACAAATTATGAATGGTGATAGAGAAATATATAAACACAACCTATGTAGAAATGATGTATTAATTTTATCTAATTATCTTGGCTATGGTAGTGTTAGAGATGATGTTTTAAAACAAGCTGATAGAGCCAAAGTGCTAAAAAAACAATAGAAAAATCTATTGTTTTTTTGATATATTAATGCCAAGTTCTTCTAATTGTTTTAAACTAACTAAAGTTGGACAATCACTCATCAAATCATTTGCATGGGCTGTTTTTGGAAAAGCAATAACATCACGAATATTATCTGTTTTAGAAAGTAACATCGTCATTCTATCAAGACCTAAAGCAAATCCTCCATGTGGTGGAGTACCATATTTTAATGCATCAACAAAAAAGCCAAATTTATTTTTTACCTCTTCTTCTGATAGTCCTAAAGCTTCAAACATTTTATTTTGTACTTTGTTTTCATGAATACGAATAGATCCACCACCAGCTTCATAGCCATTAATAACAACATCATAAGCTTTAGAATAACAATGTGCCTTATCATTTAATAATTTATTTATATCACTGTCCTTAGGCATAGTAAATGGATGATGGCAAGAAACATATCTATTTTCTTCTTCACTCCATTCAAATGATGGAAAATCAGTTACCCAAAGCACTTTATAAATATTTTCATCTACTAAATTAAGTTTATTAGCAAGATGTATTCTAAGTGAACCTAAACTTGTTTTTACAATATTGTATTCACCCATAACCATCAACACTAAATCATTATCTTTAAGATTAAGATTAGTTTTTAATAAGGAAATTTCATCATCTGATATAATTTTTCTTATACTACCAGTTACTTCACTACCAATTTTTAAATATGCAAGATTATTAGCTTTATAATTTTTAACAAATGAAGTTAATTTATCAATATCTTTTCTTGAAAACTCACTTGCTTTATTTCTCACTACTATTGCATTAAAAATACAATTACCATTTACAATACTATTAAAAAATGGAGAAGGATTATTTTTAAAAATATTAGAAATATCGACTAATGGCATATCAAATCTTAAATCAGGTTTATCACTACCATATAATCTAATCGCATCATCGTATTTCATTCGCATAAAAGGTTTTGATATTTCAACATCAAGAACTTTCTTAAAAATATCACAAACAAGTCCCTCTGCAACATCAATAACATCATTTTCATCTACAAAACTCATTTCAACATCAATTTGAGTAAATTCAGGTTGACGATCTGCACGTAAATCCTCATCCCTAAAACATTTCGCAATTTGAAAATATCTTTCCATTCCTCCAATCATAAGTAATTGTTTAAATATTTGTGGAGATTGTGGCAAAGCATAAAAAGAGCCCTTATTAATTCTAGACGGAACTAAATAATCTCGTGCTCCCTCAGGTGTTGACTTACAAAGAATTGGCGTTTCTATTTCCATAAAAGATAAACTATCTAAATAATTACGAGCTGCCATTGTAATTTTATGACGAATCATTAAATTATTCTTTATTTTTTCTCTTCTAAGATCCAAATAACGATATTTTAATCTAGTTTCCTCTAAAGCTGTTGTATTATCACAAATTTCAAAAGGTAATTCTAAAGAAGTATTTAATATTGAAACAAAATCAACATTAACTTCAATTTCCCCTGTTTTTATATTTTTATTTTCCCTTTGTCTTTTAGAAATAATACCACTAACACTAATAACATATTCTTTTTTTAATGTACAACAATCATTATAACATTTACTTTTAGGATCAATAACAAGTTGTATAATACCACTTCTATCCCTAAGATCAATAAATAAAAGACCACCAAGATTTCTCATTTTAGAAACCCATCCCATTAATTTTACTCTTTCGCCAACATTTTTAATATTATAATCTGTATTAAAACTTTTCATCAAAATCCTCCTTCATATAAAAAGAGTCTAAAGTATAAGGGCGATTGACGCGGTACCACCTTATTTATAGACTCTAATCTTTAACGCAGACTTACGATTATTCTTACATTTGATATCTTCATTATAAATAATTTATTAGTTTACACCAACCACTAACTCTCTTAAAAACACTTATAACTACTCCTTCAAACAAATACAATCATATTATAACATATTTTTAAAACATTACCAAATTATTTTTTGAATTATGTTGATAAAAAAGGTACTTTTTCTAATTATTATAATTTTATAAATAATTTGAATTCATTCAATGATTATTTATTAAAGACATTATTAAGTCCTGCTTTCAATATATTAATGAATTCTTCTTTAATTTATCATACAGAAAAAAATTTTGTAAATCTAATGGATTTTATGAAAGGAAAAACTTTGTAACTCTATTTGACGAAATAACATTTAAAAGAAGATATTACTATGATACAACGTCTAATGAATATTTCTTCTTTACTGATTTGTTATTAGGTCTACCAAAAAAACACTTTAATCCGTTTGTCTGTGCTGAAATCTGCGAACAAGCTACTACTGAAAGTTATTCTGAAACTGAAAAAATAATTGCAAATAAAATTGGGAAAAGGACTTCTAATAATATTAATATTAATCGCGCTACTTCAAGAAATATAGTTCTTGCCTTTAATCCTGAATATAACGAAATCAATGAACTCAAACGTATAAAAATTATTTATCATGCTTGATGAAAAATTTATTGGTTCACAATTTAATGAAGGAAAAAAATTTCATGACTAAAGCATCCGTCATATTTGAAGACTACGAAAAAGAATATTCTTATAAAAAGAAAGAAACTTTATAGGTGACTGTGCAAAATGAATTAAAGAATTTTCAAAGTCTAATTGGTTTAAGTTGACCTCTGATACTAAAGTACAGTTTGCAATGGACAATTTTCATTTTAAACACGCATTAATGAATTTAACAACAAAGAAAATAATGATATTTATGAAGCATTACTTGAATTTGTTAATTCAAATAATAAAAAAATTTTAAAATTATTAATAGAACAATTTAAAGATTTAAATCCAGAAAGAACTGAAACAATTGAAAACAAACAAAAATATATTTTAAACAATTGAAAAGAAAGACGAACTTATTTAAATAATAAACATATGAAATTTTTATGGAGTCCCACATCTCTCATATTCTTGCTGATTTATTTACCACAAGACCTAAAGTCTATTCAAGGAATGGATTAAGTCATTTATTAAAACTAAGATTATTAAAAATTAATAGTACTGACATAAAAAATCTGTATTTAAATAAATTAATAAATCTTTCTACAATCAATGAATGTAATACCAAAACTAAAACCAATGTAAATAAAATAATATTTCCAACTGATACAAAAACTAATAAATATTTAAATAATTTTTATAATACTGGAATGAATGTTTTTAACTACATACAAAAAGAAGAAATTAATTTTATTTAACTAATTTCTTAAAATTTTAACTTTTTGCCACAAAACT
Organism: uncultured Bacilli bacterium; assembly: GCA_934153675.1. Taxonomy (GTDB): domain Bacteria; phylum Bacillota_I; class Bacilli_A; order RF39; family UBA660; genus RUG12438. The sequence goes on from CAKPFG010000017.1 coordinate 7,403, forward strand.
CTTTACACTACCTTATAAAAGATATAAATATATAATATTCTGTAAACTTTTTATTTTTTATCTTTTAACAATTTTGTTTAGATAGCAGATTTTTTTATGGTTATAACAGGGCGCACGGAAACTCCGGAGCTATACACATTGTTGTAGTTCAAGCAGCTATCGTGGCGCACATACCACACGCTAGAAGGGGAATCTACATATTGGCTCATGGTCCAATACCAATATTTACTATTATATACCCAACTTGGGGTTTCTCCATTGCTTGATGGTGAAACCAGTGAACCATTCTTTTCATATCCTAAGTTATCTGTCAATTCATCATATGTTATTAATCTTGCACTATAGCCTGTTTTATCCTCTTTTAGGTCATTTGCTTTTAATTTATCTAAAGCCCAGGCATCTACTACATATTTTACTTCGCTTTTTGCATAATCTGTCGTAGTCGTATTATTACATCCATCAAATATCCATTCAGAACCATTATATCCACATGTTGAACTTGAATAGTATGCCATTCCTCCATAGCCATTAGAATCATCGGCTGTCCCTCTTGAGAAACGGGTACTTTTATTCACATGGTTATTTTCTGTTCCTACTCCGCCATATTTATTTACTTCAGCTACTGTTAATGGTTCTTCCTTTAGTAGTGTTACAGAATCACTAGTCTCATCACTATTTTCTATAACATAAAAATTAATACCGTTATATGTGATTTCATCGCCTATTTTATAAGTTTTATACTTTATTTTTCCATAGTGATACCATCCATCGCTAGTATTTTTATCTTTAACATCACTACTTCCTACTTTACATTCTGATAAGTATACACTTGAATCTTCATTTAATAAAGAAATATTACATATAACCTCTTTCCCTGAGTATTCAATTTCTAAATCACTTATGTTTGTTGGAAATTTCCCTTTATCTAGTAAGTAATTAGCTACGGCAAGTTCTATACTTTTTCCGTATGCATCAACACTTCTTTTATTGGCTGA